>JBFIPU010000113.1:0-7462 GCA_041609995.1 Acidimicrobiia bacterium
ATAATCCACCACGCTGAACACCTGAACATTCGATGAGGGACTATTGGTCACATTCCACGTCTGGACCAACCCCCCATTGATCCGCAGCTCCATCACCTCCTGGCCCGTGAAACCAGCCGCATACACATCAATATCACGACCACTGGGCGGTGGCCCCGACCCGTCGAAGCAGTCGGCACTGCCCACGTCGGTGAAGGTGTCTCCGGTGATGGGGGCGAACTCCCATTCGTAGCTCGTCGGGTGGAGCGTCAGTTTCAAGACCCCGTGGGAATTGTCGTCGCGGGCCTGGCTGTTGGCGGCGGTGCTGCCGAACGAACTCAGACCGGAGCCGCCGGTACCAACCACGAATTGACGAATGCCGCGACCCGGGTCGGCCGCGCCGGACGGCGTCTGTTCGGCAAAGCGTTCGTAGTTGTGCCGGTGGCCGCTCAGTACGACATCTGCTTTTGCGGCATACAGCGTGCTCCAGAAGCTCTCCATACCGGAATCCCCACCGTCCGAGCTGAACCGCGGCCTGTGGTGAAGCGCGAGGATGCAAGCGTGGGAGTTGGCAGCCAGATCAGCCTCCAGCCACTGACCCTGCGGCGAGCTCGAGCCACAGCCGCCCACCTCACTGCAATTCGAATTCAGGGAGATGATGTGCCAGCTACCTACGTCGTAGCTGTAGTAGCCCTGTGTTGGATCGCCGGCGGCAGCGCCGAAGTAGTTGAAGTAGGGCGTGGCGTTCGATGTGTTGTATTCGTTGTCGCCGATCGTGGGCTTGGTTCGGGTCTTGTGCCGGCCCCAGGTCGGGTCGTAACAATTGTTGAAATCGGAGGTTGAGCCCGATGGATAGGCGTTGTCGCCGATTGTGAAGACGGTTCCGGGGATCCCGTCGAGCAGTTGAGCCGTGGCCTCATCGGTTGTTCGTCCACAATCGGCGATGTCGCCCGCACCCACGAATACCGGTGAGCTTTGGGCCTGGGCTGATCCGGCCCGGTCGTCGCCAGGTGCCAGTAGGAAGATCATCGACAACGCGAGGGCGCTTGCAGCGCGTATCGGGGGAAGTACCGTTGCCGACTTTCCTCTGATCTCTCTTCGGAAAGCCGGACACCGCATCTACATATCCAGTCTGTATCCGTATGTCGTCATGGGATCCCGCTCACGTCGTTCGTGCCGGCGACGTTCCCGGCGAAGCCGCGCTCCAACGGTTTTGCCGCCGGGATCGGTCGTTGTGTCCCGTAGAGGTGCAGAGCTGCGACCACTGCCAGCAGCGTCCAGAAGTGTCGGTAATGCAGTACTTCGTGGGTCAACGCGGTCAGCAGGAACCCCACGAGGACAGCCGCCAGTGCGGCCGGGTTGGGGATGACCGACGCCCATCGAGGGGCGAGGCGCTGGATGCTCCCGGCTCGTAAAGCAATCGCCGCGATGAGGCCGACGAGAGCGACGACCCCCAGCGGCCCCCGTTCGACGAGTGTCGCCAGGTAGTCGTTGTGGGCCTGTTTGGCAACCGGTGCATCGAGATCGGCCAGTGCTTGCTTGGTGGCGGACGGTCCGACACCGATCTGAGTTCCTTCTCGGAAGAGCTCGTACATCGTCCGGAACAGCGACTCGCGAGATGAAGCACTCTTGGAATATCTGCCGACCGAGTAACGGACGATGGGTGCGTCGGTGTCCTCCACCACGGTGGCGACTGTGCCCGCCAGCGCCGCCCACGCGGCAGCGGTAGCGATGACGAGCGTCAAGACGACGGCGAGCGCCGAACTCGTCCCGTGCCGCTGCCTGAATCGAATGAACGCGATCACGAGGCCCCCGAGCGGCAACGTCAACAGGGCGGTGTTGGATCCGGTCAAGGCAACCGCGGCGATGAGGATCATGAGAGCTGGGATCCGTAGAGCGCGCCGGCGCGGATATCGCGTTGCCAGAACCACAAACACCGCCACAGCGAAATAGTTGCCGGCCAGGTTCGGGTGATCGAACCAGAGGCGAGAACGTCCCCCGAGGCCTCCTGACCCGCCCGGAACCGAGGCCACACCGCCGGCTTCTGCCAGGAGCAGGATGACGCCCCACACGATCGAGCTCAAGCTCCATGTTCGCACCACGGCGCGCAGCGCTCGCGGCGTCCGGACCAACGTCGTGATGGCCGCACACCATCCCAGCAGGAAGATCTCCTGGATGACAGCCGTGCCTCCGGTCTTGGGGGCATTTCCCACGAGAGCGGCCACGAGTCCGGTGACGAGCAGCCCGGTCAGGGGGATGACATAGGGGGCGTGAACCCCGGTGTGACTGGCACCCGCCCACAGGATCACGGCGATGATCCCGCTTGCCATTATCAAGTCGACGGGAGCGACGTTGAGTGGGCCTTTCGGGTTGAGAACCGGGAGGATCGAGATCGCGGCCCCCACTGCGACGATGGCGATCCTGTCGTACGCCAGCAGGTCGAGGGCAAAGGGGCCCTGGTGACGGGGCTGCTGGAAGGGAAAGGATCGGGCGACAGGCGCCAGCGCCTTCATGTTTTGGACCGTCCCCTCAACCCCATTGCGGACTCCGCGCCCGTTGTCGGGAGCCGGTTCATGACCAGGGTTCGGCTGATGGCTCCGGAGCGGGAATCAACTCCACATCGACGTGTACGTCGACCACCTCGGTTGCATCGGGCGCCCGGCTGACCCCGGTGTAGAGGTAGCTGATGATCCCGAGCAGGGGCCAGTCGGTGATGGCTAGGAGGTGCTCGAGGTCTGACAGCTCGTCACGGGCCAGCACCTCGGGCGCCACAACCACGAGTCCGGAGCGGTGGCCTTCGGCGAGACTCAACTCTCTCGGGCGGGGCGAATCGTCGCCGTTGGTCGATACCACGTTGACCAACAGCCCGCGCAACGGCACCGCGGCCGCCGCCGTGGAGGAGAAACGCAGCTGGCCCGACGACAGACGGATTTGGGCCGCGAGTTGCCTGAGGTCGATATCGGGGCCCACCGAGACGAGCTGAACCACGTCGACGCGGGCGCCCTTGGCGGCCAATCCCAGGTTGCGCAAGAGCCATTGGTCCCCGACGTCGGCGTCTGGCTCGAGCGGGTACGAGATATGGCCCAGGACTGGCGCGCCAAGGACGCGACTCAAGGCGTGGCTGTTTGGTATCGAAGGTCGAAGTGTTTCGCGCAAGGTGGCGAGGGCAATCCCCAGTATCAGCCCCAGCAGCCCTGCGACCGCCAGGTCGGCCACCAGCCGGGTCGGTTCAGCATCGCTCGGGACGGTGGCAGGGTCGAGCAGCACCGCCTTGGGCGCGGCAACCAGTGCGTCATTGATGTCCTGGCGCTGCGTCCAGAGCTCGGTGCGTCGGCGGAGCGCCTCGTCGAGGCGGAGGCGAAGTGCGTCAACGGACGCTTGGGAAGCGGCCTCCGACTCGATCGCTTGAATGTCTTCCTCGACGATGGCCAGCTCCAGGTCCACCCCCGCCAAGCGCTGCTCCAGCGGCTCGATGATCTGCTGCCGGCGGGTTGCCAGCAGCTGATCTGCCAGTGTGTTGGCCAGCTGGGCTGCCACACCTGGGTCGGTGTCGGTGACCGAGAGAATCAGGACGCCAGAAGAGCCGACGGACTCGACGTCTATCTGTTTCTCCGCGACCTTGTCCGGATCTCGATAGACGGATAGCTGACCGACCGCCGCTGTCACTTGTCCGGGACTGGTGATGATGCCCTTGGCGGTATCGACCAGCGCTTCGGCCTGCGACGAATTCGTGGTATCGGGTCCGATGCTCAGGCGGGCGGAGGCTTCAAAGATGTCCTCTTTGCCGAAGTAGGAGATCACGGGGATGAGCAAGGCCAAGAGCACCATGATGAAGATCAACCCGCTATGGCTCAGTATCCGCTGCACCGCCTCCCGCAGCTCCATGGGGTTGTGTTCTTCTGTTTGGCGAGGGGCGGTGGCCGGTATGGTGTTCCAGGCGGAGGCGGGTGGTTCGTGCATACCGTTGGCCTCTCCTGCGGTTCGGCCCGTCGTCAGGTCAAACATAAGACACTTCGCTCTGTTGGCGGTCGAGTGATTGGATGGTCGTGACGAGCTCATCGACGTTGATGGTCCCGTCAGCATTGGGCATGTGGGAGACCCGTGTTGGCAGGCGGTCACCAAAACGGCGTTGCCACCTGATGAGGAGACTGTCGATCAACACCCCTTGTCGTTCTACAGACGCCAGGCGATCCGAGTTGATGGCCTCGACCCGGCTTTGTCGCCCGGGTCGGGCCGCCAGACGCGAATCGGCCAGCGCGGGGTCGACGTCGACAACGACAATCAGATCGGGGCCGAGCAGCCGGACTCCCGGGTCTGAGACGTTGAACGAAGACCAAGGGTCGCCCCGAAACCCGAGGGAACAGAGTTCCTGTATCACGCCCTGGTCGAAGACGTGTATGCCGGGCCGACGGCGGGCCTGTCGAAGGAGCGAACGAAGAACCAGCCAGTTCAGCAACCGGGTGGCTGTCTCAATCGAGCCTGGCTGGCGCGACCTGGCAACCGCGAACAATGCCCGTATCGAGTTGATCGGATGCGAGAACGTTTCCCCGACGGCGAGCAGAGTCTTGCGAATCACCCGTTCGGGTCGAGGTCTGCGGGCCGAAACGGCTTCCAACGGCAGGCTCGTCTCGTTCCCGGCCGCCTCGAGTGCCGGCACGAGCGCATGCGCAATAGTGGTCTTACCGGCTCCCGGTACACCGCAAAACTCGATGATCATCACTCCCCTTCCAACGGTTGCATCAGGCATTTGACGATGGCGTCGAATGCTTCGTCGACAACGGCCTCGATCGGACGGTCGGCATCGATGTCCACCACTCCGCAATCCGCACCATTGAATTGCAGAGTTTCGATGACCCGCTTCCGGGCCAGCAGTTCCTCAGGTGGGATGTGGGGGCAACGGAGCACCGCCGTGTATTGGGACACCCGGAGTCTGATCACCAGGTCCGGCTGGAGTTCGTCAGCGCGGTCATACGGTTGCCGCTCCCAATCGGCCAGCTTTTTGCGCCACCCGTGTCCGTTGGACGCCCATGTGGGGAGTTGAGGGCCCTCGCAGGTGCCGGTCACCTGGGCTTGTGGGAACCGATCGGTCAGAACCAGGGCGCCTTCGTTCACCGCATTGAACGCCCGGGTGAGCCGTGCACGCTTTTCCTGGGCGATCATCACCGTTCGAGCGGTTTCGATCGCGTCGAGCAGGCCCAGGCCACGAGCACTGGTCCCGTCGGATCGTCGGGAGCCGTTTGGATTCGATGCATCAGGCCGCACGGCGGCGCCCGGCTTCCCGTTCTGCGATGGCAGCCGGCGGAGCTGACGGAGCCAGCCGGGTTCTTCGCCTGCCCCCAGGCATAGCTGGACGACATCCTCGATGTCGCGGAATCGCGCCGCCAGGGCGTTGCACACGTCCGCGGTGTTCGTGCCGTCCGCCCCGATCAACGCCACCACTCGGCCGCGGGCGAGCTTGCCGGCCAACGAGTCCGATACGGAGGCGATGAGCGCTCGATAGTCCTCCCGGACCTGGTTTGGATCCCAGGATGAAAGGTCGATCATCCGGCCGCTCCTCTTGATCGGCCAACGCAGATAGGGCAGGAGGGCCCGGGCGGCCCCCACGACCTCGCCTAGTTCGACCACGCTTCCGGCCGCCCCCAGTTCCAGTAATTCATCGGCTCCGTCGACAGCAGTCGATACGAAGGGGGTGCCGACTGCGGCAGCCTGCACAAGGACCTGAGGGAGCCCTTCCGCCTGGCTCAGCAGGACGACCGCGTCGGCCGCGATAAAGAGGTCGGCGGGATCCTCCACGTACCCGAGCATCCGACAATCGTCTTGCACCCCAATCTTCGAGATGAGCCCACGCAGATCGTCCTCCTGGGGTCCGGCTCCGGCCACGATGAGAAATGGGCGCTTGGCGGCGGAGAGTTGGAGGATCTGCTGGAGCATGATGGGGAGGTCCAGCACGTTCTTGCGTTGGTCGAGACTGCCTACATGCAGGACCCACGGGCGATCTGTCGGGAGGTCGTACTTCGCGGCGACCTGCTTGCGGATGGATCGGCGGCTGGCATGTAGGTGCGGGAGACGGACGCCGGACCGAATCACGTTGAGCCGGTCCCGAGGCACGCCTATTTGGTTGAAGCGCCGGGCGAGGTCGCTTCCGACCACGGCGTAGGCGGCAGTCCAGCGGGCGAGCCGGCGCTCCAGAAAGCGAAAGATCCGCCCTTCGATGGCTCCGTAGCCCTCACCGAAGTCCGCCATCGACAGTGAGTGAATCACGGGCGTCTTCCCGGTGGCGCGGGCCGCCAGGCGGCCCAGAACACCCGCCTTGGACTGGTGGGTGACGATCACTTCGCCTCCCAACTCTCGGATCCGGCGCCGCAGACCGGCCAATGCCAGCAGGTCTCGCCTGGGGTCGACTGATCGGCGGAGGCTGGGTTCGACCACAACCTGGGCCCTGGCCAGGCGTTGACGGGCGCGCTTGACGTCGGATTCCTGGCCGACGATCACCCAATGGTCGTACTCGGGTAGGGCAGCCACGATGTCCTCGAGCCGCTGCTCGGAGCCGCCGCGGGCGAAACGGGTGCAGATATGGACGATGCGCGGCTTGCTGGCTTTGAGCCGCTGGACCACCGACTTGGGACCATGACCATTGGCGGTGGCCAGCTCGGGCGTAAACGCAATGCTCATCGTGATTCGCCGGGTTGGGGGTTGAGGACGGTGTTGAGGGTGCGGGCGAGGATGGTGATGTCGGTTTTGAGGTTGCGGTTGAGGGCGTAGTGGACGTCGAGTTGGACGCGTTGGGCGTAGCTGATGTTGTTGCGTCCGTTGGTTTGCCAGGCGCCGGTGATGCCGGGTCGGACCTGGAGTACGACTTGGGCGTAGTCGCCGTAGCGGCCGAGTTCTTGGGGGACGACGGGTCGGGGGCCGACCAGGCTCATGTCGCCCCGGAGGACGTTGATGAGTTGGGGGAGTTCGTCGAGGCTGGTTTTGCGGAGGAGCCGACCGATGGGGGTGATGCGGGGGTCGTGGGCGAGTTTGAAGTCGTTTTGGAAGGCGGCGCGGGCGTGGGGGTCGGTGGTGAGGATGTGGGCGAGTTGTTGTTCGGCGTCGATGACCATGGTGCGGAATTTGAGGCAGGCAAAGGGGCGTCCCCAGCGTCCGACCCGGGTTTGGTGGAAGAAGACGGGGCCGGGGGAGGTGAGGCGGATGGCGGCGGCGATGAGGAGCATGAGGGGAGCGGTGGCCATCAGCATGAGCCCGGCCAGGGTGACATCGAACAGTCGTTGGGTGGATTGGGAGGCCAGGTTGCGTTGCCGGGCTCGTTGCACCATGCGGGTCTCGAAGGCCAGCCGCCCGGAATCGAGCTGGGGTTGGGCCAGGGCGTGCACCAACGGCACCGGTGACCCTCCGATCTCTTCCCGGTCGGCAGCGGGGTTGTGGCGGCCGGCGATGTCAACCATCAGCATCCACCATCAGCCACCACCCGTCGACAGGGCCA
>JBFIPU010000114.1:0-7414 GCA_041609995.1 Acidimicrobiia bacterium
AACGCCGTCGCCTGACCCCCATACGTCTCCGCCATCACCTTCGTAATCGCAGCCGTCAACGTCGTCTTCCCATGATCAATATGACCCATCGTCCCCACATTCACATGAGGCTTCGACCGCTCAAACTTCTCTTTAGCCATGACGGAGCTGTCCTTTCATAGGAGGTCCCACTGGGATGATGCTGCTGGTGATGCCGAGGTGAGGCACCCGCCGGATGTGCCCGGCGACGGCGGAATAGTAGCCCTCACACCATGAAGTTGGGCAACCTCAGGACCCCGAACGCCCGCTCTTGTGGGTTGGCCCGAAAGCGTCGGTCCGGGACCTGAGAATGTCCGACACCGCTTCCGGCAGGTCTTCGGCGATGAGACCGGGCCCGACCTCCCGGGCGGCTTCTCCATGGAGCCACACAGAAGCACCTGCTGCTTCGAACGCCTGCGTTCCCTGGGCCATCACTCCGGTGATGAATCCGGTGAGGACGTCGCCCGATCCGGCGGTGGCGAGCCATGGCGGTGCGTTGTCGGTGATGAGGGCTCGACCGATGGGATCGGCGACCACGGTGTCGGGACCTTTGAGAACCACCACCGCGCCACTGATCTCGGCTGCCCGCAGGGCGCGCTCGAGTTTCGACCCCTCGAGGTCGAACAAGCGCGCAAACTCGCCCTCGTGGGGAGTCAGCACGGTCGCCGCCTGGCGGTCGCCGATGCGAGCGAATAGTCGCCCGGGTTGGCTTTCGAAAGAGGTGAGAGCGTCGGCGTCGAGCACGACGGCAGCGTTCGATGCCAGCAACTCCTCAACGGCGCCAACGGTTTCCTGGCCGACCCCGAACCCGGGGCCGATCGCGAACGCGTTTCTTCGCTCATCGGCCAGCACGCCGGCTACCCCGCCCGGGCCGGCATAGGGATCGACCATGATGGCCGTGAGATGTGCGGCGACCACCGCCACGGCATCCTCGGGGCAGGCCACGGTGACCAATCCGGCCCCGATCCGCAGCGCCCCCCGGGCCGCCAGCCGGGCGGCGCCGGTGGAGTGGGCGGGCCCCGAGAACACAACCGCGTGGCCTCGGTCGTATTTGTGGGCCACCGCCGCAGGTAAGGGAATGGCATCGCCCCATGCGTCAGGATTATTGACGTGGAACCGGGGCTCGATGATGGCGAGCACCTCGGGCGGGATTCCGATCTGGGCCACGACGGTTTCGCCACACAGGGCCCGGCCCGGATAGAGCAGGTGTCCCGGCTTCTCGCGAAAGAACGTGACGGTGCTCGACGCCTGCACCACCGGGCCCTCGGCCGCGCCGGTGTCCCCGTTGAGACCCGATGGCACGTCGACGGCCACCACCGGGGCACCCGCCTGGTTCACGAGCTCGACCAGTTTGGCGGGCTCGCCTTCGAGGGGACGCGAGAGGCCGGCACCGAACATGGCGTCGACGACCAGGTCGGCGGCGAGACCCGATGCGCCGACCTTGACGGTGCCGGTCCAGTCAGCCGCCGCCTGGCCGGCCGCCCCCTCCATGCCATTGGGGTCGGCGAGGGCAATCACCTCGACTGCGTGTCCCCGGTCGGCCAGCTTGCGAGCGGCCACGAACCCGTCGCCGCCGTTGTTGCCCGGCCCGCACACGACCGCAATGCGCGATCGCGGCCGTGCCATCGAATCTGTCCTGCGGGCAACCGCCTCGCCGGCCCGCTCCATCAGATCTCGCACCTCATGACCGGCTTCGACCGCCAGCGAATCCGCCCGGGTCATCTCTTCGATCGTGAGCAGCTCCATTCAGCTCACCTCCGTGCGGAAAAGGTAGCCGGTGGCCTCATTCGACGAACACGGCAACCGCGTCCAGCGACTTACGAACCAGGTCGGGCACCTTGACCCCCGGGAACGGGAGTCCCACCGGAAACAGGACGAACGGTCGCTCGTTGTCCGGCCGCCCCAGGGTGCGGGACAGGAACTTCATCGGTGATGGGGTATGGGGCAGCGTGACCAGACCCATGTGATGAACGGCTGCAATGAACAGGCCGGCCGCTATTCCGACGCTTTCCTTCACGTAGTAGTTCTTGCGGGTCGCGCCGGATTCGGTGACCTCATATCGTTCCTCGAAGAGCACAACGAGCCAAGGGGCGACCTCGAGGAACTCCTTGTGCCAATCGGTGCCGAGGGGGGCCAGCGCTTCCTGCCACTCGGCGTTCATCCGGTTCTCTTCGTAGTTGATCCGCTCCTCCTCCTCAGCGGCCCGGCGGATCACCGACTTGGTCATGGGGTCGGAGATCGCCACGAACCTCCACGGCTGTTTGTGGGCGCCGGAGGGAGCGGTGGAGGCGATCATGATCGCCCGCTCGATGAGAGGGCGGGGCACCGGCTCGTCGCTGAACATCCGCACCGACCGGCGGCGCTCCATTTCCTGATAGAAATCGTCGGCTCGTTGCGCCATCTCGTGCTCGGTCAGCCGTTCATGGCTGAGAGGCACAAACGGATACCGGGACTCGAGTTCTCGCGACGGATAGGGGTATTCATACGACATGCAGGACCAGATGATGCCACGGTGGGGCCGGACACGCCCGACCCGGCCTCGCCGAGAGACCCGTTATGACGCCTAGTGACCGGTGCGAGCTCCAGCTCAGAAGGGCTCCTCCATGCGCTCGGTTGGTTCATGGGGCAATGACATGGCTGCAATCAGTCATGACCTTGGCGCGCAACGCGCACAGTCGACGCGTCACAATCGGGTCGGGTGGAGCCTGATCCTCAGATTTTCGGCAATTTGAAACCGGACTTGGCAATCACGTAGTCCCGCGACTCGGCGACCTGTCGGTGGACTGCGTCCCAGTCGACATGCAGGAGTCGACCGTGGCGCTTCATCACACGTCCCGCGATGATGACAGTGTCGACATTGCCGGTATCCATTCCGGCTACCACCGCGGTTGCCGGATCATTGAGCGGCGTGACGTTCATACGGTCGGTGCGCAACAACACGAGGTCCGCCTTCTTGCCTGGGACCAGAGAGCCGACTTTGTGACCGAGCCCATTCGCTTTGGCACCCTCGATCGTGGCCCAGGCGAGCACATCCTTGGCCGACGATCTGGCGCCATTGGAGATTTGGGTGCGTTGGAGCGCTAGGACGGATCGCATCTGGTTGAACATGTCGCTGGGGACATTGGTCTCAACGTCCACGCTGAGGCTCGGGGCGAGGCCGCGATCGAGAAACTTCTGAATGGGTGGCATGCCGTGGCCCATCATCATCTCGACCGGCGACGCAGGGTGAGGTGCCGGACGGTGAGATCGTAGACGAGCTCGGCACTGCGAGAACCCTCCGCCAAGGTACGGATTGCACGATCGCCGCGCTCGCCTACATGGTGCCGCGGGCTCTCGAGGCAGCCGAGCAGCTGGCAGGCGACGGAATATCGGCCGAGGTGATCGATCTCCGTTCCCTCGTACCGCTCGACACGAGAACGATCCTTGCTTCGGTTGAAAAAACCGGTCGCTTGTACACCGTCGAGGAGAATCCTCGCCTGTGCGGATGGGGAGCCGAGGTGGCGTCCATTGTGGCAGATGAAGGTTTTTGGAATCTCGACGGACCAGTGGTCCGCATTACCACGCCGCACATTCCGATTCCTTCAGCCGATGTTTTGGAAGACCTCACCATCCCCTCGACACAACGAATCTACGACACGATCAAGACAACGCTGACCTGAGCCGCGCCACCTTTCAAGTCACGAGTAGTTTCTCCACGCGGCGGCCGGCCATGATCAGACCGATCCCGAGCATGGCCAGCAAATAGGTCACATGACCGAGCATCGACCAATCGATGACACCCAGCACCAGGCCCCGCAGCAAGTCGACCGACTGATACAGCGGCGTGGCCCGCGCCACCCACTGCAACCATTCTGGGTAGATCTCGAGCGGATAGAAGGTGGCGGAGAACAAGAACATGGGCAGGGTCACCAGGTAGATCAGATCGAAGTCCTGCCACGACCGCATGTACGTGGTGGCCGCCATTCCGACTGCACCGAAGGCAAACCCGGTGAGCATGGCAGCCGGAATCGCCAGCAGGCCCCAGGGAGACAACACCAGCCCCATGATCCACATGACGACGACGAACGCCGTGGCGTAGAACGCACCCCGCATCTGCGACCAGGTGATCTCCCCGATCGCTACGTCGCGCGGGGTGAGCGGGGTGGCGAGGATGCCCTCGTATATGCGCATGTACTTGAGCTTGAAGAAGATGCCGAAGGACTCGAACACCGGCCCGTTCATGGCGCTCGCCGCCAACAAGGCCGGGGCGGCGAAGGCGGCGTAGCTGACGGACTGGCCGTTCGGCAGGGTGACGTCTCCCACCAGAGCCCCGAGGCCGATGGTGACCGAGAACAGGTAGAACACCGGCTCGAAGAACCCGGAGATCAACGCTCCCCACAGGTAGCGGTAGACCAGGAGGTTGCGCTCGATGATGCGGCCGGCCCGGCCGGGGTTGATCCGGCGGGGCAAGATCCGGAGCTCGGTGCCGAGGTCAGCTGCGGTCATGAGACGAGACGCTCCTGCATCTTGCGACGGGCCACCAGGACGCCGACCACGACGAACGCCAGCAATACCAGCACATGGAGTGCAGGATTCCAGGCGGGCGCAGTTCCGAGAGCGGCGGCCCGGGTCAGCTCGACCCCGTGCCAGGTCGGAGTGATGATCGCCACCGGCTGGATGAATCCAGGCAACTGCGTGATCGGGAAAAAGGCACCGGAGAAGAGGAACATCGGCGTGATGCCATAACGGAAGAGGTTGACCAGGCCGATGTCCTTGCTGAGGTGCGACGAGTAGCCCATCACGGCGGCGGCGAACGCCATGCCGGTGAGCCCGGCAGGCAGGATTGCCAACAGCGCCCCGCCCAGTTCGAGCGCGCCGAACAGGGTGGCAACGACCGCATAGATGGCTGCCACGAACAGGGCCCGGACCGTGGCGAAACCGACGTGCCCTAGCACCAGGCCGCCTACCGTCAGGGGCGTGGTGAGGACGCCGTGGTACGTGCGGAGCCACTTGATCCCGGCGAGCACCGGCCACGAACTGTCACTCGCTCCGGTCTGCATCGCTGTAGTGGCCATCAAGCCCGGTGCCAAAAAGGTGACGTAGGCGACCGACTCGATCACCGCCTCGCCTACCTGGCGGTCGACGAGCTGACCCAGCCCGATACCCATGGCAGCCAGGAACATGACCGGGTTCAAGAAGGATGCAATGGCCGAGCCGCGCCACTGGTGGCGGTAGGCGCGAGCCCGGGACTCGAAATACGTGGCGGCGTGCCGGACCGTCGTCATCAGTCCACCAGGGTCCGTCCGGTGAGTTTGAGAAAGACGTCTTCCAACGTGCTGCGCCGGGTGAGGATCGTCTCGGGCTGCAGACCACGGGCGTGGATCTCGGCGGCGACATGATCCCCATCGTCCGTGTAGAGCAACGCCCGGTCGGGCAGCGCCTCGAGTCGGGCACCGATGCCTTCGAGCCGATCGATGATCCCCTCCTGCACTCCGGCCGGAAACCGGGCCTCGACGACCTCGCGGGGACTGTGCTCCTGTATGAGTGCGGCGGGCGAGCCCTCCGCCACGATCTTGCCCTTGTCCATCACGACCAGGCGGTCACACAGCTGCTCGGCCTCATCCATGTAGTGGGTGGTGATGATGAGCGTCACCCCCTGTTGTTTGAGACGGTACAGGCGGTCCCACAGCAGGTGCCGGGCCTGGGGATCGAGGCCCGCAGTGGGCTCGTCCAACAACAGCAGGTCGGGCTGATTGATGAGGGACCGCGCAATGGTGAGCCGCCGCTTCATGCCGCCCGACAGCGAGTCGACCTTGTCCTTGGCGCGGTCGGTGAGCTGGGCGAACTCCAACAGCTCGGCGATGCGTTCCTTGATCACCGGTCGAGACAGCCCGAAGTAGCGGCCGTAGATCATGAGGTTGGCGTCGATGGGCAACTCGGGGTCGAGGTTTTCCTCCTGCGGCACGACGCCGAGGCGATCGCGAATGAGGGTTCCCTGCGATTCCGGATCCATGCCGAGAACCTCCAGGTATCCGTCGGTGACAGGCGAGGTGGCTCCGATCATCTTCATCGTGGAGCTCTTGCCGGCACCGTTGGGGCCCAGGAACCCAAACGCCTCTCCGGCGCGCACCTCGAAGTCGATGTCGTCTACGGCCACGAGATCGCCGAACCGCTTGGTCAGCCCTTTGGCGAGCACGAGCGGATCCGAGTTCATGGCGAAACGCTAGCTTCGCCCTACGGCTGGTGGAGGCGTCGACTGCTCACCTTGGTCTGAACGCGCCTCGGCCCCGGTCATAGGACCGGGGCCGACGCGGATCAGGCTATCGACTTGCCAGTCGAACTTCCCCCTGCTCCCCTACTGATTCGGGCAACTCGGTGAGATCAACCACGTGGTCACCCAGGATGGCCATCGTGGCGCCGGTAATCAGCGCCCAGCCCATCAGAACGAGGTTGCCGATCCACAGCAGGTTCCCGAATTCTTCCGAGACCGGGATACCGAATACTCCGACCAAGCCCGGAATGGCGGCCAGGGCGGTCAGGGCGGCCAGCCACTTGGGGGTGGCGCCCCGGAAACCCATGTAGGCGGCTGCGGCCAACAGGAACGGGATGGCGATCACCGCCAGAATCCAGAGCCCATCGAAGCCCAGTTCGAACGCGTACAGGTCACGCAATACCTCAGGAGCGAAGCCGGTGGCGTCTTCCTGCTCCAAGCCGGCATAGATCGCGGTGGTGATGCCGACCGCGCCGGCGATCACATAGCCCAGGCCGGCGAAGACCCTAGGAGCCCGGCTCCCCGGGTCGGTCCGCAGGTACCGGTTCCGCATGCTGACGATGAACCACACCAACGCGGCCAGGGCCGCGAACAGCAACAGGTAGCCGTACCTCGACGCCACCGTGCCCGTGTAGTAGTCGGCAATCGCCTCCACCGGCACCGTTTCCGTGAACGGATCGCCCGGCCACTCGCCCCGAGTCGACTGCAGCGAAATACCTCCGATGACGAGGAGTGGGAAGGCCACTCCCGCCAGATAGCCATAACGGTCAATTGACCACTTTTTAACCATGATCCTTTCCTCTGGATGGTTGGATACAGATGTAACAGACGGGAGGCGTCACAACCGTGCAAGGTGGTGGCGGCCTACTGCCATTTGAGAGACACCCCTTTCGCGTCTTTGCACAACCCAGGGTTCTAGGTGGCGCAAAACGCCGTCCCGAACCCGCGGGTTGGCCCTCATGCACAACCCAGGGTTCTAGGTGGCGCAAAACGCCGTCCCGAACCCGCGGGTTGGCACGCGTGGACATCTGCGGAGCCCGCCAACGACATTGCTAGCGTCGACCAGATGAGCGAAGCCGAACGGGTCAAATGGGATCAGCGTTACGCCGAAGGTGATTACCGGCCCCGTCCGTGGGCCTCTCCCTT
>JBFIPU010000115.1:0-7380 GCA_041609995.1 Acidimicrobiia bacterium
CAGGCCCATCTGGACGGCGCCGAGCGGATTGGCCAGCTCCCGGTCTCCGCTGTAGCGCTCATCGCCCAGCCACGTGGTCTCGGGGCCCCAGTAGATGTCGTCTTCCGGCGCCCAGATGTCCTCACGACCGCCGCCGAAGCCAAAGGTCTTGAACCCCATCGTTTCCAGGGCACGGTTCCCGGCCAAGATCAGCAGGTCGGCCCACGAGACCTTGCGGCCATACTTCTGCTTGATCGGCCACAGGAGACGCCGGGCCTTGTCGAGGTTGGCGTTGTCCGGCCACGAATTGAGCGGGGCGAAACGCTGGGCACCGCTGCCTCCCCCGCCGCGCCCGTCGAGCGTCCGGTAGGTGCCTGCCGCGTGCCACGTCATACGGATGAAGAAGGGGCCGTAGTGACCGTAATCGGCCGGCCACCACGCCTGTGAATCGGTCATGAGCGCGTCGACGTCGCTGGCGAGAGCCTCGAAGTCGAGGCTGTTGAACTCCTTGGCGTAGTCGAAGTCAGCGCCCATGGGATCGGCCTGGGGCGGGTTTTGGCGGAGGATCCGCAGGTTGAGCTGGTTGGGCCACCAGTGCTGATTTGCCGTTCCGCCAACGGCCTGGTGGTCGGTGTGCATCACGGGGCAGCTGGCGGCGGACGGCTCATCGCTCGTCACCGTCGTGCCCTGGCCTTCATTCTCGATTTCGTTGTGGTCTCCGTTGCTCATGTCTCTCCTCCTCGGATGATCCCAGCGTGTACTCGTGCGAATCTCGGTGCGGTGTTCAGATGGCGGCGACCTCCCGGCAGCCGGGGCAGCGGCCCCAGAAGATGACCTCGGCCTCCTCGATCTCGTAACCGTGCGCGTCGGTCGCGTCCAGACACGGCGCCGCGCCATCGGCACAATCGACGTCGACCGTCTTCCCGCACGAGCGGCACACGAGGTGGTGGTGGTTGTCGCCCACGCGCTGCTCGTAGCGGGCCGGCGATCCGGCGGGCTGGATGCGCCGGATGAGACCCTTGTCGGCCAGGACGCCGAGAGCGTCGTACACGCCCTGGCGCGAGATGGCGCCGATCTCGGCCCTGACAGCCTCCGCCACATCGTCGGCGGTTCCGTGGGGCCGAACGGACACCGCTCGGAGAACGGCGATACGTTGGGCCGTGACCTGGACACCGTGTCGGCGCAGCAGATCTGCCGGCCCGACCGAAGATGGTGCGGTCATGATTGCGTGCTCCATCAAACTTCAGACTGAATCCAGATTAGCCCGTGATGGCATCCGCCGCTCTCGATTACAGCCGGCCGGGGTGCCCAGCGGGTCGATACCCAGGGTTCTAAGCGGCGGTTATCGCCACCCAGAACCCTGGGTTCGCTGTCTGGCTTGCGCTCCGGGTGACCGGCACGCCCAATTCGAATGAGATTTCGACCCGTTCTCCCGCCGCGAGTGTCGACGACCGGACCTACGATGATGAATCCGGCACACGGCAGGGCGGAACATGGAACACGGGATCTCGAAATGGCTGTTGGCCGCAACCCTGGGAGGAGCCCTGGTCCTCGCCTACCTCGGTGCCACGACCGTCACGTGGCTGGGATTCGTGGCCGAGAACCCGGAGTTCTGCCGGCCGCCGGAGTGCGAACTCCCCCGTTTTGAGTTCGGAAGCGCCCTGTTCGCCATTTCCTTCGTGCTCATGTTCATACTGGCGCTCGGCCTTCTGCTCACCCGGTTGTTGAATCCGCACGTGGGCGAGCGTTCCGGCCAGGCTGCCCACGGGTACGTGGTGATGGGGCTGATGGTGTTGGCTGCCTCAAAGGCACTCACGGCCCTCGACCTCTACTCCCTGCAGCAGTTCCCCACCCAATGGTGGATGGCCGTGGTCGGGGCCGGGTTGTTGGCAGGCGTCGTCTCCCGGGGCATCGCGCCGGCCGTGCCGTTGGCCCTGGTGGGCACCGGGGTCGTTGGAATCGCCAGCTTCTCAACCGGTTTCGGTCCGTTGGCGGCGGGGTGGGCGGCCGCCGCGATGCTGGCACAGAACCGCGATTCGGCAATAGTGGGCGGAGCGTTGGCGACGTTTGGATGGGCGCTGTTCGTCAGCCCGTCGGGCGACCTGGCGGCGGCCGGCCTCGCTGCCACCGCGGCCATCCTGTTCGCCTCCCTGGGAGATCCGCTGATCGCCCGGTTATCGAGGCCGAGGGTGCGGCCGGATTCAGCGTTTGAGCATGGCCGTGCCCAGCGGCGAGTTCTGGACCACGTTTTTGGCCGCCTCGCTCATGGGAATCATTAGCGCTTCAAAACGATCGACCTCTTCTTCGCCCAGGTTCTCCCACGGGCGAATCGAGAGCTGATCGGTCATCGTCTCGACTGACTCGCGCACCTCATGGCCCAGGTCCGTGACCTCGTCGCCGTAGAGGTAACCCCGTTCGATCAACCGCTGCCGGGCGGCGCCCCATTCCTCTTCCCCCCACCCACGCGACCTGCGGTAATACGTCGACGTCTCCCGGTCGGGCCGTCGGAAGATCAGGCACTCGATGGCATCGAGTTCGTGTGCCTGAAGCGCCGTGATGTGTCCGTCACCCCGGTGCTCACGCAAAACGGTCACGAAGTGCCATAGCGCGGTCAGCGGATCGTCCGGTGGCTCGATCTCCGCATGAGCGGCCGCCAGCGGACGGCCCTCGAATGTGCACGATTCCGCCGCCCAGCGCGCCAACTCCAGAGCTTCGCGTATCGCGGTCGCCTCCGCCGCCGTCCCGAGCGCGACCCTCAAATGCCGGCCGACGGCCTCCAGTCGCAGGCTGACCAGATCACGGGGTGCGACGAGCGACCAGGCAGCCGGGATGTGCTCCGCGACTTTGTCAGGGTTGAAGTTGTAGAAGGTGGCTGCTACCACCCCCGCATTCACTGCACCCAAGGGGGCGCTGCGTGGTGCGAAGTAGGCCATTCGCGGATGCGTGATGCCCACTGATTCATAGGAAGCCAGCACCTCGGGCGAGAAGTAGACGAAGGCGTGAAGCGCCTCTGTGGCAGCCCGAATCCTGCGTGCTCGCTCTGGCTCCATGGGTGAATTCTAAGGAGCAGGCCATGAGATGAAGATTGAGGGCCCGATCGCGTGCGGGGTCTCCGGTTCGCTGATACTCTCATGGACCGGAAGCGGGTGCGAGAAACAAACACATGAGTGAGAAGTCGTCGACGTCATCGATCAGATGGCTCATACTGGCGTGGTTGGTCCTCGCCGTCATCGCGGTCATCTGGGGCATCAATCGTTCCAACCAGACTCTGGGGCCGGAGGCCGCCGCCATCCTGCAGGAAGCCGGCATCTCCTACTCGTCCCTCGACGTCGACGGCCGCGACATCGTTCTGAGCGGCGCATTCACAGAAGCCGAAGAAGCCCAGGCCCGGGCGCTCGTCGGAGAACTCGACGGAGTGCGGACCGTCCGATTTGTCGACGCGGCGTCCTCCCCCACCACCACCGAGGACCCCACGCCGACGACAGCACCCGAGTCGACCACCACCACCGTGGCCGAGACGACCACCACGACGACAACGACCACGGTTCCGGCGGCGTCGGTGTCGCGGGTCTCCGCTTCTCTGCGGGACGGGGCGCTGAGGATCGAGGGGGTCGTCCCCGAGCCGGCGGTAGCGGCCGGGATCCAGCAGGTGACCGATCTGATCTATGCCCCTCTCGTCGACGGCGAGGTCGCGGTAGACGACGGCGTGGCACCGGCTTCGTGGTTGCCGAACCTTCCTCGCGCCATCGGCGTGCTCCCCATCGTCGGCGCCGCCACGCTCGAGGTGGAAGGCCAGACGGCGACGCTGACGGCCGAGGCACCCCGCCCCGAAGACGCCGCCACCCTCGAGGGGGCGATCGCCCAGCTTCTCGGCCCCGATGTCGATCTCACCACTGACATCACTGTCTCGGGCAAACAACTCCCCGTATTCCAGGCAGTCGCATCCCCCGACGGAACGATCACGCTGGACGGGGTCCTACCCGACCAGGGCACGATCGACGCGATCGCCGGCGGAGCCGCCCAGGCCTACGGATCAGAAAACGTCACCAACAATCTCACGATCGGTGAGAATGTTGAACGCGCCTTCACGATATTCCGGATCCCCGGCATCTTCGGACAGTTCCGGGCGGTCCCGCAGTGGAACCTGGACATCGAGAACGGCACGTTTTCCGGGTCGCTCCAGGGGGGTGCCACGTTCGCCTCAGGGAGCGCTCAGCTCACCGATGAGCTGCGGGCTCTGTTGAACATCGCAGCAGGAGTCATGGCCCGCAACCCGCAACTCTCGGCCACCATCGAGGGACACACCGACAGCGTCGGGTCCGCCGCCCTCAATCAAGCACTCAGCGAGGCCAGAGCCGCCGCCGGAGCCGCCTATCTGATCGAATCCGGCATCGACCCAGCCCGCCTCACCACCACCGGGGCCGGAGAGACCCAGCCCATCGCAAGCAACGACACCGACGAAGGCCGGGCGCAAAATCGGCGCCTCGACTTTGAATTGGTCCAGAACTCGTAGGAGAGGAACCCCATGCTCGACGGCGCAACATTTCAGATAGCCCAAATCCTGGTTCTCTTGGTCGCAGCCACCGCGCTCGGCTACATGATCGGATACCTGATCACCAAGGCGCGCCTGGAACCCAAGATCGATGCGCTACAGCAACGAATCGCCGACATGGGCGGCGCCGCCGGCTCGACCCCCGCCTCCACGAAGCGTCCCGAGAAGAAGGCGGCGCCCAAGAAGGCCCCGACGCCGGCAGCGAAGGGAACCGCCAAGACGGCGCCGGCACCCGGGTCGCAACCGGCCGCGGCCGCGAAGAAGCCGGCCAAGGCGGCAGCAACTGCAACGACGGCAAAGGCGGCCCAGCAACCAGAGGCCAAACCGGTCGAAGTCAAGCCGGATGCCAAGAAATCAGAAACCAAACCAGCCGCCGCCCCCAAACCAGAGGCCAAGAAACCAGAAACCAAACCAGCCACCGCCCCCAAACCGGAGGCCAAGAAACCAGAGGCCAAACCAGCCGCCGCCCCCAAACCAGAGGCCAAGCAACCAGAGGCCAAGCAACCAGAGGCCAAACCAGCCGCATCCCCCAAACCAGAGGCCAAGAAACCAGAAACCAAACCCGCTCCTCCGGCGAAAAAGCTTTCGCGCCGCGAGCGTCGGAAACAAGCCAAGAAAGATGCCGAGGCCAAGAGAATGGCGTCAGCCACCAGACAGTCGGCCACGGACAAGGGCGAGCCCGTCAAATCGCAAGCCCGCCCCGCGGCGCCGAAGCCGGGGGACAAGCCTGCAGCCGGCAAGCCCGAAGGCAAGCCTGCCACCGGCAAACCGGTCGGGGCCGCTGCGCCCGCGACGGAACAGAAGGCGAGCCCGGCCGGCCCCTCCACCAGAGAGGCCCAGAAATCGAAGGAGCAGGGGGACGAGCGGCTCCCGCTCGCAAAGGAACCAGTGGAGGAAAAGGTTCCGGTCGAGGCGGCCGAGGACGACAAGACGATCGTCGTGTCAGCCGGGTCCGACACCAAGCCGGCCGCGCCAGCCCCTGGTCCCGAACAACGCTCCGCCTCTGCGCCCGGCGAGGATCAGAAAGACGAGGATCGCGAAAGCGAGGTTCAGAAGGAGCCGCCGGTCGAAGGTGCCGAGCCGGCCGCCGCAGCTGCGAGCGCGTCAACTGCCCCGACCGACGCCGAGGTCGACCTGTCGGCCACCGAAGAGCGGATCGCCAAACTGGACGAGATGCTGGCCAAGCTGGGTGAGCAGCTCAGCAGCGCCTCCGAGGAGGCCGAAGGATCGTCCAACTAATCCTGGTGCGAGTACTTCTCGTATTTCTCCAGGAGACGATGCGGAAGCTTCAGGGCGTCTCGCCGGAATGGCTCGCCCAGCTCCTGACTCGTCATGATCTCGAGCACGGTCACTTGGCCTGAGTCGACAGCTTCGTTGAGGGCATCACCGACTTCGTCGGGCTTGGAGACCTGGATCCCGTTGCCCCCCATCGATTGCGAGATCTCGGCGAACGACGGGTTCTCCAGGTTCGTGCCCACATAGCGGTCGTCGTAGAAGTCAACCTGGTTCTTCTTCTCGGCCCCCCACTGGCCGTTGTTGAACACGACCGCCACGACCGGAATCTGCTCACGCACGCACGTCATGACCTCCGACATCGTCATCCCCCAGGCCCCATCACCCACATAAGCGATGGCGGGACGCGAGGGCGCTCCGATCTTGGCCCCCATCGCGGTCGGAAACGCGTATCCGCAGTTGCCCCACATCATGGCCGCAAACAGCGAGTTTGGCCGGTCGAAGTTCAGGTAGCTGTTGGCCACCGAGCAGATGTTGCCGATGTCGGTCGTGACCATCGCGTCGGCCGGCATCGCTTTCTCCAGCTCCCGCAGCGCCCGGCGGGGCGCCATCGGCAAGGCGTCCGACGAGGACCACTCGGTCAGCTCGGAGCTCCAAGCCTCTTTCTGAGCCTTGACCTCGGCCAAGCGCTCGTCGCGGTTGCCGTGGGCGACGACGTCCATCTCCTGCAAGGCCCCGAGCATGGCCTCCGCCGCCAGACCGGCATCACCATGAACGGCCACGGCGACATCCTCCACCAAACCAAGGGCCCGGTGGTCGATGTCGACCTGCACGATCTTGGCGTCCTCGGGCCAATAATCGATGCCATGTTGCGGCAGCGTGCCAAACGGGCCCAGGCGCGAACCCAGCGCCAGGATCACGTCGGCCTGGGCAACGATCCGCATGGCGGCTTTCGAACCCTGATAGCCGAGCGGACCGCAGGCCAGCTCGTGGCTGGCCGGAAAGGCGTCGTTGTGGAGGTAGGTCGTGACGACCGGGGCCCCCAAGTACTCGGCGAGCGCCTTGGCCGGCATCTGGCCATCGCCCATCACGACGCCTCCGCCGGCCATGATCACCGGGAAACGGGCGGCGGCCAATGCTTCGGCCGCCGCCTGAATCGAGGCCGGGCCACCGGCAGAACGCTCGAGGTTCATCGGTCGGCGGATGTGATAGTCGGCCTCTCCGTAGAAATTGTCGCGAGGAATGTTCACCTGCACCGGACCCCGTTCGGCCATGGCGATCGTGAATGCACGATGGGTCTGTTCTGCAATCCGCTCGTGACGATTCACCTGCGTCTGGTATTTGGTGATCTTCGAGAAGATCGGCATCTGGTCGGTCTCCTGAAAACCACCCAGCTCGATCCCCATGTTGCCGGTCTGGGGGGTGATGGCGACCACAGGAGAATGCGCCCAATAGGCCGCGGCAATGGCGGTCACGAAATTGGTGATGCCGGGCCCGTTTTGAGCGATGCACACGCCGTGGCGCCCGGTGACGCGGCTGTAGCCATCGGCCATGTGGGCAGCCGCCTGCTCGTGGGCCACCGACCAGAAACGAATTCCGGCCGGCTCGAAGATGTC
>JBFIPU010000116.1:0-7356 GCA_041609995.1 Acidimicrobiia bacterium
GCCAGCTGGTCCACCGGCTACTTTCAAGCCGCCGTGTATTCGGCGCTGCTGGAAGAGCTCGGGTACGAGGTCACCGACCCTGCCCTTCACGAGTACCCCCCGGTGGATGCCTATGTCGCCATGGCGAACGGTGACTTCGACTTCTGGGCCAACGGTTGGTACAACCAGCACTACACGTGGCACGACCAGCAACTCGACGATGGCACCCGCGCCGGCAACCACCTGGTTGTCATCGGCGAGGAAATGCTTGCCGGCGGTCTCGAGGGACTGGTCATCACCAAGTCGGTGGCAGACGAGCACTCGATCGAGTCGCTCGCCCAGATAAACGATGATCCGGCGCTGGCGGCTCTCTTCGATGTCGACGGCAACGGCATCGGCGACATCTTCGGGTGTCCCGAATCCTGGACATGCGACGACCTGATCGACGAGATGCTCCAGCTGAACGGTTGGACGAACCTCGAGCAGGTGAAAGCCGGCTACGCCGGCATGGTCGCCAATTCGATAGCCCGGGTCCAGGCCGGTGAGCCGGTCCTCCAATACACCTGGAGCCCATCGGGATACCTGAGCAGCCTGGTGCCCGGCACCGGTGTGTTGTGGGTGAGCCTGGGAAGCAACGACGCCGTATTGGACGGTTCTACAGCGAGCGGGGTGGACTTCTCGGCTGCGGCTCCCGCCGCCCTGGGCGACGCCTGTACGGGCGACCCGTGCTGGCTCGGGTGGGAAGCCGCCGATGTCCTGATCACCGCCAACGCCGACTTTGCGGCCGCCAATCCGGCCGCGGTGGCGTTGTTCGAGATCGTGCGGCTGCCCGTCGAAGACGTGTCGGCGCAAAATGCCCGGTATGACGCCGGCGAGAACACCGAAAGCGACGTTCGCCGCCACGCTGCGGAGTGGATTGCCGCCAACCGGAGCCTGGTGGACGGCTGGCTGAGCCACGCGGAGAAGGCAGCCGGCTAGCAGCGTCAGGACGCCATAAGAGCTCCAAATCTCCGAGAACGGCGTAGCCAAGGGCTCTGTTGTCCTCGCCGAACCGGTCTCGGCACCTTTCAACCATTCTTAAACCGGCCATCAGCTGCCCCTGAACCACCGGGGCTGATCGTGTCCCCATGGACACGATCATCAAGAGCCTCCTCACACTCACCCTGCTGGTCACCGGCGTGTTCTCGCCCACCAGCCAGGGACCGACGATGGGGAACTCGCCTCGCTACGAGGGCCGGGCGCCTTCGTTCGAACCGAAGGTCGTTTTCGAGGTCGCCGATGCGGACCGACACGCTCGGGTCGAGGAGGCACTCGCCTTGTTCGAAGGCGCCGGCCTGGTGCTGCCGCCGATCCGGATCGAGTTCTTCGACGAGGAAGGCGCGTGCCGGGGCCACGCCGGGTTGTTCGTCGCCAATCAAGCCGGACGGAGCCGTGTTCGGATCTGCAGCAAGCTGCCGGTGATCCTGCTGCACGAGCTCGGACACGCCTGGGCTTTCGCCAACCTCACCGATGACGACCGGGCCGCCTACGCCGAGCTACTCGGCCTCGAGCATTGGAACCAGCCGGGCATCGAATGGAAGCAACGGGGAACGGAAAAGGCCGCCAACGCCATTGCCTACTCCCTGTCGATCACCGAGCCACCGGCCAACCCCAATATCGAGGCCCTGGTCTGCACATACGAGGCACTCACGGGCAAACCCCTCCCGCGCCCAGAACTGGTCGACTGCCGGCCGTGATCAAACGGGTTTCCCGGTGATTCGGATACCAGCTACCAGGATTGGGGTGCGTCGCTGGCCGGAAACGATTCTTCGCCTCATTCCTCGACAACCGATGAGCCATCTGGGGCGTGCTGGGCGCTGCGGTCTGACTCTTCGTGGATAGCGTCTTCGTGGATAGCGTCTCCGTGGATAGCGTCCCGGTGGGTAGCGACACCAGCGGGTTCCTCCCGCCCCGGGGAGACCCTGGTTTTCGCCTTCCCGGCCAGCTGTTCGATGACGTAGCCGGCGACCGCGACTGCCCCGACCTTGGCGACCGATCTGAATATCTTGGCAAACATGGGCCCTCCTCGTGATCGCTTACCCGCGGCCGGTCCCTATTAAACCCCCTTTTCGGGCACACCGGTGCACCGCTCAGTCGACTGGCACGCCGAGGGCGAAGGCGATGAGCGGTACGGAGGCGACGGCCGATAGGGTCAAAAGGTGAGCCCGGTTGCCCGTGACTTCGCCCCGAATGAAGTAGTGCTCGATACCGAGAACGGAGGTGGCCGCCGCCGCCGCCCATGCCGTGGAGGAAGTTGGACGCCAAACGGCGGCCAACAGCACGGTCGCAATCGCGGATACGCACAACCAGGCGTGGAAGGCCACTGCCCTCTCCCCCAGTCTGATCCAGAGCGTACGCTTGCCGGTCGCCCGGTCGGAGACGGCGTCGGGCGCATCCACGGCCAGCAGCATGCCCCAAACGACCAACACCATCGGGATCACAAAGGACAGCAGCAGCCGCCAGTCGGTGGCTCCCCCGATCGCCAGCGCTCCGGTGACCGGTACCAGTGCGCCGACGGTGAAAGCCGCGATCGGCTCGCCCCACCCGGTCGAAACCAGCCGGAGCGGAGGTGCCGAGTACCACCAAGAGGCTGCCAACGCGATCAGGCCGACGGCCCCCAGACGCCAGTCGACCAGACCGGCCACCAGCAAGAGCAGAACCGCCACCACCGCCGCCGCCCCGGCCGCCGTGAGAGCAACCATCGGTTCCAGCCGCCCCGACGGCAAGACTCCCGATCCCCCCGAGAACCAGGTTCGGTTCGAGGCGTGGGCATCGGTCTCGCGATCGAAGTACTCATTGGCATATTGAGCCAGCAGCTGGATCGAGGTGACGAGCGCCTGGCCCAGCGCATAGCTTGCCGCCGTGACCGCTCCCCCAGCCGCACGGGTTCCGAGCCAGAACAGGACCGCCCCACCCAGCAGGAACTCGGGGCGCGTCAGCCGCAGGAAAGCCTGAATTCGGTCCACGGTGCCATGTTGCCATTTGGGCGCACCCTGACGCTGCCGAAATGGCGGCTCACGCCCTCGGGAAATTTGGCCTGGCGCCGATAGAGCCTCTTATGAATCGAACTGCCTGGATGGCTGCGATACTGGCCATGGCGCTGGCAGCCTGTGGCGGCGCCGAGACTATCTCGACCGCTCCCGCCCCCGGCCCGTCTCCCACCACGACCCTTGCCACCCCCCGACCCGATCCACTCGCCGAATTGGAGGCTGCCCGCGCCCGCTGGGAGGCAGTTGGCCTCACCACCTACCAGCTCGAGTTCACCGACGACTGTGGCGAATGCGGACCGGAATTGACCGCACCTCGCGAAGCGGTGGTATGGGATGGGGACCTGATCGATCCGTCCGGCGGTGTCCTATCCGTTGAAGCAATGTTCTCCCAGATCGAACAGGCGTCCGCCGCCGGACAAGAAGTCGACGTCACCTACCACCAAGACCTCGGCTACCCGACCGAGGTCTGGATCGACCGCGAGGCGCGGGCATACGACGGTGGCATCCACTGGCTCGTGGACGATGTGAGAGCCGGCCTCCCCGGCTCGTCGGCTTCGCTCGACGAATTGGTCGCAGCGAGAGGCCGGTGGCGGGAGGCACGACCCCCGGCCTACGAGTACCGCGTCACGTTCGTGTGCGACTGTCCTTTCGCGGGTGACATGTGGACCCAGGTCGATGGCAATCGGGTCACCGACTGGGACATCGACCTCGTCGAGCCAGATCGAACCGGGGCGTCACCGGTCACGGTGGACGAGCTCTTCGACGACCTGGAAGAGATCTTCAGGCTCGGCAGCGTCGAAGACTCGGGGGTTTTTTTCGCGGCGACTGCCGAGTTCGACCCGACCCTGGGGTTTCCGCGATGGATCGGATTGGACATCGAGGTGATCGACCCCTCCTCGGAATTGGCGATCCTCTCTCCCCGCCTCGTCTTTGCGATCGATCGCTTTCAGCCGATCGATCCGCCGACATCGATGGCCGTCGAGCTCGAGGACGCCCGCCTCGCCTGGGCTCGATGGGGCTCGCTCGATTACCGATATGAGCTGTCAGCCCTGGATGTGAGCGGGGACCTGAACCTGAATGAGGACGGCTCCCTGAAGGACCCCTACGTCGTGACCGTGAAGGATGGCCGGGTCAGCGGAGTGACCCGCGCGGGCATCGCGGTGGACGACTACGAACCACTGATCTATCCCATCGCCCAGCTGTTCGACGCAATCGCATTGTGGCAGCAGGGTGGTAGCCAGACCGACGTTCTGTATCACGACACCCTGGGTTACCCAATCCTCGTGAGCGTGCGAGACGCCAATGAGATCCGCCAATTCTTCACAATCCGCAACCTGGAGCCACTGTGAGTCGCTTCGGATGGGGTGGCACCGGCCAGACCCGAACGGCCCGACGAGCCAAAACCGGTTCGATCGTGTTAGCGTGCTTCGCCAGAAAGGCGAGTAAGGCAGCCCCATGATCTCGGCGGAGCAACCAATCAGGCGTTTTCCCACGTTGTCCGGACAGAATCTGGAAGGACGGAAGTTCGAGATTCCTGGCGATTTGGCAGGTGAGCTGAACCTGGTCGTCGTCGCGTTCTTGCAGGACCAACAGACCGACGTCGACGCCTGGCTCAAAGCGATTGAGCTCGTCGACTATCCCAATGTCGAGGCCTATGAGATCCCACTCCTCCGCCGGCTGCCGCGCTTCTATCAGCGGCGGCTCAACGAGGGAATGGCCGAGGGCATTCCCGACCAGAAGGCGCGCGAACACACCATCACGGTCTACACCAACCGGCGGGCGTTCCTGCAGTCGGCAGGGCTCCACAATGAGAAAGAGGTGTGGGCTACGTTGATCCGGAGGGACGGGACCGTGCTATGGACTCATCTGGGACGCCCGACCTCGATGGCGATCGCCGACCTCCGCCAATCGCTCACCGAATAAATCCGTCTGCGCTTGGAACCCGGCCGCCTGGGTTGGCGTCGAAATGGGCATGAACAGCATGAGATTCAAGCTCGCTCTCCTGTCATCGGTGCTCTTGGCCGCATGCGGTGGGGGCGAGCCAACCAGCACACAAGACGACGGTGTGGGCGGCAACACCGGGACCATCACCGTCAGGATCGAAGAGGTAGGCGGCATATTCGTCGAGGGTTTCGAGGTCGGCCTCCGGTTCGAAACTGGTGATGGCGAGGTCATCGCCACCACTTTGTGGTCCGATTTCGTGAACTCCCAGCCGGACGGGGATTTCTACACGAGTGTCCTCGAGCAACCTGTCCCGGCCGGCGACGTCGTGGTGCTCGCGTCTGCCAACGTCGGTATTGGCCCGCCTCCGGAGGTACCTGACGTCGACGGCGATCTTCGGTGCCGGCTGCCGGTCACCGTCACCGTGGGGGGCACCGCGGCGATCGAAGTGACCTTCGACGACCCCGACAATTGCCTTCGCCTCGTCTGACAGAGGTCAACGTAACTCTCGTGGCCGGCGCTGCGACACGGGCGCCTGGGACGGGGCCGATCGTGGATGCGTAAAGTGGGAGGCATCCGAACGTAGGCACGCATGACAGCGACCATCACGCCACCCAGGCCAGAGACACCGCCACCCCCACCACCCGCGGACGTCGATGGGGTGCCGAGGTTGCTCCGGCCATTCGTCGACTTCGTCGCACGTATCGATGCACGCCTCGAGACCAAGCTGCTGACCGGGTTCCTGTTCATCTCCGTGCTGATGCTGGCCCTGGGGATCGTGGGCTTGTTTGTTGTCAACCGCATGGACGCCCAGGTCGACCGCCTCGTGACCCTGCAACAGCAGTCCCAAAACGCTGACGCCATGCTCTACAGCATCACCGGGCAATCGCATTTCCGAACGATGGCGCTGCTGACGGGTGACCCGGTGTGGGGTGACAAGATCGCCGCCGCCAAGGCCAGGTTCACCGAGCTGATCGCCGAAACCGAGGCCCTGGCGGTCGACGGCCACGGAGACCGGTTCGATCACCTGCGGACCATCGACAACCGATACGCCGCCGCCGGCGAGAGAGTGGAAGCGCTCCAAGAGGCCGGCGACCTCGACGGGGCGCTTCAGGCCCACGTCCAGTCGGAGCATGAGATCAGCCACGAGATCGAAGACGTCCTCAATGAGTTCATTGCCGACACCGCCCTCCTCGTGAGGTCCGAGGTGGACGAGCTCGACGGCCGGCGTCGCTTCCTGACCATCGCTCTTGGGATCTTCTCCGGGATGAGCCTGGCCGGGGCGGTGGCGTTGGGCGCAATCATCTCGTGGACGGTGATCCGCCCCGTGCGGCGCATCGACGCCGCTCTCGGCACCCTGGCCAGCGGAGATTTCACCTCCCGCATCGACGTCCCGAACCGCGATGAATTCGGGCAACTGTCCGATCATGTGAACCGGGCCAGTGAACAGCTCGAGGCCATGTACGACAAGCTCGAATCCATCAACCAGGACCTGCAGGTGAAGGTGGACGACAAGGCAGCCGAGCTCGAGCGCGCCACGCAACTGCGGCGCTACCTATCGCCCCAGGTAGCCGACTCGATCATCGCGGGAACCGGCGGCCTGGCTGAGACCCGGCGGGACGAGCTCTCGATCGTGTTCGTCGACATTCGAGGGTTCACTGTGATGTCGGAACAAAGCGAACCCGAGGAGATGGCGGCGACCGTCAACCACTTCCTCACGCGCATGACCGACATCGTGTTCCGATACGAAGGCACGCTGGACAAATACATCGGTGACGCCGTCATGGTCTTCTTCAATGACCCCCAGCCCCAGCCGGATCACGCCGAACGCGCTGTCCGCATGGCGCTCGACATGCAGCGCGAGTTGGTCGATCTGCGAGAAGAGTTGCAATCGGCCGCGATGGGTCAGATCACCGCCGGCGTGGGGATCTCGACCGGATTTGTCACGGTCGGAAACTTCGGATCGCCGACGCGCATGGACTACACCGTCATGGGCAACCACGTGAATCTCGCCTCCCGGCTGGCAGGCGACGCCGCACCCGGCGAGATCCTGATCTCCGAACGCACACTGGCTCTGCTGCCCGATGGACTGGTCAAAGTGGAGCCGGCCGGCAAACGCAATCTCAAGGGCGTTCAACGACCGATTGCCCTCTATCGCATCACCTGATCGCCGGGTGTACGTCGAACAACACGGCCGGCCCGACGGAACACCGATCATTTTCCTGCACGGCTCGTTGGTGGCCGGGTGGATGTGGATGGGCCAGGTCGAAGCCCTGCCCGACCACCGTTGCCTACTCGTCGATTATCCGGGCATCGGGCACAGCGGCGACGACGACTGGGTGAGCCTGGCCGATACCGCCGACCGGGTAGCCGATGTGATCCGGGAGCACGGGATCGACGGCTCGGC
>JBFIPU010000117.1:0-7182 GCA_041609995.1 Acidimicrobiia bacterium
AATGGCGACGACGAGGACGTCTACATCTTCACCGGGACCTTCGGCGCCGACACCTCGGGCACGTTCCTGCTCCACTTCGACGGCGGCGACGTGGGCTTCGACGCCGACAGCGGCCACGACGTGAATGCGATTTCGTTCGGCGGCGGCGGAGGCATGTATTTCTCCACCGTTGGGACCTATGCAGCCGCCGGCGGGGCGGGCGATGATGAAGACGTGAGCGTGTTCGCCGGCACGCTCGGCGACCCCACTGACGGCACGGCGTCGCTCATCCTCGACCTGTCGACACTCGGGATCTCGGTCAGAGAGGATGTCAACGGGCTGCACGCCATCGGCGGCTGATACCCCGCGGCCTCGCCTTCAAACCCGCATCGGTTCATCTCCCCGCACAGCTGGGCGAGCGTGACCGGACCCTGTCACGTCCCCCTTGCTCCCGTCCTGTGACTCTGGTACGAAAAGCGGGTCGAACAGAAGGAGACCATGGCTTTCGACGGCTTCCCGCGAGAGACGTTGACGTTCCTGCAAGAGCTGGGTGAGAACAACAATCGTGACTGGTTCCAGGAACATCGTCAGCAATACGAAGAGTATGTCGTGGAGCCGTCGCGGGCGTTTGTGGGGGCGATGGGCATCCGCCTGGCCGACTTCGACCCGAACGTGCTGGCCGAGCCGAAAGTCAACGGCTCGATCCGACGGATCAACCGGGACACCCGTTTCTCAGCTGACAAGAGGCCCTACAAGGACCATCTGGAATTCTTCTTCCCCCATGGCAGCTTCAAAGGAAGGCCGCTCTATGGGTTGCGCTTCGATGCCCGGACGCTGGGATTGGGGGCTGGGCAGTTCGGGTTCGACAACACGACCCTGGAACGGTGGCGCAGCCGCATCGACGATGCCGGTACCGGAGCTGAGCTGGCCGCGACACTTCGCAAATTGGAAAAAGCCGGGTTTGTCGCCAGAGGACAACACTGGAAGCGGATACCGAAAGAGTTCGAGGCCGATCACCCCCGGGCCGAGCTCTTGAAGCACAACGGCTTGTTCGTGGGAACCGACATCACGACGCCGCCGGAACTCCACACCAAAGCGCTCCCGACCCTGGTCATGCGCCACTTCCGAAAGTTCCGACCGGTGGTCGATTGGCTGGCGGAGTTGCACGCCTAGCCGGTCAGCGCATCCTCAGTGCATCACCTGCACCGGCGAATCCGAGCACTGATACGGTGAGGAGGCGCGCAGGGCGGCGTAGTCGACCATCTGCTCGGTCGGACCGATGGCGTAGCCGGGGCCAAGGGCATCTCGCCATACACACCAGCCCGACCGGCCCGCTCGGCGGACCGCCGGCGACACCACCGCTGGGCCCGCCAGCAATGTCAGTTTTTCCCTTATGGATGCCATATCGTCCTCAGAGCCCAGCGTACCAGTTTCCGGACAATGACCTAGAAGCAGGCCTAGAAGTACTTGTAGCGGTACGGCTCGTCACCCTGGGCGTCAAACGGGCTCATCAGCACCTCGAGTATGAGGTAGATCAGGTAGCCACCCGCCGCAAACACGGTGGGCGGGACGACCCAAGGGGCGGTGTAGGCGGCCAGAATCCCCGCCCCATACTGCTTTCCCCAAAGCACGGCGAACACGAACGGAGCTGCGGCCGCCAGCAAGATGAGGAGCCACTCCCCACCCGCCGCGTCGATGACATCCGCCGGCCACCCAGACCAGTCGGCCCCGAACAACGAAGCCACCGCGATTCCAAAAGCCGCCATGCCGGCGAGGGAGGCCAGCAGCCAGACGATGAGCAGCATCGAACGAATCCATCCGCTCTTGATCCGGGTCCGCATCGCGACTGCAGTCCACATCAGCCACCGCCGGATCACGCGAACACCCAGGTCTTTGAGCATGAACCGGAAATAGCGGTCGGCGAGCGGATCCGTCATCTCGGGCACGTGAGGATCGGAGGGAGTGGGAATCAGCCAGTCGTGGATCAGGGCGGCCGGCGTATGGACTCCATAGCGGCCCACGAGCCACCGAAGGAAGGTGGGCACCGACACGAGATCGGTGATCGGCATGCGCTCGGGTGACACCATCCGGGCCATCTCGATCGACGAGTCCGGGATTCGGCCTTCCAACCCGGTCTCCTCACCGATGTAGCGAATCGTGGACGTGAAAAGGAAGTCGCGTCGGTTGATCTGGGAGAGGCCGATCCCGCCGTCCTCGTCGCCCTCGATGATGAAGCTGTGAATCCACGGAGCGTCCATGAGCTCGACCTTAGCCACGATCCTGGTCGCCCCAACAGGCTGTATAGGCTCGCGTTCCACATCACGGACCCGTCCCGCCTCGTAGAACACCTCTGGCTAGAGTCGCCCGAATGAGCGTTCCATCAGATCTCGAGATCGCGCAGGCCGCGACCATCCGTCCCATCTCCGCCATCGCCGATTCCATCGGCCTGCAACCAGATGAGCTGATTCCGTATGGTGACACCAAAGCCAAGGTTCACCTCGATGCGCTCAAACGGATCGGCTCGAACCCGATGGGCAAGTACGTCGATGTGACCGCCATCACGCCGACTCCGCTCGGCGAGGGCAAGACCACGACCACTGTCGGCCTCGTGCAGGGGCTGGGCGTGATCGGGAGGAACCCCATTGCATGCATCCGTCAGCCTTCGATGGGCCCCACGTTCGGCATCAAAGGCGGAGCAGCCGGCGGCGGCTACAGCCAGGTGGTGCCGATGGAGGAGTTCAACCTCCACCTCACCGGCGACATCCACGCCATCTCGGTCGCCCACAACCTGGTGGCTGCCGCCATCGACGCCAGGTGGTACCACGAAACCCGCTTGAGCGACGAGAAGCTGGACGAGCTCGGCCTCGAACGGCTCGGGATCGATTTCAACACTATCGCCTGGCGACGAGTGGTAGATGTCAACGACCGCGCCCTGCGCAACACCATCGTCGGCCTCGGCGGGCCCCTCGACGGACGCCCTCGCGAGACCGGGTTCGACATCACCGTTGCCTCCGAACTCATGGCCATCCTCGCCCTCGTGGACGGCCAGGACTATGCGTCGGCGCTTCGCAACCTGCGAGAGAGGGTGGGCCGGGTGGTCATCGGTACCTCGAAAGGTGGCAACTCCATCACACTCGAGGACCTGGGGGTCGCCGGCGCGGTGGCGGTGCTCATGAAAGACACGCTCCACCCCACCATGATGCAGACACTGGAGGGCCAACCCGCCTTCATCCACGCCGGCCCGTTCGCCAACATCGCGCAAGGTAACAGCTCGATTCTGGCCGATCGCCTGGCCCTGCACCTCGGCGAATACGTGGTGACCGAGTCGGGCTTCGGCGCCGACATGGGCATGGAGAAGTTTTTCAACATCAAGTGCCGAACGTCGGATCTCAAGCCCGATGCGGTCGTGCTGGTGGCGACGGTGCGGGCCTTGAAGACCCACGGGGGCGGACCCCGGGTGGTACCGGGCCGCCCGCTCGCCAAGGAGTACACCGAGGAGAACCTGTCATTGCTGCGGGCCGGCATGTCGAATCTGATCGCACACATCCAAAACGCCCGCAAATTCGGCGTCCCGGTGGTCGTGGCCGTCAACAGCTTCCATACCGACACCCAAGCAGAGATCGACCTCGTGGTCGAATACGCCAAGGAGGCAGGGGCGCTCGACGCGGTCGTTTCCAACCACTGGGCCGAGGGAGGCCAGGGAGCCACCGCACTGGCCGAAGCCGTGGTGGCCGCCTGCGAGGAGCCGAGCAGCTTCAGTTTCCTCTACAAGCTCGACCAGCCGATCAAGTCCAAGATCGAGACGATCGCCAAAGAGATCTACGGGGCCGACGGTGTCAGCTACGAACCGCTGGCCGAGCGCCAGATCGCCGACTTCGAGGCAGCCGGTTTCGGCTACCTCCCCATCTGCATGGCCAAGACCCACCTCTCCATGAGCCACGATCCGTCCCTCAAGGGCGCCCCCAGCGGGTTCACGGTACCGGTGCGGGAGGTGCGGGCCTCGGTAGGAGCCGGGTTCATCTATCCACTTTTAGGGACCATGCGCACCATGCCCGGGCTGGGGACCAAACCGGCGTACTTGAACGTGGACATCAAGGAGGACGGCAGCATCGTCGGGCTTTTCTAGCCGGACCCGCCGCTGCTCCCCGCTCCCAGCCATCGGTCGTAGTCGGCCCGGTCGCTTGCTCGCATCTCGTCGGTGGCCTCACCAGGCGGGACTCTCATCTGGCGTGGAAATTCGGCCCAGGCCACCACATCACGCCAATCCACCCGAGCAGCCGCCAGGTAGGTCTCCAATTGCGCAAGGGATCCGGCAGCCAGCTTGACGGCCGCCAGCTTGGAGCGCCCATCGACATCGACTGCTGCTTCGAGCAGGGCGAGAGCTTCCGATTCATCGCCGTCGGCAAAGGTGTCCCCGATCTTGCGGTGGACCAACTTCGGGTCAGTCCCGCTTGGTGATGAAACCATCGAAGCGCTGCCAGAAATCGAAGAGGATCTCGTCGGTCTCCATCAGGATCTCGTGCATGGCGGTAGGGAACCGGGCGAGCGTGATGGCGTAGTTGCGGTTGGCCAGCTCGACCTGAGCCTCGGAGGAGACGATCAGGTCATTGCCGGCGCTGGCGAGGAGGGTGGGCGTCACCAGCCGGGCGAGACGATCGCGCCGGGCGACCAGCTGCATGCTCTGCGCAGCCTCGAAGAGCCACCGCCAGGTCACGCCATGAGTGACGAGACGGGGCTCCTCGAACCAGTACGCCAGCGACCGTTGCCAACGGCCTGTGTCCGAGGTCACGAGGTTGATGGGATCATCCGGGTTGAAGTCGTCCGATTCCGGGGCATACTCGTTCTCCTTGCCGATGAGAACCATCAACCGGGCGAGCTGGGTCGCAACCGGCAGCGGAATGTTGGCCTTGAAGCCGACCATCGGCGCACTGAGAACCGCCTTCTCGAACCGATAGGGCCGCTCCTCGAGAATGCGAATGGCCAGGTGTCCGCCCATCGAATGGCCCAAGACATAATGCGGCTCGGGCCGTTCCTTCACCAGCCGGGTGTAGATGAGATCGGAATCCTCGACGTAGTGCGAGAAGTCTTCTACGTACCCTCGCTGGTGGTTGGTGGAAGATGGATCGAGGACGCGATCTGAAAGCCCCTGGCCCCGCCAGTCGAATGTGACGACGCCGAAGCCACGATTGATCAGCTCCTCGATGACCTCGTGGTACTTCTCGATGAACTCCGTGTAGCCGTGCAGAAGGAGAAATGTGCCGACCGACTCGTGGGGCGAGTCGAATGTGGCGGCACGCAGCCGGTATCCGTCCGGCGTATCGAGGATCACGACCTCGCCCCGGTCGAGGATTTCGTCTCCTCCAATTCGCACCAGGTGAGCGAGAGCCCCGCTCCCGGCGTCTGCCGCGGTGGCGGCCACGGGGTTGTCAGTCATGAGGACACACTTTATGCGATCGCGTAGTGTCAGACTATGCCGACAATCGAATTCCGTGGGGTGTCGAGGCTGTACCCCGGAGGGGACGGCCTCGGACCGACCGATCTGCTCATCCCGACCGATGAATTCGTCGCGATCGTCGGCCCATCGGGCTCCGGCAAGTCAACGCTGCTCCGTTTGATAGCCGGGCTGGAGACGCCGGACACGGGTGAGATCCTCTTCGACGGCCAGGTGGTCAGCGCTTTGCCGGCACACGCCCGCGGCGTGGGCATGGTGGTGAGCACCGGGGCCCTGTACGATTCGATGACCGCCGCAGGCAACATCGGCTTCCCATTGCAGGTGGCGGGGGTAGAGGAACAGGAGCGAGCCGAACGCGTCGAGTCCACCGCCAGCCGCTTCAGCGTTCGGCGCCTCCTCGATCGCAAACCGCGGGAGTTGTCGGTCGGTGAGCGCCAGCTGGTGGCCACCGGGCGAGCAACCATCCGGGACACCGACGTGGTGTTGTTCGACGAGGCGTTGACCGGAATCGACCCCCATCGGCGAGAACGGGTGAAATCCCACCTTCGCAACCTGCACCAGGAGGGCCATTCTGTCCTGTTCGCCACCAACTCCCAGAACGAGGCGATGGCCATGGCCACCCTGCTGGTCATTCTCGACCGCGGTACGGTGCAGCAGGTGGCGGAGCCATTGGAGGCGTACCGGCACCCGGCGAATGCGTTCGTGGCCGGCTTTCTCGGTTCCCCCGGCATGAACATCGTGGCCGCCAACATCCCGGAGCGAGGTCGGCTGCAGCTGGGAGCCGACACCCTCGATGTGCCCACCGCCTCCCATCTGGGCGACGTCCTTGTCGGCATCCGGCCCGAACATGTCACAATCGCCACCCCTTCTGCTCCGTTCAATCGCTGCCTCCACGCCCGAACGATCAACGTGGAAGAGCTGGGGGGAGAGCGCATCATTCACGTGGCCTTCGGCTCCACCGATTCCGGCTCGATCGATTTCGGTCTGCGCAGCCACGACGATCGGGTCCCCCACCCCGGCGAGGACCTGGAGTTGGCCATCGACGTCGGCCACATGGTTTTCTTCGATCCCGAGACCGGTCAGCGCCTGGCCGCGGAGGCCACCGACCGGCGCTGAGTTCTCAGACGGCCGCCCGCAGCAGCACGTCGCTCCTGTCGCCTGCCCTGACCCCGAGCCGACCGATCTCATCGAGCTCGAGCCGAGAGCCTCGGATCTCCCCTCCATAGTCGTTGCCCCCGATCCGGGCGATGACTGCGGGGTTAGCGGCCAAAGCGTCGACGACCCACTCCGGCACCGCGTACGCCAGCGAACCGCCGTGGTCGACCACCCGGGCCCGCAACGGAACGGTCATCACCTCGAGCGCGTGACCCACCACCGGTTCGACCTGGGCCGCCGAATCGAGTGTCTCCTGCAATCCCCGCCGGTAGGCCTCACACAGCCATCCCGCCAGCTGCTCGTCGACCTCGGCCGGCCCGTGCAGCCTCGTGCGGTGCCCAAAGCTGGTCGGCCCGTACAGGTCGATACGCCGGATCCGCTCGTCGGCCAATGGCGCCGGAAGGATGAACGAGACGTCGACCCATCGGCGAGCCATCGACACTCCGGCGAACGACATCGTGTTGATGAACGCGATCCTTGTCTTCTGCGGATGAATGCGAAACTCGCCACATCGCTCGAGCAGCGATTGCACGCGCTGATACAGGTCGATGGCGTGGGAGGTCTTGGTGGCGAGGTGCGCTTCCAGCGACAGCTTC
>JBFIPU010000118.1:0-6708 GCA_041609995.1 Acidimicrobiia bacterium
CAAACCGTGCCGGGGGCTGCTGGACATAGTGTGGCCGTGGGCTCTGGATTCCCGCCAAGAAGATACCGAGCCCCACCAGGGCCAGGACCACTCCGGCGCCGAACCCGATCCACATGAAGGCGAGTGGAAGCGAGGTCAGTTACGTGGGCCGCGGCACGGGCTTCGAGGTGGCGGCAGTCCAGGCGGACCTGCAATCGATGACAGCCGAGGACTTCGCCAACCGCTGCACGACCCGAGGACTGGCCGGCAGCTAGCCCTCATCGCCGGCGCATGGGCGAACCACATTCCCGGCTCAGATCTCGACAGGGGCCGGGAGTCGTCCGACGGGCACGACGTCGAGCTGGCCGAGCGCGTTGAAGTCGGTCCGTAACGCGTTGGAATAGGCGCCCGCCAACCCGAACAGCAGCCAGTCGCCCGCCTTGGTCGAGGCCGGTATGCGGTAGCGGTTGGGCAGGACGTCGAGCGAGTCACACGTCGGACCGAAGACCGTGGCCTCGACCACGATCGAGCTCTCCACTTCTTCCCCCTGCTGGTCGACCACCCGGACCGGAGTCGGTCGTGGATAATGCAGATGCTCGTTGAGGCCTCCGTATATACCCGTATTGAGATACACCGCCTCGTCTTTGCGGAGGAGCACCCGGGCGGCCAGCACCGCCCCCTCCGTGACCATGGCGCTGCCCGGCTCGCAGCGCAACGGTACGGGACTGGAGCGCACAGCGTCGAAGTACTCCATGAGGCCGATGCCGGGGGATTTGAAGACCGAGGGAAAGCCGCCACCAACATTCACGTAGGCCAGGTCCTCGGCCAGCCCGAGGGCCAGCTCCAGCATCTCCCGGTACATGCCGGGGTCCTGGGTCTGCCAGCCGGTGTGAAAGCTGGCGGCAGGGAGGGCACCGGCGCTTCGCACGGCCTCCAGCAGGTCGCGGGCCGTGTCCGGATCGGCGCCAAACTTCGAGCTGAGATCGACCACTGCCGACGGGCTGGGCCGGCCGAGCCTCACCTGTATCGTGACATCCGAACCCGTCACATCAAGAACCTTCGCAAGTTCGTCGGCGTGGTCCACCACGAAATCTCGCACGCCGAAGTCCACATGGGCCCGCTCGATGGCAGCCGCAGCCTTGACCGGGTTGTTGAACGAGACGTCGGCGCCCTCGATCAATCCGGTCACCAATTCGATCTCGCCGAGGGAAGCGGCATCGAAATGGGTGACTCCCCCGGCAGCCACGGCCTCGAGCACCAGCGGATGGGGATTGGCCTTGACGGCATAGAGAACCGTGCCGGGAAACTCCCGCACGAAGTGCTCGGCGGTGGCCTCGATGACGTCGGGGGCAATGCACAGCACGGCGTTTTCTCGACCGGCAATCGCCGATGGGACATCCGGATACATCCGGTCAAGCTACCAATCGTCTGCGGGCGCCTGCGGCGGCAGGCGAGGATCTTCCGGCTCCCTTTCGAGGCTCACCGTCCAGCGCGGCAGAAAGACCTGAACTACGGGCCCGATGCCAACGGCAAAAGCGAGGGTGCCCCAGCCGATCTCACCGCCGAGTGCGACGCCGGCCAGCAGAGCGCCTACTTCCACGAAGGTGCGCGCTCGGCGGATCGTCATGCCCCGCTTGGCGATACCGGTCATCAGTCCGTCGCGGGGACCCGGTCCGAGCCCGGCGCCGATGTACATCCCACTCGCGAAGCCGACGAGGACGATGCCGCCAACCAGGAATATCAGATCGCCGATCAGCGTATCCGGCGGCTCCGTGAAGCCGAGGGTGATGTCGACCGACGGGCCGATCAGCAGGCCGTTCAGCAGTGTCCCGACCCCGTACGGTTCCCGCAGCGGTATCCAGAGGAGCAGCACGATGCCGCTGACGATCACCGTCCACGTCCCCACCGTGAAACCCAGCTGGGCCGCCAGTCCGGTGTGCAAGACGTCCCAGGCGGGCGCTCCCAGATCGGATTGCAGGATGAGGGCGATACCGGCCCCGAACAGGTAGAGCCCCACCCCCAACTGGGTGAAACGCCGCCAGAGTCTCGGGCCCCGAACCGGTATCAGCCAGCCCGATCCGTCAGTGTTCACGAGCGACACCATTCTGCGAGCGGAATCGGTGGAACTGCTCCAGCACTGCGACAACCTCCGAAGCGGAGTCCGTGATCGCCAGCAGATCGGCGTAGTCGTGGCCGCCGGCCAGGTGCCGCAGCAGCGGAAACACCGGCTTGTCGATCGTCCAGTAGTCCCGGCCAAAGAAGACCATGGGGGCCGGGTCACCAAACGACCGGTAGTGGTTTTGCGTTGCGTCTTGGAATACTTCCTGAATGGTGCCCGCCGAGCCGGGCGTGAAAACGACGCCATTCTGGGCGATGGCCAGCAGCCCCTCTTCGCGTACCGAGTTGGCGAAGTATTTCGCGATATGGGTGGCGAAGACGGTGGGTGGTTCGTGGCCATAGAGCCAGGTCGGGATGCCCAGGCTGTCGACCCGCCCCCGCGGTCCCTCCCGTCGGGGCAACCGCTTCTTCACGGCGAGAGCCGAGGTGAGCCAGCCGTGACGATCCGCATAAGTGGGCGCCGCCGCCAGAAGGTGGAGGGCGGTGTCGACATCACTGAAGTCACGGTGGGCGAGCCAGGCACCGAGGTGGGCGGCCTCCATGGCGCCGGGACCGCCTCCGGTAGCCAGCAGGTAGCCGCGCTCGGCGAGCGGCTTGGCGATGTCGATCACCGACCGGAATCCGTCGCTGGTGCGCGCCAACCCGTGGCCACCCATGATCGCCACCACGCGATGGCCGCGAATGAACTCGTCGAGGGCGTCGGTGATGGCGTGATCGTGGAGCCGCATTGCCAGCGAATCGAGGACCGTGCCGGGCTGGGTCTGGCAATACCGGTAGATCACCTCATCCGGCGTGCCCTCGTACGAACCGGCCTGTCCTGGATCGAAACCGGCGAAGAGCTCGTCGGCGTCGTAAAGCCTCGATCGGTACGGCTCGAAGGGGACGTCCGAGGGCGGGCGGAACACAACACCACCGGAGGAACAGGCGTGCTCGTATGTGCTGGGGGCAAGGCGGCCGCCGAGGAACACGCTTCCCGACAGGTCGGCCCGGTCGAGCCGGCCTGCCAGGCCGGTGACGTCGAGACCTTGGATCACGGCTCCGACGAGTGAGCCTCCCCGATCCAGATGTTGCACCAGTTCGTCCAGGTCGTCGAATTCGACGAGCTGCATGTCAGATGCCCAGCTCCGCCAGTTCGGCCTCGTAGTCGGTGACCAAGCGAGACACATCGCCGAGCTGAGACGCCTTGGCCAGGTCGCGGGCAAAGGATCGCCCGTGGTCATCCACGAACCACGCCACGTGGGTGCGTCTGACCAGAAAGTCGGCCAGGCTCGCCACCGACTCGTGATCACAGGTGTAGCCGAATTCGGCCTCAGAGGCCATCCCGTGCGCCCACATGTTGATCTTGCCCCCGGTTCGCTCGATGATCTCGAAGCTCTCCCGGCCATAGCGGTCGTACAACAGCCGGCCATAGGCAGGGTCGTAGCCGGCTTCCACGGCAGCCAGAACCACATCTTCCTTGTCTGCTCCTGCCCCGACCAGGTGAAGCTGGTCGGTTTCCGACGGGGTCCGGTCGCCCAGGTGGTCGACGACCTCATCCACCACCCGCTGTGCCATCGGACGGTATCCGGTGAGCTTGCCCCCTGCCACCTGCCAGTAGCCATCCTGTACCTCGACCACTGCCGGCTCCCGGCTCGCCTCGGCGGTGCCCTCCCCCTCTTCGGCCGCCAGGGCTCGCAGTCCGGCGATGGCGGTGGTGACCGTCAGCTCGTCCACATTCATGTATTCCCGGATCTGGCGACGGATGTAGTCAACGTCCTCAGCGGTGGCCACTGGCGTGTCCGGGTCTCCCTCGTAGAGCGTATCGGTCGTGCCGACCCACAACCGGTTGCGGTATGGGATGAGGAACAGGATGCGGTCGTCTTCGGTCTCAGGCAGCACCAGCGCCTCGGCGCCGATCCCCAGCTCGACCGGGTCCATCACCAGGTGCACGCCTTTGGACAGTACGAGATTCTGGTGTTCGCCCGAACCGGGCGGAGGCCGAAATGGGCCGGTGGCAGCCACGACACTGCGGGCCTGCACCGAGGCGGTGGCGCCGCTCTTGCGGTCCTCCAAGCTGACGGAGAAACGATCACCATTCTGAGAGACCCCGGTGGCCTCCATCCAGTTGAGAGCGATGGCACCGTGCCGGCGTACCGCCGTCTTGAGCACAACAGCGGTCAACCGCGCATCGTCGGTGCGAGCGTCGAAGTACGAAAAGCCGCCGGTCAGCGCTTCCGTTTTCAGCTTCGGGACCCGGCGGTTGATCTCCTCGGGCGTCAGGCGGCTGCTCTGATACTCCTCTGTGCGGCCACCGAGGGTGTCATACATCTTGAGGCCGGCCCCGAACATGGGAGACACGAGGCGCGGCTGGGCGCTGACCCAGCTCGGCACGTCGCCGAATCCCCGCCCTTCATACATGGGCAGGATGAATTCGAGCGGCTCATAGAGGTAATCGGCGATCCGGGCCAGCACTTTCTGCTCCATGAGCCCCTCTCGGACGAGTTTGAACCGGAACTGGGGCATGTAGCGGATTCCGCCGTGCAGGAGCTTGGAACTGCGGCTGGACGTCTCCGCCGCGAAGTCGGTTCGCTCCAGGAGCATCACCGACAGACCGCGGCTGGCGGCGTCCAATGCGGTTCCGGCGCCGACGATCCCACCGCCGATGACGAGCACATCGACGAGGTCGGTTTCTTCGAGCAGAGCCAGCTGGGAGGCACGGGTCCAGGTCATGGAGGGCAACGTTACCGGCCCCGAATCCACTCTGGACCGGGCTGCCAAATGCTGACTAGGGTGGATTCGTCGCGGTGATCGGTTCGATCTTCGCGACCTGAAATGTCACACATAACTCGAGGAGGACGTGTGAAGTCAACAATGAGACTGCTGGTATTCCTGGCAGGCCTGGCACTGCTGGTGGCGGCCTGTAGCGATACGCCGGCAGAAGAAACAACTACGACCGAGCCCCCGGCCACCACCCAGGCGCCGAGCGACGACGACTCGACCACGACCGTGGCACCGACCCCCGGGTTCGTGGGAGCCTCGATCGCGGCCCCCGACTGTGATTACGGAGGGAAGGTATCGAGCGTCGAGGCGCTGGATGAGTTCACCGTGCAGTTCAGCTTCTGCTCACCATTGCCGGCGTTCCGACAGATCGCCGCATTCACACCGTTCGGAATCCAGCCAGAAGAGCACCTGGCGGCGACAGGCGGAGCACCGCTCGATAGTCCGGTCGGGACCGGGCCCTTCAAGTTGGAGCAGTGGAACCGGGGCGAGAGCATCGTGTATTCACGCAACGACAACTACTGGGGTGATCCGGCACCGTACGAGACACTGGTGTTCCGCTGGGCGTCCGAAGGTGCAGCCCGCCTGACCGAGCTGCAGGCAGGAACGGTTGATCAGATCACGAACGTGTCTCCCGACTCGTTCGACACGGTCAAGAACGACCCGAACCTGACCTTCATCCCGGTGGCCAACCCCAACACGCTGTACCTGGCGATGACGGCTCAGCTCGACCCGTTCGGCGATTCACCAGGCGGCGACACCGTCTTTGCCGATGTGAACGTTCGCAAGGCGATCGCCCTGGGTGTGGACCGGCAGCGCATCGTGGACAACTTCTTCCCGGAAGGGTCCGAGGTCGCCTCCCACTTCACTCCCTGCTCCATTCCCAACGGATGCCAGGGTGAGGAGTGGTACGAGTTCGATCCCGAGGCGGCCCGCCAGTTGCTGGCCGACGCCGGGTTCCCCAACGGGTTCCAGACCGCCATTTATTACCGGGATGTCTTCCGCGGCTACTTGCCGGAACCGGGCCAGGTGGCAGTGGAGTTCCAGACCCAGCTCAAGGAAAACCTGAACATCGACGCCGACGTGATCGTGATGGAGTCAGGCGAGTTCATCGATGAGTCCACCAACGGACGCCTCGACGGCTTCTATCTGCTGGGATGGGGCGCCGACTATCCGCACGTGACGAACTTCCTGGACTTCCACTTCAGCAAGTCGAATCCGCAGTACGGCGAGCCGCACCCGGAGATATATGAGGTCCTGGAGGAGGCTTCGACCATCGGCGACGAGGCGACGGCGGCGCCGCTCTACGAGCAGGCCAACAACGCCATCAAGGAGCTGGTCCCGATGGTCGTCATCGCCCACGGCGCCTCGGCCTCGGCGGCGCTCAACACCGTCGAGAACGCCCACTTCCGTCCCTTCGGCGCCCCGTTGCTGCACCGGGTCGATCCGGGCAAGGACACGTTCGTCTGGATGCAGAACGCTGAACCGATCAGCCTGTACTGCACCGACGAGACGGACGGCGAGTCGCTGGCAGCCTGCCAGCAGGTGATCGAGCCGCTCCTCGGCTACGCCATCGACTCGGGAGAGGTTGAACCCCGGCTTGCGACCGATTGCACGTCCAATGAGGACACCTCGGTGTGGACCTGCACGCTGCGTCAGGGCGTGACGTTCCACGACGGCTCCACCTTCGACGCCAACGATGTGGTGGCCTCCTGGTCGGCCGGCATCTGGGAAGGCGACCCGCTGCACGTCGGCAATACCGGAGCGTTCGAGTACTACAGCTATCTGCTGGACTCGTTGATTCCGGCGAGTTAGACAACGGATAGTGGAGGTGGTGCACCCGTCCGGGGTGCA
>JBFIPU010000119.1:0-6679 GCA_041609995.1 Acidimicrobiia bacterium
GTGTGACCGTGCCGCCCGTCACCGTGACGGTGATGAGGGCCGGGTCGGATGTCATGAACCCATGTCCACCCGCCGCGGCCGGCAGGGGTACCAGCGCCATCGCCGTCATGAATGCCACCAACAATCCCACAGTTCGTCTGACAGTCGATCTCACGAAAATGCCTCCTTGATCTCCGCGCTCACGTCTTCCGGTGCGCGGTCTTGCCCGGTCGGTCGAGTGGCGTTTCGTCTGTGCCCCGCTCGCCTGGCTTTTGTCGGCACCGCCACGACGTCGTCAGCGAAAGGGAAACGCTCAACCGCTCTCCGCCTTCCGAGGTTACTCATGGTGGGATACCGCGCAAAGTATTGGTTTTGCCACACTCACCAGCCCGGGTTGGCCGGTCAGAATGGGGGCATGCGGGGAGACGCAACGGATCGGTTCGCTCAACGGGGCACCAGCCTCGAGCCGCGCACGCCCCACCTCGGGATCGAGCAGACACCTGTCGACGACTTCTTCGTCTGCAAAGTTGGTGACGTACCCGCCTTCGATCCTGCCGGTTGGACACTCGACCTCTTCGGCGATGGCGTCGAACGACAGGTCACCGCATCGCTCGCTGATTTGCAGGCGCTCCCCCGGCGCACGGTGAGGTCATGGTTGGAGTGTGCCGGCAACGGGCGCTCGCTCTTCAACATCGTCGGTGACCGGCCGCTTGCGCCGGATTCCAACGACACGCCCTGGATGCTGGGAGCGATGGGGATGGCGACCTGGGCCGGACCCACGTTGGCGTCGGTGTTGGAGTTGGCCGGCTTGGTTCCGGAAGCGGCATGGGTGAGCCCGGTCGGGTCCGACCACCCCAACCCCGAACGCGAACCCGTCCGCATGTGCCTGCCGATGGACAAAGCGACCCACCCGGACACGATCGTGGCGCTGGAGATGAACGGATCACCGCTCGAGCCGATGCACGGGGCGCCGGCCCGGCTGCTCGTCCCCGGCTGGGTGGGCGCCTACTCGGTCAAATGGCTCGAGGGCATCGAAGTCTCGTCGGATTGGATCAATTCGTGGAGAGCCGACACGTATTACCGGCTGCGGGCGCCCGACGGCACCGACCGCGGTCCGGCCACCGCCCATCCGGTCAAGAGCAGCCTGGCGTTGGACTGGCCCGCCCGGCTCGAGGCCGGCGCTGTCGAGACCCTCGGATATGCCCGATCGGGTTTGGCGCCTATCACCCTCGTCGAATGGCGCCTTGACGGCGGACCCTGGGATGAGGCCGAGCTCATCGACCTCAAAAGTGACTGGGCGTGGACGCCGTTTCGCTTCGAATGGGAAGCCGCCGAGGGGGAGCACACGATCAGTACCCGGGCCACCGATGCCGCCGGCAACCAACAGCCGGCTGCGATGGACTACCACCCCAATGGCGTGCTCTGGAACGCAGTCATCCCCCACCCGGTCGTGGTGGAGCGGGCCAGCTGACCGCTGCCACCGTCCGGGCGTTGCGGTCCGGCCGGACCTTTATGCCGCGGACCGCTGGGGGACAACGACAACGGGGAACGGCATCGCCGCCCAGCTGGATATCGACGCCAAGACTCGGGCTGCCATCTGGGCCGGCAGCACCGCACCGTTGGCTCCGGCCCGGGACACCGCTCCCACCAGGTCCTGCGGCAGGTCCTGGCCATCGACCGTTGTCGCGCCGACGGCCCGGGGACCGAGGCGCTCGACAGCTTGATCCAGGTAGATCACCGCCGCCTCCGCCGCCGAGACGTCCTCGGCCTCGGCGAACGCGTGCAATGCCCACGCCTCTGGTCCGGATAGAGCCACCGCCAACTCGACGTGACCTTCATCGCCGACCAGATCCAGCGCCAATTCGGCCCCGCGCTCCCCGTCTTCGGACGTTGGATCCAGCACGACCAGCAACCGTTCGAAGTGTTTGGTGGTGTGTTTGTGTTCGTTCATCTGTTTCCTCGCTTTGGATATATCGCGTCGAAAGCTACGACTTGGTGGTTTCGGGCAGGTAACAAGACGGTGATCAACGTGTGATCGAGCGGCGGGATGCTAGCGACCGAGCGCCGGCCGGCGTATCACCGCCGAGGATCGGTTCGATTTGGTCTCCCAGGTCTCATCGTGGTTTGTTCCGTAGAGTTCGGGAAACCATGGACACGCTTCCATCCGGGGTGCTGACCCTGCTCTTCACCGACATCGAAGGTAGCAGCCGGCTTTGGGACGACCACCGGTCAGACATGGCGGGCGCCCTCCTCCGCCACAACGAGATCCTCCGGTCCGTCATTGCCGAGCACAACGGCTTCGTGGTCAAGGACAAAGGCGATGGTTTCTTTGCAGCGTTTCTCACCCCGGCCGCCGCCGTTGCCTGTGCGCTGGAGGTCCAGCGTCGGCTGCAGGGCGAGGCGTGGCCGGAGAGCATCGACCTGAAGGTACGGATGGGAATCCACACCGGGGCGGTGGAGGCCCACGACGACGACTACCACGGGCCCACGGTCAACCAGGTGGCCCGCATCGAAGGACTGGCCCACGGTGGTCAGGTGCTGTTGTCGGAAACCACCGTGGCGCTCCTCGGCGGTGAGATTCCCGACGGAGCGCGCCTCGAAGACCTGGGTTCCCACACCCTGAAAGGCATCGCCCAGCCGGCCCGCATCCACCAGCTGGCGCATCCCGACCTTCCCGACGATTTTCCGCCACTCATGAGCGCTCGTCCGGCCGGCGTACCGCTTCCCGATTTCCCGACGACGTTCGTCGGGCGGGAGGACGAACGGCGGGCCCTGGCCGGCTACCTGACCGGGAACGGCACCCGGCTCGTCACGCTCCTGGGCCCGGGCGGCATCGGCAAGACCCGCCTGGCGGTGGAAACCGCCCGTGAGGTGGCTCCGCAACTGAATGCCGCCGGCTACTTCGCAGACCTGACGTCGGTGCAGCAAGCGGCCGACGTAGCGGGGGCGATCGCAGCGGCACTCGGCGTACATGTCGAGGGCGCTGCTTCGCCGGTCGAGCTCGTCGCCCAGCGTATCTCGGACCCGAGCCTGCTGGTGCTGGACAACTTCGAGCATGTGCAGGAGGCGCAGGGCATCGTAGGCGAGCTGATGCAGGCAGTGGACGTGCTCCGGATCATGGCCACCAGCCGCACCCCGCTGCACGTGCGGGGAGAGAAGATCTACAGGGTTGATCCCCTCAGCCTCGCCAATGGCGACGGCCGCACCCCTGCCGCCGTTCAGCTCTTCTATGACCGGGTAGCCGATTACGGCATCGAGCTCGCCACCAGTGGTCCCGAGGCCGACGCAGTCCGCTCCATCGTCGAACGTCTCGATGGAATGCCGCTGGCCATCGAGTTGGTGGCGGCTCGTACGCGGGTGTTGAGCGTGACCGAACTCGACGCCCGGCTGCAGCAGTCGATGAAGGTCATCGGTACCGGCGGGGCCGAGCTGCCCGAACGACAACGCACGCTCCGGTCCACCATCGACTGGAGCCTGGGCCACGTGTCCGAATCACAGCGGAGGCTGTTCCGCCGGCTGGCGGCTTTGCCGTCCGGCGGATCGCTGGAAGTGCTCGAATCCATCGCCGGCTCCGACCTGGACGAGGACGTGCTCGACGCCCTCCAGGGCCTCATCGACAACTCATTGGTCCGGGCCGTCACCGGCCAGCCGGGCGGGACCCGCTACCGCCAGCTGGTCCCCATCCGTGAATACGGAGTCCACCTTCTGCGAGAAGCCGGCGAGGAAGACATGGTGATGGGCCGCCTCGTCGCCTACTACGTCGACTCCGCCGAGGCGCTCGGACAGCGGTTCGAATTCAGCGAGGACGCCAAAGAAGAGTTACGGACCGACCACCCGAACCTGCTGGCCGCCATGCGCTGGAGCCTCGATCACGACCGGGCGGCCGATCTGGCCGAGGCGTTCAACCACTTCTGGGTCTACTGGTTCAACGCCGACGTAGGTGTCACCGCCCTGCGATGGCTCCACGCCGCCGATACCAAAGTTGATACGCCGTACATGGACTGGCTGGTCGGCCTCTTTGCGTTCCAGCAAGGAGACATGGGAACCGTCGCCGAGAGGATGACCAGGGCAATAGAGGGCTTCACCGAACTGGGTGATGACCGCTGCCTCAATCGGGCCAAATGGTTCGCAGGCGCCACGCTCCCCGATCCGGTCGAAGGAAGGCGCCTGCTGATGGAGGGCAAGGACTACTTCAGCACCGACAAGGATGGCATCAGCCGCTTTTTACCTCTCCTGTTCTTGAGCATCAACTCGGTGCAGCAGGGCGAGTTCGCAGAAGTCGTCGAGCTCCGCCAAGCATTGCTGGCGTTTGCGGAACGCGCCAACTACCGGGTCTTGATCGCCTGGGGACGCTGGAACCTGGCGCTGGCCTATATCGCAGTCGACGACTTCGAGAGCGCCGAGCCTCATGCTCGGACAGCATTGACGATGATGGTGGAGGACGGCTATCTGGAGGGCACGGCCTCGGCCGTCGACGTCATCGGGATCATCGAGGCGCAGCGAGGCAACTTCGAACTGGCGTTGAAAGCGTTCGGTTCGGCAGAAATCGCATTCAACAAGCTACAGGCCCACCGCTGGTTCGAATCCGAGATGTTCATGGAGCGGGTCATTGCGGCCGCCGAGGAGAAGCTGGGCCCGGAACCAACCAGGTTGCTGCTGGAGGAAGGACGGGCCACCGACCTGGACGAGATCGTCGAGTGGATTTCTCGCAACTCTTCTGACCTGGCAAACGTCGAAGGTTCGACAGCAACAGAGAGGACGTGACGTGTCGTCGATCGGAGTCGGATTCATTCTCATCGTGCTCGGTCTGTTGGGCACCCTCGCATGGCTCATCGCGCTGATCGATGCCCTGCGCCGGCCGACCGGGGCCTGGGAGTCAGCCGGCCAGAATCAGCTCGTATGGGTACTGGTGATCGTGCTCGCCAACTTCATCGGGGCGGTGCTCTACTGGATCATCGCCCGTCCGCAGCTACAGAAGAATTAGCACTCCACGGTCCGGCCCCGCTCATCGGCCGTTCTCGATCAACCGCACGAAAGGCTGCCCAGCCCGACCACCCCTGCCGCTGCGCTCCGCCAATCAGGGTCATCCCGGATTGAACGTGGGCACGCGCCGACCGATGATGGGGTCATGGACAAAACCCCAATACCAACCAGGCATCGAATCGCCGCCTACCTCGTAGCGGGCCTCCTCATCCTGACCGGCGTCGCCGCCTTCGGTCTCGTGTGGTTCGACCTCGCCTGGAGCGCCGCCTGGGACACCGAGCCCGATCACGCCGTGGCCGCGGGAGCCGGGGCCTTCGGGCTGGCCGCCTGGGCGGCAGCCGCCTACAGCATCCGCTCTGTCCGACGAAGGTGAACCGGGTTGTCAGGCCACCGATCGGCGTATCAGGTCGACCAGATCGCGAGCGATCCACCAGCGGAGGGGGCGGCCGGCCGAGGTGGGCGAGAGGGTGAACGGCGACAGCACGCCTCGCTGTTCCAGTTGCTCGAGGGCGGTGAGTGCTGCCCGTCGCGAAACACCCAATTCGACGACCACCCGCTCGGACGAAATCACGGGGTGAGCCACCAGGAGTTCGACGACCCGATGAGCGGCGGCGTCGGATCGTAGATCGGCGACGGAGCCCCGCCATCGTTTCTGCAGGGCCTCGATCTCGAGGTAGAGGTTGTTGGCGTTGGCGGTTGCCTTACGGGTGACGTCGGCGAACCAGCGGACCCACCGAACCGGATCGCCTGCTCGGTACTCATACAGACCGCCCAGATATCCACCCGGATCACGAGCGATGGAGATGCTGATGGGGGGTGGCCAGCGGGACACCACTCCCCTCCGCCGCAACACCCATCCGATCAGCACCCGGCCGATCCGTCCGTTGCCGTCACCGTAAGGGTGAATGGATTCGAACTGGGCGTGGGCCACGGCTGCCTGCGTGATCGGGTCGTCCCGGTCGCCGTTGAGGTAGTGGATCAGATCTTCCATGAGGTCCCCAATCGCCCCGGGAGGTGGAGGCACGTAGACGGCATCCACCGGAGAGGTGCCTCCGATCCAACCTGGGGTGGGGCGCCACCGGCCGATGAGGTCGGGGGCGAGGGGGCTGTCAACCATCAGGCGCCGATGCCAACGGTGGAGCACCGCGCCGTTGATGTCTCGGTCGACATCGGCGATGGCGTCGGACACGATCGCCAGGTTGCCCGCCACCCACGAGGCGTCAGCCCCTCCCCGGCCCAAAGCCTCCACGGCCAACACGTCTTCGATGGGGACCCGCAGTCCTTCGACAGCAGAGGATGCGATCCCCTCGGAGCGCAGCAACATGCGCCCGATGGCATCGGCCGCCGCCGGAATCTGGTGTTCCATCAGTGACAGGTCCGACAACGCACCTTCGGTCTGGCGAATGACCTCGGGCGGCAGCGAGAGCTCAGCGCCTTCCAGAAGACCCGGCATCCAGGCACCAACCTCCTTGCCGTTCCAGGTGATCGTCACGTCTCTACCGTTCATCAACACCTCATATTAATGAAGGATGCGTAATTACTCTTCATCAAAACCGCCATTAATCGACGCTCTGGTATGTGAGTAAATACTCACATATAATGGATCCATGGACAACGTGTTCAAGGCCATCAACGACCCCAGCCGGCGCTTGTTGCTCGACCTGCTGTTCGAGCGAGACGGCCAAACGCTGGGCGAGTTGACGGACCACCTCCCCGA
>JBFIPU010000120.1:0-6469 GCA_041609995.1 Acidimicrobiia bacterium
AGCGATGCCGGTTGCACACCAGCTTCGGTAATCTGACCTCCCTGGTCTTCGGACCGGGGAGGTTTTCTTTCTCCGCTCACTCCGCTTTTTCCGAAGGCACCCAATACGCGCGAGGTTGTTGTAGATGGATGGACCGACGAGACGAGGAATAGCGAAAACGGCGGCTTGGCTGGTTGGGATCATCACGTTCGGTGGACTGTTGTTTCTGGCGCTCAGCGACAGCATGGCGGGCGAGGAGGTGGGGCACCATCCGCTTGATCCCCTCGATGCCCAGGAATACTCCACGGTGGTGTCGGCCATCGACGACAGCGGACTTGCGACCCGACCTCTGTACCCACTGGTCACCTTGCAGGAACCGCCCAAGGAGCAGGTACGCGCGTGGAATGAGGGAGATCCCGTGCCCCGGGTCGCGTTCGCAATCGTACGGGATGGCCCGGACACGTTCGAGGCCACCGTCGACACCGTCGATGGGACAGTGCTGTCCTGGGAGCAGATCGACAACGTTCAGCCCGGCCTGCTCCTGACAGAGGAATTCGCACTGGTGCAGAGCATCGTCGTCGCCAACCGAGAGTGGCAGGCAGCAGTTGCATTGAGGGGGGTGAGCGATGTGACGGACGTCGTGTGTGTTCCCAACCCAGTCGGCTATTTCGGAATCGAAGAAGACGCCGGGCGCCGGCTCGTCAAGGCAATCTGCTACGCCCCGTCTGGATCCTCCAACTATTGGGGACGGCCAATCGAGGGTCTGATTGCTGTGGTCGATCTCGATGAGCGCGACCTCATCCGCATCATCGATACCGGTCCGCTTCCGGTTCCGGCCGGGCCTGTTGACCTCGACGAGCCGGCCACAGGCGACCCCAGACAGGCGCCCAATGCCATATCGATCGTCCAACCGGACGGGCCCTCCTTCGAACTGAGCGGCCGGGAGGTGCATTGGCAGAAGTGGAACTTCCATTATCGGCTCGACCCCCGCCTCGGTCCCGTCGTGTCGCTGGTTTCCTATGACGACGGGGGTCAGCGCCGGTCGGTGATGTATCAAGGGTCGTTGTCCGAGGTGTTCATTCCATACATGGATCCAGATGTCGGATGGGGATTCCGGACGTATCTCGATGCCGGGGAGACTGGGGTCGGGAGGCTGGCGGTTCCTCTCCAACCCGATTTCGACTGCCCGAACAACGCCGTGTTCCTCGATGCGGTGTTCGCAGCGGACACCGGCGAGCCCGTGAACCACCCCAGGGCGGCTTGCATCTTCGAACGTTTCTCAGGCGATATTGCGTGGCGTCATTACGAATCCGTTGGCGGCCGGACCGACGTCCGCCCGCGGACAGATCTAGTCGTACGCAGCATCTCGGCCATCGGAAACTACGACTACATCTTCGACTGGGTCTTTCGCCAGGACGGCACGGTTCGCGTCGACGTCGGCGCAACCGGTATCCCTCAGGTGAAAGCAGTCGATGAAGATGCGTCCGGGTCTCATTCCGCTTACGGTCATCTCGTGGCCGAACACACTGTTGCTGTCAACCACGACCACTTTTTTGTCTTTCGGCTGGATGTCGACGTGGACGGATCGAAAAACAGCTTCGTATCCGACGAGCTCGTAACCGAAACGATCGACTCAGCAGATGGCAGAAAGAGCGTATGGGTGGTCGAATCGACCACGGTGGCGAACGAACGAGACGCACGGATGTCGATTGACAGCGCGAGCCCAGCACAGTGGCGCTTCATCAATCCAGATGTCGAAGGCGCTTGGGGCAATCCAGTGGGGTACGAACTCAAGCCGGGGGCAAATGCGGTATCGCTGTTGAGCCGAGACGACTTTCCCCAGCAGCGGGCGGGTTTCACCGATCATCACCTATGGGTTACGCCATATGACCCGGATGAGATCTACGCCGCAGGCAGGTATCCGAATCAGAGCGCAGGGGGCGAAGGACTGCCCTCCTGGACCGCTGAAAACCGCTCCATCCTCGATGCTGATCTCGTCGCCTGGTATACCCTCGGCTTTCACCACGCCCCCCGGGCAGAGGATTGGCCCGTCACACCCACGATATGGCTCGACTTCGAGCTTCGCCCCTTCGACTTCTTCGACCGAAACCCGGCACTGGATATTCCGGCCGGGCGTTGATTGCGGGCGCAGCCCGCTGCAGAGCTCTCGATCGATCGAGCGGTCTGAGGCGACTACACGGTCAGTAGTCGCAGCGACAGGCCTCCGCGTGGTTTAGGGATCGGCAACGTTTGAATGAAGACGTCTTGGCCGGGCAGCGGCTCGAGACGGAACCGGGTCAGCAGCTGCATGGTGATGGCCTTCGTCATGAGGCCGGCGAAATGCATCCCGATGCACGTGTGGGCACCCCCGCTGAACGGCAAGTAGACGTGGCTGTGCCCCTTGTCTTCTGTCCGGTCAGGGGCGAATCGTTCCGGGTCGAATGCCTCCGGATCGGTCCAGTATTCGGGGAGGCGGTGGATGACGAGGGCGCTCAACGAGATGGGAGTACCAGCCGGGAGGTGATAGCCACCCAGTTCAACATCGGTCACGGTCCGGCGGGGGACGAACGGCACCGGCGGGTGCAGGCGCATCGCCTCCTTGAACACCCAGTCCACCTCGGGCATCTCGTTGCGGTCATCCCACGACAGGGTCCGTCCGGTGACAACCGACCGCAAACGCTTCTGCCACAAGGGGCGGCGGGCCAGTTCCCAGGCCATGGTGGACAGAGTGGAGGTGGTGGTGTCGTGGGCCGCCATCAGCAAGAAGATCATGTGGTCGATGATGTCCTGGTCGGTAAAACTGCGGCCCTCATCGTCGGTGGCGTCGCACAACCGGCTGAACAGGTCGGTTCTCCCTTCGCCGCGCCGCTCCGATATGCGGCTCCCGAAGAACTCCTCCAGGAATCTTCTCCCGTCCATTCCCTTCTTGAACGTGGTGCCCGGCAGCTCGGCTCGTATCGTCGCCACCGCGGCGTCGATGGTGGCGATGAAGGCCTTGTTGACCCGGGCCGCCTCCTCGCCCAGCGGCAACCCGACGAAGACCTCGCTGGCGATGTCAAGGGTCAGCTGCTTGAACTGCGCGTACATCTGGGTGGTGGAGCCGGTCTCCCAACTGTCGAGCCGAGACTCGATCAACGGGTTCATGACTTCGACGTAGCCCCGCATCGCCTCACTGCGAAAGGCGTCCTGCATGATCTTGCGGTGAAAACGATGGTCCTCGAAGTCGCGCAGCATCAAGCCGTTGTGGAACAGCTTGCCGATCGTCGTTCGCCAGCCGTGCTTGCTGGAGAATTGCTTCTGCCGGTCGAGCAACACGTGCTTGGCGAGGTCGGGATCAGCCAGCACCACCCACGGCTCGAACATGAAATGCATCCGGTGCACCGGCCCGAACCGGCGATACCCGTCCAAAGCCCACCGCTCGGCGTCACGCAAGATTCTCGGCATGTTGCCGAGAATCGGTAAACCGGACTCCCCCGGCACGTGTTTGAGACTCCGCACAGCGACCATGTCCCCACGCTACCGGGAGGCTGTGGCTTCTTCCAGCGGAACGACGGGCCACCGGTCCGTGGCGCGCCAACGGACACCAGCAAACTGATCCCGCCGCCTGCCCGAGCTTTCTGCAACACTCTTCGTATCAGGAGCATGTGATGGGCAAAGCGCTTCCGACCGGTACCGTGACCTTTCTGTTCACCGATATCGAAGGCTCGACGCAGCTCGTGCAACGTCTGGGTCCCGACTATCGGGGCGTGCTCGAGCGGCATGCGGAGATCATCTCCGGTTCGATCGACGACCACGACGGCGTTGCCGTCAATACCGAAGGCGACTCGTTCTTTGCTGCCTTTGAGGCAGCCGACGCCGCCGTTCTGGCCGCGTCTTCGGCCCAACAAGCTCTGAGCGATGAGCCGTGGCCGGATGCGGGGGCGGTACGGGTCCGGGCCGGGATCCACACCGGAAAAGCCGAGCTGGGACATGACGACTACGTCGGACTGGACGTTCACCGGGCGGCCCGGATCTCCGGCGCGGGCCACGGGGGCCAGGTGCTCGCCTCTGCCACCACGCACGCGTTGGCGATCGGCGTCGTCGATTTCCGTGACCTGGGGGAACATCGCCTCAAAGACCTCGTCGCCGCCGAGCACCTCTACCAGGTTCTCGTGCCCGGCCTGCCCGCCGAATTCCCGCCCATTCGCTCTGTGGGGGTCAGCACGCACAACCTCCCCGCCAGTTTGAGCGCGCTCGTCGGAAGAGAACGGGAGGTCTCAGAGGTGGCGCAGTTGCTCGAATCGCAACGGATGGTGACCATCACCGGGCCGGGCGGCATCGGCAAGAGCAGGTTGAGCCTCGAAGTCGCCCGAAACCAGCTGAGCCGCTTCAGCCATGGTGTCTACCTAGTGGCGTTGGCTCCCGTGACCGACGCAGCCCTCGTGCTCCCCTCGATCGGAGACGCGCTGGACCTTGCTGACGGCGATGTCGACTCCGTCACCGAGCGGATCGGTTCGGGGTCAATGCTCCTCCTCCTCGACAACCTGGAGCAGGTTCTCGATGCAGCCACCGACATCGCCGCCCTGCTCGGCCGCTGCCCTGGGCTGGTGGTCCTCGGCACGAGCCAGGCACCGCTGCGCATCCCGGGCGAGCATCAGTACCCGCTGCAACCCCTCGAGTTGGGTGCCTCAGGATCTGTTTCCCATTCGCCGGCCGCCACGTTGTTCATCGAGCGGGCCCGCGCGATCGACCCCGCCTTCGATCCGGAGCAACATCGGCATGGGATCGAGACACTGGTGGCCCGGCTCGATGGCCTCCCGCTCGCATTGGAGTTGGCCGCCGCCAAGGTGAACCTGATGCCACCTGACCAGATCGCCGAGCGGCTGGGGGCCGGTACGGACCTGCTGTCCCGAACCGGCGATGGGGGACGCCACGGCTCCGTCAACGCGGCCATCGGCTTCAGCTACCAGCTGCTCGGTCAAGCGGCCCAATCGGTATTCCGACGGCTGGCTGCCTTCCGCGGAGGCATGACACTCGAGGCGGCGGAAGCCGTGGCCGGTGACGGCGGTGACGTGTTGTCGGCCATCGGCGAGCTGGTCGAGCGCGGCATGCTGCTGCGCCAGATTTCGGGCATGTCGTCCTCCCGTTTTCGGATGCTGGAGCCCGTGCGCCTGTTCGCCGTCGCCGCCCTCGAAGAGTCAGGCGAGGCCGGCGATGTCGCCCAGGCCCACGCTGCCCACTTCAGCCACATGGCCCGCAACGCCGGTCCTGAGCTGGAGGGTGAGCGCATGGCGTGGTGGCTGGCCCGCCTGGAAGAAGAGCTCGACAACCTGCGCGCCGCCCTCGATCACTATGCCGACACCGGCCGGCCCACCGACGGCCTGGAGCTGATCGGCGATACATGGCGCTTCTTCCAAGGAAAAGGCCACTTCGACGAGATGGCGTGGTGGCTGGATCGTCTCGACACCATGCCCGGCGCCGGCAATCTGAGTACCGGCCGGGTCAAAGGACTGATGGCGCGTGGTGCGCTCACGTACTGGCGGGGTGATGCGGCGGCGGCCATCGACATGTACGACCAGGCGGTGGGGATGGCGCGCAAACTCTACGATGCCGACCTGCTCGCCACGGCCCTCTACGGCCATGAAACCTCCCGCATCATGGCGGGCGACGCCGCCGGATTGGAAGGCCTGAAAGAGGTCGAGCGCATCTATCAGGAGAACAACGACCTGGGAGGCCTGGCGCATGTGGCCGCCGCCCGTGCCTTCGCCGAGCTCCAGGCGGGCCGGGCGCTCGGGTCTGGTCCGCTCTTCCAGGAGGCGTTCGACCTCTATGTGAGAGCAGGCAACCGGCTCAATGCCGGCCAGACGTCACTGGGACTGGCCGGGGTGGCGCTTCTGGAGGATCGGGTGGAGGACGCCCTCCAGTTCTCGCGCACGGGGCTCGAATACGGAGAAGAACTCGGTGACCGCTTCATGATCGCCTGGGCCATCGAGTGGGTGGCCACGGCTCTGGTCGAGGCCGGCGACATCGAGCGGGCAGGCAAGTTGTCGGGCGCCACCGCCGCTGCCAGGGAGAAGCTGGGAGGCGGGTGGACCCCGGCCATCATCAACGTCGACGACTCACAGACTCGGCTCATCCGAGTGTTGGGCGAAAAGGGAGCCTCCGAAGCCCGCCAACCCGGCCGGGACCTCAGCCTGGACGCAGCCATCAACCTGGCCAAGGAACCGCCATAACCGCTCACGAGCCTGTCGCGCAGCAACGGGAAAGGGGAAAAGTGGGACGCTGCGAGGGGGGACACCTTTAGAAAGGCAGCGAGGCGGAGGCGAGCATCCGCCAATGGTCCCCAGCCGGGAACTGACGAGTCAGCGGAGGCGGGAGAAGGTGGACCATTAGAGGCGCAGCGAGGCGGAGCCGAGCATCCGCCCAATGGTCCCCTGCCGGGAGCTGACGCAGTCAGCGGAAGGCGGGAAGGGGGACCATTAGAGGGGCAGCGAGGCGGAGGCGAGCTTCC
>JBFIPU010000121.1:0-6335 GCA_041609995.1 Acidimicrobiia bacterium
CAGCTCGACGATCGACGCCAGGTCGCTGATGCTGGCCGCCGGGACCAGATGGTCGATGTGGGGGAGGGCCGCCTGCATGCCGCGGGTGGCAGGCTGATATCCGGGCCGTCCGGCCAGCGGATTGAGCCAGATCAGGGCGTGCACGGACCGGGCAAGCTTGGCGGTGGCGGCTGCCAGCACCTCCGGCTCGCCGCAGTCCCAACCGTCTGACAGCACTAGACAGATGGGCCCATGGCGCGTGACCCGCCGGCTCCAGCGGTGGTTGAACGTCTTGAACGCCTCACCGATTCGGGTGCCGCCCGACCAGTCTTCGACGTTGTCGGAGACCATGGCGAGTGCCTCGTGAGGATCTCGTCGGGTCATCTCGCGCGTGATGCGCGTGAGCCGGGTCGAGAACACGAAGGACTCCACCCGCCCCAGGCGACCGCGCAGTGCATGCATGAAATACAGGAAGGCCTCCGTGTAGCGTTCCATCGAGCCGCTCACATCGGCCAGGATCAACACGGGCCTGCGGCGGGGCTTCTTCGACTGGAACTCGAGGCGCATCAGCTCGCCGTCAGGCCGCGTCAAGTTACGCAGGACGCGGCGGAGGTCGGGCCGCCCACCCCTGCGATCGGGGCTCCAGCGATGGCTGAGGGCGTCGGCGGGGCGGAAGCGCATCTGGGCGATGAGCCGCTGGGCGGCCGCCCACTCGGCCGGGGTCATGTCGAGGAAGTCCCGGCGTGCCAGCCGCTCGGCGTAGGAGGCTCCGGCTTCGGCCTCAGTTTCTTCCGCCTCATCTTCTTCTCGGCCCTCGGCGGCACGAAGGACCGGCTTGAGCTGGATGGCCTGTTCCTCGGTTATCACCTCGGGCACCTGTCCTCCGCCGAAGAACTCGGCGAAGACGGCGTCGAAGGTCTCCCGGTCCTCCGGGCGCCGCACCGCAACAGCCCGCATGGCGTAGTAGTTGTCGGCTCCCTCCGACAGACCGGGGGCCTGCACTGCCCGGAGGAGGTCGGTCGAGGTGGCGGGGACCACCCGGATGCCTTCCTGGCGCAGACGCCTCGTGAATTCGACGAACACTTCGGCGGGGGGAGCGATGGCTGTCACGATATGAGCTGAGAGACCCCGGCCTCGGCCAGCTTGTCGATGTCTTCCTGGTACTTGAGCACGACACCCAGGGTCTCTTCGATGGCCTCGATGTCGAGGTGTTCGCGTTCCAACACGCCGAGGGCGGCGGCCCAATCGAGCGTCTCGGCCACCCCGGGCGGCTTGAAGAGCCCCATGCCCCGCAGCCTCTCCATGGCTCGCGCCAGCTCGTGGGCGAGGGTGGTGCTGACGGACGGGGCCTTCTTGGCGAGAATGGCGACCTCGCGTTCGAAGGTGGGATAGTCGATCCAGTGATAGATGCAGCGCCGCTTGAGCGCGTCGTGGATCTCCCGCGTTCTGTTGGAGGTGATGACGACGACCGGAGGGTGTTCTGCCTCGATGGTTCCGATCTCGGGGATCGTCACCTGGAAGTCCGACAGTAACTCCAGCAGGAAAGCCTCGAATTCCTCGTCGGCCCGATCGAGCTCGTCGATGAGCAGCACTGGCCGGCGATCACCGGTCGACGCCTCAACAGCCTGCAGGAGCGGCCGGGCTACCAGAAAGTCCCGGGTCATGATGTCACGCGACGACACCCGCCCCTCCTGGGTCTCGAGCAGCCGAATCTCCAGCATCTGGCGGGCGTAGTCCCACTCGTACAGCGCCTGGGCCACGTCGAGCCCTTCGTAGCACTGCAGCCGGATCAGCGGAGCGTCGAGCATGCTCGAGAGCACTTTGGCGATTTCGGTCTTGCCGACCCCGGCCTCGCCTTCCAGGAAAAGCGGTCGGCCCATTTCCAGCGCCAGGTGGATTGCCACCGCCAGGGGGCGGTCTGCGACATATCCCTCCGCGTCGAGGGAGGCGGAGACGTCGTCCACCGAGTCCGGGTTGTCTGCCATCGGATCGATTGTACGGTCCCGTGGTCCCTACGCCGCCCCCGGGGAGCAATTGGTGCTCCGGCGGGGGCCCGCTCTCAACCTGCTCGATTGTGGGAGAGGCTTCGCGTTCCAGGCATAGTCTCAGGCCATGCTGCCCACGTTTCTCGTGATCGGTGCGATGAAGGCCGGCACGACGTCGCTCTTCCACTACCTCGCTGACCATCCGGATGTGGCGATGCCATGGATGAAGGAGATCGACTTCTTCTCTGACGACACCAAATGGGCACGGGGGATCGATTGGTATTCCGGCCATTTCACGACCCCGGCCATCGGAGTGGGAGAGGCCTCGCCCAACTATTCGAAGCGGCATCTGTTTCCTGCCACCGCTCAGCGGATCGCCGACACTCTGCCGGAGGTGAGGTTGATCTATGTGATACGCGACCCGATCGAACGGCTGCAGTCGATGTACGTCGATATGCTCGCCTATGGCGGCGAACAGCGCTCCATCGACGACGCCGTCATGGACGATGGTGATTATGTGCTCACGTCGTGTTACGGGTACCAGCTACAGCCGTATGTCGAGCTGATGGGCTCCGGCCGGATCCTGGTTGTTGACGCAGCCCGGCTGCAAAGCGATCGCCTGGACACCCTGGCGAAGGTTTATGCATTCATCGGGGTCCGTCCCGGCCACGTACCGGCTGAGCTCGACCCTGTCGCCACCAATCCCCGCGAACACAAGGCGGTGCCGACCGAGCTGGGCCGGCGCCTTTTGAGCAAGACCTGGTACGCCCGACGGGTTGCAGAAGTGCCCGGGTTCGGCCGGCTCCACGCCAGGCTGTCGACCCGGTCGCCGAGGCAAAGCGACGTGGTGCTCTCACCCGATATTCGTGCGCAGCTGACCGCGCGATTCGACCGTGATGCGGAGCTGCTGGCCTCGCTGTTCGCGTGAACGCAATGATGGCCCGCCGAAGCGGGCCATCAAGAGCGGGCAGTCCACCGATGTACCTGCCCGACCCCAGCTTACTCGAATGATTACATGTAATTAAGAAATATCTATTCCTAGTAATGATGGTATGATGTCGTTCCACCGTAGCCACCGACAGGACTGGACCTCCCGTGGTCCGGAAAGGAATACGCATGAAACGCAGAAGGATTCCGTCCTTCGATGTGGACGACGGTGCGGCCTGGTTCGCGGGCCGTTTGCCCGATGATTGGTTCGAGGAGCCTCCCACCATCACGGCCGATCGCGATGAAATCTTGGTGGTCGGCCGCCTGTCGATGCCCTCCAAGGTTCCGGAGGGCGAGAACGCCGAGACGGTTGCCGCCCGATCCCGGATCGAGGCATTCCGGGAAGACACGCGCGAACAGCGCATGGCCATCGCCGCCGACGCCCAATACCGGTGGCGGCGGGTGGTCTCCTGGGGAGCTGTCTGCGGGGATGTCGAGGCCCACTTCACGACCGCCGCCGTACCCGCCATGACGCGCCTGCGGATGGGTCAACGGCACGTGCTCGATACCCTCGTCGAATCTGGGGTTGCCCGTTCTAGGGCCGAAGCTCTCGCCTGGTGTGTCGATCAGGTGGGAGAACACCAGGCCGAATGGATCGATCGTTTGCGCGGCGCCATGACGGAGGTTGAGCGCATCCGTAATGAGGGCCCGGACGCCTAGGCCTTCAGGCCACCATGCCCAGATGTTCGCGAAGGCTGTTTCGCAACGGATAGGGATGTTCCTGCGGAAGGCGCGAGGCTGCGTCCTCGACGTGGCCGTCGAGGACGAGCTGGTGAATGCTCCACACGTGAGGCGTCACGTCCTCGATCCCGGTGATGAACTCGGCAAGGAATCGTTTCCGGGCGTCAAGCGCCAGCCCGAGCCGGATCGAGAGCCAGCCGGCCGGCTCGCCGGTGACGGCGATCGCCTGATCCCATTGAATCCGCACGGGGCTGTGCGCCACCGCCCGTTCCCATTGCGCTTGGGTCCCGTAGCGTTGAGGGTCGAACACGCCGGGGGCGGCGTTCGCCAGGATCCATTCGAAGCCTTCCCGTTGTAAGTTCAACGCCAGGATCCGGTGCTGGCCCTCCTTCATCGCCCACTCCGAGTCGCGCATGGCGTCGAGGAACGCAGTAGTGATCCACAAATTGCCGGCGGACCGCCGCGGCAAGATCAAACGACCGGCTGCCACGGATGCCTCAGCCACGTCAGGCCTATGGCCCTGGTAGACGGTTACCAGATCGTGGTTGAACCGGGCGCGAACCTGGAACGCACTCATGGGACGCTTATCGGCCGAAACCCAACGACACTTGCGGCATTCTTGAGTCATTTGGACATGCGGCCGGCTGGCTGGGGGCTCGCGACCTGAACCAGAGCCCGCAGGGGGGGCCAATAGAATCGGCGTCGTGCAGACTCTCGATCCCGTGCGATCCGAGCGGCTCTCCACGGGCGATGTCATTGCCGGCGTGTCGGTCGCTGTGGTCGTGATTCCGCAAGCCCTGGCATACGCAGAGCTGGCCGGGATGCCGGCCTATACCGGGCTGTATGCGGCCGCCTTGCCACCGCTGGCCGCCGCCTTCTTCGCCTCGTCGCGGTATCTGCAGACTGGGCCGGTGGCGATGACGTCGCTGCTCACGTTCGGGGCTCTTTCGGCAATCGCCGAGCCCTTCAGCGCTCGCTACGTGGGACTGGCCCTCGTTCTGGCCCTCATTGTCGGGGTCGTGCGGGTGGCGCTGGGTTTGGTGGGAGGGGGTGGCATCACGAACTTCATGTCCAATCCGGTTGTCCTCGGGTTCACCACCGGCGCCACGCTGTTGATCATCGCCTCGCAGAGCGCTGTGGCGTTCGGCGTGGAGACTGCCCCGGCGGGTCTCAGGCAGCGGTTGTGGCACGTCGCCACCAACCCGGACGAATGGAGCCTGGCCGCCATCGGACTGTCAGTTCTCACGATCTTGCTGGTACGGGGCGGTCGCCGTATCCACCCGTTGTTCCCCGGGGTGTTGGTGGCGGTGCTGATCGGGATGGCGGTGGGCACCATCGAGGGGATGTTCGAGCTCGTGGGCGACGTGCCATCCGGATTGCCGCCGATCTCTCTCGATCTGCCGTGGGGCGAGGCACCGGGCCTCGTGCTATCGGGAGCCATCATCGCCGTTGTCGGCTTTGCGGAGGCAACGGCCATATCCCGAACCTTCGCCGCTCAGGATCGTGTTCGTTGGAACGCCAGCCGCGAGTTGGTGAGCCAGGGGATCGCCAACCTGGCGTCAGGCTTGTCGGGGGGTTTCCCGGTCGGAGGGTCATTCTCCCGCAGCTCGATCAACAAGTTGGCGGGTGCAAGGAGCCGGTGGAGCGGAGCCATCACCGGCGTGGCGGTGCTCGCCTTCACGCCTCTGGCCGGAGTCATCTCTGGCCTACCGCGGGCGGTGCTGGGAGCGATCGTCATCGCAGCCGTGCTCCGATTGGTGCGGGTGCGGGCCCTGTGGCGACTGACCAACGTGTCCTGGGGCCAGGCGGCTATTGCCTGGGTGACGTTCATCGCCACCCTGCTGCTGTCTCCCCGCATCGACCTCGCCGTGCTGGTCGGCATGGGTCTGGCCGCTGGGGTACACATCTATCGAGAGGCGTCCCGGCTTCACATCAAGACCCATTTCGAGGACGAGACGCTCACGATGGAGCCGGAAGGGGTGCTGTTTTATGCGTCGGCCGACGCCTTTTCCCGGGCATTCGACGACGAAGTGGACAAGCATCCGACCGTGGAGCGGCTCGTCATCGACTTGGAGGGCCTCGGCAGAATCGACCTCCCCGGGGCGCTCGAGCTCAAGACGTTCTTGTGGGATGCGGAGAACGCCGGGATTGCCACCGAGATCGTCAATGTACCCGCCCACGCATCCGGCATCTTGGATCGCGTCGCGAGGGTGCTCGACGCCGCAGGCGGCCGACGGCCAGACCCGATCGGATAGGGCCGCCCTCCGTCGTTCGCCATCGCGAACCCAGGGTTCCAGGTGGCGGAAACCGCCGCTTAGAACCCAGGGTTCGGCTCGGCGCTCAGTTGCCGAGTGCTTGGTTGATGGCCCGGGCCGCGAAGACCTTCGCCAGATGGGTTTTGTAGTCGACCGACCCGTAGAGGTCTTCGATGACGGTGATGCCATCGGTCACGGCCTCGGCGGCCGCGCTGACCGCGGCCTCCCCGCCATCGGTGCCGATCAGGGCAGACGACGCCGCCTCCGCCAGTGACGGTTTGGTGCCGACCCCGGTGACCCCGATCCGGGCACCGGAGACGGTTCCGTCGCTCACATCGACCCAGGCTGCCACCCCGGCGACGGCATAGTCAGAATGTCCTCCACGCCGGCCAAGCTTGTCGTACGACGAAGCAGCCCCATTCGAGGACTTCGGTACGCGCATTTCGAC
>JBFIPU010000122.1:0-6286 GCA_041609995.1 Acidimicrobiia bacterium
ATCTGACACACCCGGGATTCGGTGACGCCGAGCACTGCGCCGATCTCGGCCAGGGTCAGGCCTTCGTAGTAGTAAAGCGTGACAACCAGCCGTTCGCGCTCTGCCAGCCGGTTGATGGCATCCGTGAGCGAACGGCGCGTCTCGTCCACCTCCAGCTCGGCTACCGGATCTGCCGCCCGCGGGTCCGGAAGCAGGTCTCCGACGGATGCCGCGTCGCGATCCCCTGTGTTCAGCATCTCGTCGAGCGCCACCAGACCGAGCGTGGAGATCTCCGAGAGATGATCCTTGAGAGTCTCCACCGGGAGATTCATGTGTTCGGCCAGTTCTTCGTCCGTTACCGAGCGTTGCTCGGCGTGCTCGAGCTCGGCCAGCGAACGCTGGATCTCACGAGCCCGGGCCCGTACCGAGCGCGGCACCCAGTCGAGGGCCCGCAGTTCGTCGAGAATGGCGCCCTTGATGCGATTGACCGCATACGTCTCGAATTTGAAGCCACGATCGAGATCGAATTTGTCGATCGCATCGATCAGGCCGAAGATCCCATACGACACGAGGTCGGCTTGCTCGACGTTGCGGGGCAGACCCACCCCCATTCGACCCGCCACGAACTTCACGAGGGGCGAATAGTGGAGGATGAGCCCCTCCCGGGCCTTGGGGTCGCCGTTGGCCTTGAACGTCTCCCACATTGCGTGGAGCGTGTGTTCTTCTATTTCAAGCGCGGGGATGCGATCGCTCATAGGCTCCTCTGAGGTGCTCTTTACTTATCGACGTGTAGATCTGAGTAGTGGAGAGATCATTGTGCCCGAGCAGTTCCTGGACTACGCGTAAATCGGCGCCGCCTTCCAGCATATGGGAGGCAAATGAGTGGCGCAGCGCGTGGGGGAACGTGCCCAAATACCGCGTAACCACGCGGCGTACGGCGCGCGCATCCATCGGTCCACCCCGGGCGCCGACCCACAGGAAGTCACCCGATCGCGGGCCGGCCAGGGCAGGCCGAGATTTTTCTCGATATTCCCTCAATGCAGCGCGGGCGGGCTCCCCCAGCGGCACCGCCCGCTCTTTCTTGCCTTTTCCCATGACCGAGAGGAACCCGTCGCGTTCGACATCGTCTGTGGTGAGCGCCACGAGCTCGGACACGCGCAGGCCGGTGCCGTACAGCACCTCAAGAAGCGCCCGATCACGAAGTTGAACGGGGTCAGTGTTGTCGCCCAGAGCGTCGAGGTGCCGGCCCAGCACCGTCGGGGAGACCGCTTTCGGAAGCGTCCGGGGCCGTTTGGGAACCGCCAGACCTGCCAGGGGATTGGCGGAGAGCACCTCGCGTTTCAGACAGTCGGCGAAGAACGCCCGGCAAGCCGAGGCCTTGCGGGCCACCGAACGGCGGCTATATCCGCGCGTCGCCAGACTGGCGAGGAACCTACGGGCCGTGGTGCGATCGATGCCAGCGAGTGTCGTGCATCCATACCGATCGGCAAAGTCGAAGAACTGCGACAGGTCCCGTCGATATGCCTCCACTGTGTGCGGCGACAGATTTCGCTCCGCCTCCAGCCGATGAAGGTATCTCTCGACAGGCCCCGCAGCCCAACCAGGAAGGTCAGGTACTGATCCCATAGGGCGTCGAGGCTAGCGGCAACTCGCGAAAAGCGGTCTTATCGCGGTGGCGAGCCCCCAAGGCCGGTCCGGATCGCCATAGGTGTCGAGCAGCCGTCGTATCGACGTGAACACCCCCATCGTGACCGTCTCACGTCCCTCCAGCAGGGTGCTGGCTGTCGCCGGCTGACGCCTGCTCAGCAGTTCCTCGCTCAGCAACTCCACCCGCTGGGCTGTCGATCGAAAACGCCGCTCACCCGTCGCTACCATGCCGAGCCCGCCCAAGGAGCCTCCCTGTGGATCGCATCGCCACGGTGTACAACGGCGACCGTACGCCCGGCCCGTTCTCGCCCGAGGAAATGGACGCACGCCAGGGTCGGCTGCGCCGGCACATGGAAGACAACCGACTGGCCGCGGTCGCCTTCACGAGCTACCACAACATCTGCTACTTCTCAGGTTTCCTTTACTGCAGATTCGGGCGCAACTATGCGTTGGTGGTGACGCCCGGCGAGGCCACCACGGTGAGCGCCGGCATCGACGGCGGGCAACCCTGGCGCCTCACGCACGGAGACAATCTCACCTACACCGACTGGAGGAAGGACAACTTCTTCCATGCCCTCGAGACCCTCCTCCCTGATGCGGGCCGGATCGGGATCGAATTCGACGAGGTGAGCCTCGACCTGTTCGAGCGGTTGCGGGAGTCCCTCCCCGCCGTCGAATTCGTCGATGTCGGTGCCGCGACCATGTGGATGAGGACCATCAAATCCCCAGAGGAGATCGAGCACATCAAGCTGGGAGCCAGGATCGCCGACATCGGTGGAGAGGCCTGCCGGGAGGCGATCGCGGTCGGCGTTCCGGAGCACGAGGTGGCATTGGCCTCCACCCGGGCGATGGTCTCAGGAATCGCCGAGTCGTTCGCCTTCGTTGAGCTGATGGACACCTGGACATGGTTCCAATCGGGCGTGAATACCGACGGGGCCCACAACCCCGTGACCAACAAGCTGATCGAGGCAGGAGACATCCTGTCGCTCAACTGCTTCCCGATGATGTTCGGCTACTACACAGCCCTCGAGCGAACGCTGTTCGCCGGCCACGCCTCGGATGAGCACCTCCGGCTGTGGAACATCAACATCGAGGTCCACGAGGCCGGGCTGGAGCTCATCAAGCCCGGTGCCAGGTGCAGCGAGATCGCTGCTCAGCTCAATGACATCTACCGCAGCCACGATCTCCTGCGATACCGCTCCTTCGGCTACGGTCACAGCTTCGGCGTGCTGTGCCATTACTACGGCCGCGAGGCCGGAGTCGAACTGCGCGAGGACGTCGACACGGTCCTCCAGCCCGGAATGGTCGTCTCCATGGAGCCGATGATCATGATCCCCGAAGGCCGGGAGGGCGCCGGGGGGTATCGAGAGCACGACATCCTGGTCATCCATCACGACGGATCGGTCGAAAACATCACCGGCTTCCCATACGGACCGGAACACAACATCGTCACCTGAACACCCAGCGGGCTCGTCACGTGCGGGTGACTTCAACCCGGTACCGCTCACTCTCGCCACCGTCCGCCCACACAAACCGGAAACCGACCTCTCCGGGGTGATCGATGGCCGGCACGTCGGCATAGGAGATCCCGAGCCGGGTGGGCGTCGACTCGATCGTGTGGGCCGACTCCGATCCTTCCTGCCAGATCAACGTGAAGGCCCAGGGATGTTGAATGCGCAAGTAACAACCGGTGGGAACCGACTGCACCTGCCGATTCGGCTTCCAGACCTGGATCCGGTCCCGGTGGCGGTTGCCGAGGTACCGATCCGCCACGATGTCGATCAGGTCGAAGACCCGGCCGTCGCGACGCGACCGAAGCAGCTTGAGATACTCGGCATGGGCCCACATCAGAGGGGAGGCGCCGCCGGTGGCCGAACCAAACACCAGGCCAAGAGCCTCGATGTCGGGGCCATCCCACACCTGCTCTGGCAGGATCCCGGCCCCTATGGCAAAACCTTCCAGGGCGGCCACGAACGGTTGCACATCTCGACCCGCAGCCAGCTCGTAGTGGCCCCGCTCGCCCGTCAACAACGGCCAGGCCCGACCCACACCGTGGGAGTGGTAGGGCTCGCCGTTCGGCCCTTCACCGTACCCGTCGTGGTTGTAGCGGCGCCAGACGGGACCGGCCGGTGTGTCGACCCTCAGGAGGTTGTCGACGACCGCCAGCGAATCCTCGACCAGCGGATCGCCCGGGGCCCGGATCCCGTAGCGCACCAGCTCCAGGAATCCCGATCCCACCACCCGATTGGCGGGGAACGTGTGTTGCTCGCCCGGTCCTTTGTTGGCGATCGTGAGCTCGTCGTCATCTGGATTCTCGGCCGGGATCGGGTTGGCCGGATCGTCCGGGTTGATCCGAATGAAATGGCGTTTGATTTCAGGGTGCAAGGTGCCCTGGTTGGTGACCGTCCACGCCTCGATGTGCTGCTCCAGGAAATCGGAGTACTCCTCCATGAAGACTGCGGTTGCCTCGTCGCCCGCTTGCCGCAACATGTGAGCTCCACAGATGAGCGCGGTGATGTTGGACGCCAGGGTCGACGGCGAATAGCCCGCAGCCTCCTCCCATCGCTCCTGGGGTGTGGCCGGGCCGTGGCGGATCATGTACCCGGCCGCCCTCGTGACCATCGGAAGCGGATCGAACGCACCGAGCGCGCCCATCTCATGAAGGCGATAGGCGAGGATCACCGGGAAGGCCACTTCATCGAGCTGGACGCCGCGCCAATAGGGCTCGCCGTTGATCCAGAAGTTCTGGTAGAAGCCCCCGTCCGGCAGCTGCGAGGTCGCCAGGTACAAGAGCGCCCTCGTCGGGGTGTCAACGTCACCGATCGCCAAGAGGCCGGTGGCGGTATTGACCATGTCCCGGCTCCAGACGAGGTGGTAGCCGCCGATTTCCTCGTCGCCTTTCGCCTCGCCCCACGGGATCGACAACGACGCGATGAGGGCACCCGGGTATCGCTTGTCCTCGTGGGAGAGCAGCAGCGAGCGGCTCGACTCCATCAGGCGCCCCCCGTCTTCGGACTGCTCGGTCAGATCGACGAAGCTCTCGTTCACGGCTTCCCATTGATCCAGAAACGCCTGTTTCCGGCCGGCGAACGGAAGAGCCGTGGCCTGCAGCGCCGCCGTGGTTGCCCCGTGGTCCCAGTCGGCGAAAGCCAGCGCCGTCGTGAACGGAACCCCGGGAGAGATGTCGAGCTCAGCGATCAGGGCGATGTTGCCGTTGTGGGCGCAGGTGAAGCGATGGTCGAGCCGGAAGTTGTCCCGCAGGTCCCGCCAACCGTCCGTTTCGCCGACGAAACCGACGGACGCCTCCACCATGGGAACCGACGAGGCCACGGCCAACCACACGTCGTGTTTGTGGGCGACGAGCATCGGTTGGCCGGCCACGTCGACCACGTAGCCGTTGTTGGCCCAGCCACCCAACGCCAGGTGGGGGGCCACCAGGAGGAACAGTTCGAGCGGTTCGTCGGTGTCGAGGGTGGTCTCCATGAGGACGATGGGCTGCTCCGGATCACACACGATCTCCTTGACGAGGCGGAATCGGTTGGCGGGGTCGCTTTGGGTCACCCGAAACCCGAGCGCCCCGGGGCGCAGCGGCTCGATGTCCGTGTCGAGGTCTCGCTCGTCCATCATCCAGCGACGCCCGTCGGACACCAGAAACTGCATGTCCCGCAACTGCGTCTGGTCGATGGTGGGCCAGTACACCTCCGAGATCAAACCGGACTCGAGCGTGAACCACACGTTGCTGCCGGAACTCGCCGCCGTACCGACACCGTCCTTGATAGCGCTGGTCCACGTCGGGGCGATGCCGGGCCCTCCGGGAGCCGGATGCTCACATAGATGTTCCACGCCGGGCGGAGAATACGGTGGCGTATCGCCGATATAGCGGTACCGATCCCGCCACAATGATCACGTGGACAGCACGATCGCAGTCGCGGCCGCCGTCGGCGGCTACCTGATCGGCTCGATATCGGCCGCTCGCATCATGGCCGCCCTGCTGCTGAGAAACGAGGACGTCAGCGGTACCGACCTGACCTGGGGCGAGGACGAGACGGGGTTTCGCACCGACAACGTGAGCGCCACCACCATCGGGCAGCGGAAAGGGCGCCGCTACGGCTGCCTCACCGGCTCCTTCGACATTCTCAAGGCGTTCGTCCCGGTCCTCATCCTGAACCTGGCGTATCCGGACCAGCCGTACGACGTCGTCTGGGGTATCGCCGTCACCGCCGGCCACAACCTGCCGATCTTCTATCGCTTCCAGGGAGGCAGGGGCACGTCGACCATCCTCGGATCGCTACTGGCGATGTACCCGCTGGCGATTCCCATCACGATTTTTCTCGGCTATCTGATCGGACTGGGCGTGTTCAAAGACGTCCTGCTGGCCCACCACGCCGGATGGATCGTCATCCTCCCCTTCTTCTTCGCCGCGGTCGGACGTTGGGATCTCGTGGCGTTCGCCATTGCCGTGAACATCTTGCGGTGGGCAGTCAGCGGACCGGAGCTGCGCGAGTACTGGAAGTTGCGGAAGGCGGGGGCGCTACAAACGGAGGAGTTCCACGACGCCATCGAACAAACGCACATCGGCTACATCCACAAATGGCTGCGGGAACGCGGACTGATCCACTACGACTACATGACACGCTGACCGCGGTCAGCCCGACTCCAC
>JBFIPU010000123.1:0-6170 GCA_041609995.1 Acidimicrobiia bacterium
AACGCGAAGCGTTCCCCAAAAGGGGTGTGTTCCCGTGGAGCTGCGAAGCAGCTCCCAAGGAACGCGAAGCGTTCCCACCTTCCCCCGTCTCCGGTCTCTGCGAGACCTCCCGACGGGGGACCATTGGGGAGTGGAAGCTCGACTTCGTCTCGCTGCCCGTCGATGTGGAAGCTCGACTTCGTCTCGCTGCCGGTCAATGTGGAAGCTCGACTTCGTCTCGCTGCCCTTCAATGGTCCCCCAGCTTTGCTGGGGGAAGGTACCGCTCCGGAGTGAGCTTGCGAGCGGAGGAGGGGTAGGGGGCACAAGGACAGGCCGCTCGGCCAGATTCGGCAGGCGACGCGCTCTCAGCCGCCGGCTACAGCTCCTTCAGCTCGCCTACCACGTTGTCGATGAGGCCCTCGGTGAAGCCGACCGGGTCGGGGGTCCAGGGCATGGCCTGCACTTCGGTGATGCCGAGTTCGGCGTAGCCGGCCATGTCTTTGACAAACGTCTCGTATTCGCCGGTCATCAGGTCGTTGCCGGCATAGAGCATCGTCTTGGCAATGGCGTCGTAGTCGGTGCCTTCGTTTTCGCAGTGTTGGCGCAGCACGTTCAGTTTGTGCTCGACCGCCTCATGGCCGACGGAGAACAGGTTGCAGGCGTCGCCGTACTTGGCCACCAGCCGCAGGGTCTTCTTCTCGCCCATGCCGCCGATCATGATGGGCGGATGCGGCTGGCTTAGCGGCTGGGGCGAGTTGAGGGTTTCGGCCAGCTGAAAGTGGTTGCCCTCGTAGGCACCATCGTTGTCGCTCCACATCTGGAGGCAGATTTGGATCGCCTCCTCCAACTGCTCGAACCGCTCCGAGACCGACGGGAACGGCACGCCCAGGCCGGCGTGTTCACGCTCGTACCAGGCGGCTCCGATCCCCAGCTCGGCCCGGCCGCCGGAGAGCACATCGACGGTACTGACCGTCTTGGCCAGTAGACCCGGATAGCGATACGTCACGCCGGTCACCAGCAGGCGTAGTTGTACATTCGACGTCTTGGCCGCCAGCCAGGCGAGGGTGCTGTAGCCCTCCAGCATCGGATCGGTAGCCGGCGCGTATTGGTCCATCTGGAACCAGTGGTCCATGACCGACAGCGAGACGAAGCCGCCTTCGTCGACCCGCCGGGCCACTGTGCCGAGTGTGTCAGCCATGCCCGGCGTCCCCTCCGGCCAGGCAAAGTGCGGAATGTGCAATCCGATGTCCATGAAATCTCCCCGGTGGTCGTGCCCGGCGAGCATACCGAGACCCTTCGGTCTGCGCGCTACTCAGCGGAAGGACCGAAGCCCATCCCTCCTACGGCTGGCTCGGGGGTGGGTCGATCTCGTCGGCTTCGAGGACCGAATCGAACGCCATCACCGCTGAGCGGACCGTGGGGATACGCTCCGGCCGGAGGTTGAAGGTCACGTGGAATCGTTCGTCGAAGTCGCTGAGTTGCACGCCCACCTGGCGGGCGCTTTCGTCGAGGGCGCAGGTCATCATCACGACCTCGTTCAGCTCGCTCAAATCTGAGAGGCTGACGCCGAAGGGCCGGGTGGTCCCTTTGGCGCGGAGGGCACGCATGGTGTTTTCGGTCACGCCTAGCAGAAACAGAATGGCCAGGGTGATGGCAGTCGCCACGGCCGCCCCACTCAAGAGCCCGGCGCCGGCGGTCATGCCGATGGCGGCCACCGCCCACAGGCCGGCGGCGGTGGTGAGTCCGCTGACGTTGACGCCCTGGCGGAAGATGGCCCCGGCTCCCAGGAATCCGACCCCGGTCACGATCTGGGCTGCCACCCGGGTGGGATCGCCGCCGCCGAATGCATAGGCGCCGACCAGAGTGAAGAGGGCGGCGCCGCAGCCCACCAGCATGTGGGTGCGGAGGCCGGCGGCCTTCTGGCTGGCTTCCCGTTCGAACCCGACCAGCCCACTGAACAGGGCGGCCACCAGCAACCGAATGGTCCAGTCGAAGATGTCGAGGTCGGCGGGCATGGCTACCAGTCTGACACCAACAACCGGCGATGGGTCATCCGGCATCGAAGAATGTCGAGGTCCCGACACTTCGGTCCTCGTAGGGGGGGATCACTGGTTTTCAAGCATGAAAGACAAAGGAGAACTCGTATGTGCCGTCTGTTTGGGTTCGTGGGAACGGAAACCACCAAACTCGACTGCAGCCTGGTCGAGGCCCAAAACGCGTTGCAGGCGCAGTCGGATCGAGATCAACGCGGGATTCGCAACCCCGACGGGTGGGGAATCGCCAGCTGGGATAGCGGGGGACCGCTCATCATCAAGTCGACGTTCCCGGCGTTTGCCGACCTGGAGTTTGCGCCGATCGCCCGCCAGGTGTGGAGCAAGGCAGTGATCGCCCACGTCCGCAAAGCCACGGTCGGGGCGATCTCCGAGCCCAACACGCACCCCTTTGAACACGGACCGTGGGTGTTTGCCCACAATGGCACGATTCCCCATCTCGACTATGTCGCCACCCGACTCGACCTTGGCCCGTACGGTCCTCCCGTGGGCGAGACTGACAGTGAGCTGGCGTTTCGGTGGCTGCTGAATCGGATGGCCGACTTCGGCCTCGACCCGGAAAGCCCCGCCGACGATGTCGAGCAGCTGGTGGAGCTGCTGTCGGACTCGGTCTTGGAACTGGTGCGCCTCACCATCCACGCCGGCCTCGAACCGCCCCGACTGAATTTCCTGCTGTCTGACGGCCGTCACCTCGCGGCCACCCGTTGGGGCAACTCGCTCTACTGGACGCATCGTCAATCGGTCCCCGACTGCGCGATTTGTGGACAAGACCACTGCCCGCAGGCCGATCAGAGCTACCGGGCCACCCTGGTCGCCTCCGAGCCAATCACGGGCGAACACTGGACCGAGGTGCCAGAGGGCTCGGTCATCGGCGTGGGCCCCGAAGCGGACACGATCATCCGGACCCTCGCCCCTTCCTCCTGAGCGGTCCGAGGCTCGACAGCGTATGGGATGGGGTTTCGAGGCGCGACCGGCTCGGAGCGACCTCATGCGGTCCAGTACACGAAGAAAGGGCCCCTGAATCAGGGGCCCTTTCTATGCGAAGTCGCGCGGATGCTACGGCAGGAGGACACCGTCGAGCACGTGGATGACTCCGTTGGAGGTGAGGATGTCGGTGGCGGTGACCTCGATCCCGTTGATGGTGACGGTGTCGCCATCCACCCCGATCATGATGTCGGCACCGTTGACCGTGCTGACGCTCTGGCCGTCGAGGCCGACCACATCACCAGCCAGCACTGAGCCGGGGACCACGTGGTAGGTGAGGATCCCACCCAGGTTGGGGTCGGCGAGCAGTTCTTCGGCGGTGATGCCGAGCTCGGACAGGGCCTGTGTGAACGCCTCATCGGTGGGGGCGAAGACGGTGAACGGGCCCTCGCTCTTGAGGGTGTCGACCAGGCCGGCCGTCTCCAGGGCGGTGGCCAGCGTGTTGAACGTGCCGGCCGCAACCGCCGTGTCGATGATGTCGCTCAGCGACTCTTCAGCCGTCTCTTCTGCCATCGCCTCGCCTTCCATGGCGTCGGGGAGCAGCACGCCGTCGATGACATGGATCACACCATTGGAGGCTTCGATGTCGGTGGCCGTCACGGCGATTCCGTTGACGGTGACCGCATCACCGGCCACACCGATCATGATGTCGGCGCCGTTGACGGTGGCCACGCTCTGGCCGTCCAGACCAACAACATCGGCAGCCATCACCTTGCCCGGCACCACGTGATAGGTGAGAATCCCACCCAGGTCCGGGTTGGCGAGCAACTCGTCGGCGGTCATGCCCAGATCCGACAATGCAGCGGCGAACGCCTCGTCGGTGGGGGCGAACACCGTGAACGGTCCTTCACCCTTGAGGGTATCGACCAGGCCGGCGGCTTCGAGGGCGGCAGCCAGGGTCGTGAAGCTGCCGGCGGCCACGGCGGTGTCGACGATGTTGGCCATTTCTTCGGCCATTGGCTCTTCCATTGGCTCTTCCATCGATTCGGCGACCGTGGTGACGGGGGCTTCCGTTGTCTCGGAAGCCTCATCGGTCCCACCACAAGCGGCAGCTACCAGCGAAATAGCCAGCAGCAGTGCGAGAAACTTTCGTGAACGATTCATAGCGGTGTCTCCTTTGCTCTGTTGACGAGCGTTCTTTCACAGCGGTATTCGGAGAGCATCGGAGGCCGGATGACATTTTGTGAAAGAAATCACAAAAAGGTCAACGGTCCCCCGCTGCCCCTCTGGCCTTCGGCCTGAGAGCCACGGAACGCTCTGCGTTCCTTGGGAGCTGCTGTGCAGCTCCATGACCACAGCTTCTCGCAGTGGGTGCAGCGAGTGGAGCAGGGGTAAGGGGAACAAGAACCGACCAGCTCGAAAGAGGAACTCCTGGTTGAGGTGACAACTTCTAGCGACACAAGGAGGTTTTCGTTTTTCTTCCGCTACCCCTCTTCGGCCTGCGAGCGGTACCTTCCCCGAAGCAACTCGAAGAGTTGCCCTCCGGTTCCCCCGGGAACCTCCCGCTGGGGGACCATTGAATAGGGTGACCTCGCGTATCGCCAATGTTTCCCCGTCGGGCGGGTGCGGAGCATCTGGAGATGGGGGAAGGTGGGAACGCTGTGCGTTCCTTGGGAGCTGCTGTGCAGCTCCATGACGACAGCTTCTCGCGGTGGGTGCGGCGAGCGGCAGAGGGTAGAGGAACCAGTGGCCGTCGTCCGCCGCAAACGGCGCTGTCGGATCCTGGCTAGGTTCGTCTCATGACTACGCGATCTCGGCTGCGCTCGCTGTGGGAATGGTTTCTCTCCATCGGGGCGTACCCGGGTGAGCCCGAAGCCCAGCGGAGTAAGCGTCGGATTGTGGCGGGTTACATCGCCATCCGAACTCCGCCCACGGTGTTCTTCACAGTTCTCGGGTTTGCCGAGGGCCATGGTTTGACGCCGTACGCAGACGTGGTTGCTTTCATCGTCCCTGTTCTCGCCCTCGTGGCCCTGCACTACCGCCCGCATTGGTATCGGGTGATCGTGCATGTGCTGCTGGCCACCTTGTTGCTGGAGAATCTGGTGCCGTCCGTCATGACCGGGGGGATTGTCGAGGGTGGCTACCTGATGGTCTTTGCACTGATCGTCGTGGTCGGCGCTTTCATCTCGCTCGATCGGCGAGCAGCATTCCGGTGGTTCATCGCCTATGTGGCCTCTGTGATCCTGGCGGTGGTGCTACCCGAATTCATCGACCCTATCCAGGAACCGCTGGCGAATGCGTCGGGCGACCTCGCCGCCATCATCGTGTTCGTCGGCCTCTTCCTCTACCTTGGGATGGCCTATTTTGTTCGGCAGCGGGATCGGTTTCAGCAGGAGTCGGATGATTTGTTGCACAACATCTTGCCGGATGAGATCGCTACCAGGTTGAAGCGGGATGCTTCGATGATTGCCGATGATTACGAGTCGGCGTCGGTGTTGTTTGCCGATGTGGTCGATTTCACTCCCATGTCGGCCACCATGACTCCGCCGGAGCTGGTTGGGTTGTTGAACAGCGTGTTCATCACCTTTGACCGGTTCGTGGAGGAGATGGGGTTGGAGAAGATCAAGACGGTGGGGGACGAATATATGGTGGCGGCCGGGGTTCCGGTTGTCCGCTCCGATCATGCGCAGGCGATGTGTGAGTTGGCGTTGCGGATTCGTGATTATTGCGCCGAGAACCGTTTTGAGGGCCGGGAGATCAGTTTGCGGATCGGTATCAATTCGGGTCCGGTGGTGGCCGGGATCGTGGGTACGCACAAGTTTGCGTATGACTTGTGGGGGGATGTGGTCAACACGGCTTCTCGCATGGAGTCAGAAGGCATCGCCGGTCAGATCCAGATCAGTGACAGCACCTATCAGTTGATCAAGGACGATTATCACTGCCAGGCCCGGGGAGAGATCCCGGTCAAAGGCAAAGGCACCATGCACACCTGGCTCCTCCACGGTGCCGGTAATCGTCCGGCGACATCATCGACCACAATCGAGGCCGACACCGGGAGCCCATGACGTGGCCATGAGGCACCGTTTTCGGCTCGCCTGGGAATCGCCTTTGCACTCCGGTGTCTCTGAGACATCGGCACCGCCATCGGAAGCAGCCATCTGGGCATTTGATCGGGTCAAGACCTCGGGCGAGACGTACCCAGATCGCGCCATAGG
>JBFIPU010000124.1:0-5935 GCA_041609995.1 Acidimicrobiia bacterium
CCCCGACCAGCCCAACCCCTACAATTACATGCCTACACGCCCTCGTAGCTCAGGGGATAGAGCGCCGGCCTCCGGAGCCGGGTGCGTAGGTTCGAATCCTACCGAGGGCGCACTTCTGCCAATCTCCGGCTCCGGAGCCGATTCCTTCATGTCCTCGCCCAAAGGCTCGGACGCGGAGCCGGGTGCGTAGGTTCGAATCGCCGGCCTGAACCCTGGGTTCTAGGTGGCGGTTTTTGCCACCTGCAACCCTGGGTATCCATCAATGGCCAAGCCACGCGCATACCGTGGGCCCCAGGCGGCGATATCCGCCACCTACAACCCTGGGTTGCGACGACGCCTCCAACCCGGGTTTCGAACCTCAGGCGACCGGGATCCAGTGGTCGTAGCCGAAGATGAACTCGACGTCGGCGATGCCGAGAGTGTTGGAGTTGCGGAAGTAGAGCTTGTTCTCGGATGGCCGGAACACAACGAGGGTGTCGACGCCGTTGCCGTTGAAGTCGCCTGAGGCCAGCCGGTCGTTCGGGATCCCGTAGAAGAACTCGCTGTCGGCAAATCCCTGGGTGTGCGTGTCCCGAAAGTACACGAAACCACTCGACTCGCGGTGCAGACCGAGGGTGTCGATGCCGTCACCGTCGAAGTCGCCCACATAGGGCTTGTCACCCGGAATCCCGAAGTAGTAATCGAACTGGGGCTCGAGGACGGCGCCCCCCTCGCCCAGCTCGTTGCTGATGAAGACCCGGCCTGCGCTCTTCTGATAGAGGGCGACCGTGTCACAGCCGTCGCCGTTGAAGTCACCGGCCACCGCCACGGTCTGTCCGGTGACCCCGGTTTCGAGGTAATAGCCGATCTCGACTGCGTCGTGACCCAGGCGGTTGTTGAGATAGATGTAGCCATCGGATTGGCGGTACATGCCGTGGGTGGGCTCACCGTCGCAGTCCCAGTCGCCCCAGATCGGCTGGTGTCCGCTGCCACCGAAAGCGTGGGAGACGAAGCTGCCCTGTGGACCTCTCACGTGCCAACGCCCGCCGGCGGGGTCGACCATCACGGCATCGGGGTGGAGCTCGCCTTCGGGTAGCTCATTGGGCACCGGATCCGGATCCGGGGGCGGCGGAGGAGTCGGCAGCGGTTCATCGCCGGGCGGCAGCGGTTCCGACGTGTCGGCCGCCAGCACGTGCGGATAGGGGTTGACGGCCACCCCGTCGGGCCCGTGCAGTTCGAAATGGAGATGGGGGGTCGTCCACTCGGCGTTGCCCGAATCGCCCACGTACCCGATCAGCTGGCCCGCCTCGACGTGAACACCGCTCTCGATACCTTCGGCGAAGCCCCAGCCGAGACCGTCGTCGGTTCCCGGCGTGTCGTTGTTCAGGTGGATGTACCAGCTCTCCCACCCGTCGTCGTGGTACAGGGCCATTGCACAGCAGTTGCCGCCCTGTTCGTCGTGCATCCAACCGACTGTGCCCGCCGCCGCCGCCACCACCGGCGCCATCTTCTCCGCCAGCATGTCGACCCCCCGATGGAATCTGCCCCCCGAACGGGGGGCGCCCCAGGTATCGGTGTACTGCACTTCGCCGGCGACCGGGAAGACGAGCGGATAGAGCTCCTCTTCGGGAGGAGGAGGGGGATCCGTTTCCGGGGATTCCTGGGCGATCGCAGGGGCAGCTGACAGAACCCAGAGAGCGAGAAAAATGACTACGGGGAGTGGTCTGACCTTCATGATTCCAATTCGGCGACACCAGCGATTTCTTGACCCTACGAGCCAGGAGTCGCTTGGCGCAATAGGACGGTCGGCTCAGGCCATCACCGCTGCCTCGATGCGGGCGTCCCAGACCCGGAAAACCCAGCCCATGACGGCCACCAGTGCGGAGAAGAAAAGGAACATCCCCGGGTATCCCGCCAGCTTGATGAGATAGCCACCGATCGGGCCACCCATCAGGGCGCCGATGGGGAACATCAGGAGGAAGATCGCTATGGCGGTCCCCCGGTCGGCGTCCCGGGCCCGGCTCGTGACGAGCGACAGGATGATGGGAAATGCGTACCCGTGCCCGATGCCGGACAAGACGGCTGCGACGGCAAGAAGAGGAACCGTACCCGTCAATGCCAACGTCAACAGCCCCAGGGCCAGGATCATCTGGGTGCCGACCAGCGTGCGCTCGACCCCGATGACATCCGGTAGGCGGGGACCGACGATGCGCAAAGTGATGGCCGTGCCCGAATAGAGAACGAAGAAGAGACCAACAGATCCGATCCCGGTCTCGTCGACAAACGTGCGCAGGAACACGAAAAAGACGTTCAGCGCCATGGCGAAAGCGAACGCGACCGTCCACAACGGCCGCAATTTGGGACGGGTGACGACCTTGACGAGTCCTGTTCGGGGGCCGACATCACGGGGGGCGGGCTCGGCCAGCCAGGCCGTGGTCACCAACGATGCCACCGCGAGCGCGGCCGACACCCAGAACAACAGATCGAAGCCACCGACCCGGATCAGTACATCGCCCAAGACTCCCCCGATTGCCAGCGGGGCCTGGCCCGACACGCCAAATAGGGCCAAGCCCTCGGTGCGCCGGGAGGCAGGCACCACGTCGGCCCCCACGGTGGACATGGACGTGAACAGCAACCCCTCCGAGATACCGTGGGCGAACGCGACCACAATCGGCCAGGCGCCGCCGGCGTCCGACACCGTCAAGAACAGGAGCGTACTGACGGCTTTGATGACGGCGCCGAGCAGCGCGAAGCGCTTGCGCCCGTAGCGATCTAGCCACACTCCCAACATCGGCCGCACGAGCAGCCCGCCGATCGAGCCGACGCCGAGGATGATGCCCACCCGGGGCTCGTCGGCCCCGAGCCCGACGAAGAAGCCGCCAATGTGGACGAAGACCGCGAACGAGACGCCATAGAACATGCTCGAGAGGAACGCCAGGTTGAACTGGCGGGTCAACAAGCGTTCTGCCGGCATCAGGTGAAGCTAGACGAGGGAGATCAGAGCTCGACCACGATCGCTTTGTCCACCGCCTTCATCTGGGACAGCGTCTCCATCACCTCCGGGGACGGCATGGTGTCGAGGTTGATGAACGACAGAGCCTCATGCCGCTCGGCATTGCGGCCGAGCCTCCATTCGGCGATGTTCACCCCAAACGCGCCGAGCACCGTGCCGACCTCACCGATCACACCCGGCACGTCCTTGTTGAGCATCAACAACACGACCCCGGAGGGATCCGCCTCGAAGTGGTAGCCAGAAATCTGGACGATCCGGGGATGTCGATGGCCGAACACGACTCCCGAGACCGTCCGCTCGCCCCCCGGCCACGTGACGCGGCACATCACCTGGTTGCGGTAGTCGGGATCACCAATGCCAATCGAGCGGGAGATCTTGATGCCGTGCTCTTCTGCCAACAGCGGTGCGTTCACGTAGTTGACGGTTCCCGGCATGAAACCGTCGAGCAAGCCTTTCAGCATCCCGGCTGCGACCGGCCGGATCAGTTCCTCGGCGTCAATTGCGTGCACTTCGATTTCGACCGAACGGACACCCGCCGGAGCCATCGCAAATTGGAGCTTGCCCAGCTTCTCGGCTAGTTCGATATAGGGCATGACGTGGTCGAAATCCAGGTCACCGGCGAATGCCAGGTTCACGCTGTTCACGATCTTGTCCCCCCTGAGTGCCCCGAGCACCTGCTCGGCGACCTGGATTGCCACATCGCGCTGCGCCTCGATCGTGGAGGCCCCGATGTGGGGGGTGTGGACGACGTTCGGATGCCTCAGCAGCGGATGGTCGGCCGGTGGTGGCTCGGTAGAAAACACATCGATTCCGACTGACCGCAGCTTGCCGCGATCGAGAGCCGCCGCCACCGCCCCCGGATCCATCAGACCCCCGCGGGCGGCATTGATGAGCACGGCTCCGTCGCGCATCATCCCAATGCGCTCTTCGTTGATCAGGTTCTCCGTCTCTGGCGAAAGGGAGGCGTGGAGCGTCACGTAATCGGATCCGGCCAGGACATCTTCGAGTTCTGCCAGCACGACCTTCGTCTCACGGCCGATCGATTCGGAGACGTATGGGTCATAGGCCAGGACTTCCATACCGAAGGCCTGGGCCCGAGCGGCGACGAGCCGCCCTATCCGTCCGAACCCGATGACCCCCAGCGTCTTGCCGTGCAGCTCCTGGCCGGCGAAGCTCGACCGGTCCCAGTTACCGGCGGCGAGGGACCCGTGGGCCGCCGGCACATTGCGCGAGGTGGCCAACAACAGCGCCAGCGTGTGCTCGGCAGTGGCGATCGTGTTGGCGCTCGGCGTATTCATCACAATCACGCCACGGCGGGTGGCGGCGTCGACATCCACGTTGTCGATTCCGACCCCGGCCCGGCCGATCACCTTGAGCCGGTCGCCGGACTCCAACACCGCCTTGGTGACCCGGGTGCTCGAGCGAACAATCAGCGCGTCGTATTCGGGAACGGCGTCGATCAGACCCGCTTCGTCCAACCCGGTTCGCACATCGATGGTGGCATCGGCCGCCTCCTCGAACACGTCTAGACCCGGCTGTCCCAGCTTGTCCGCCACCAGGATCCTGAACATCTACATACCTTCCCGCGCATACTTCATGGCTGCATCAAAAGAAGCCCCGAGGCCGGCATCGTTGAACATCAAAGCGCCATCGTCGATGGCCTCAAAGCACCTGAACGCTACCTCGGAATGGCCGGTGCGCATCAATTCGATTACCCGCGCAGGACCGGCCGCCAGCGCCAAAACCGGCGCCAGAGATTGGGACCGCACCACGACGCGGGCCTGGTCGACAACACTCGATCGGGCGACGACGCCGGCAAAGGCGACGAACAGGTCGACCGCGTCGGCCGCCTCGAGGTCACTCATCCCATCGCCCACCATGAGCCGGCGGCCGGGCGTGGAGATGTTCTCTGTGATGATCTCGCCTTTCCCGGTTGTCTCGGTCAGGTGTCCCTGGGTGTAGTCGAGGTACCGGGCGTCGAGCTCGGTTTCGGCCCACCAGGCACCCGCCAACGGATCAAAGGTCGTGTCGACCGCCCGGACATGATCCGGTTCGACCCCCAGCCAGATACCAAACTCGATGACGGGCTCGAGCAGGCCTCCGCTCACGATCCACGTGTCGCGACCGATCGCCGTCAATGCCTCGATGAGGCCGCGGGCGTCCGGGACGGCATTTGCCTTGTAAGAGCTCTTGAGCCCCATGACCTGGCCGCGGGTCGGGTTGAGCAGCGCCAGACGCCGGCCGTACACATCACCCAGGTCGACGGACCCGTCCATGGCGGCATTGGTGAGGCCTGCCACCTCGGACTCCATGCCCATCTCGGCCGCCAGAACGTCGATGCCTTCCACGGCGGTGAGGGTCGAGTCACAGTCGAACACAACGACGGGATACGGGGGCCAGCGCATCGCGCCATGCTATGAGGGTGTTAGACGACACAACGCCCCGAACCATTCGGTTCGGGGCGTTGTGCTTGAATACCACCGCGTGAGGAAGCTCGCGGTGGGCTGAGGATCTAGCGGTTGCGCAGCTGACGGAGCGCTTCGAAGCGAGCCCGGTCGAGGCGTTGCTTGGTGGTGATCATCGCCTCGAAATCACCCGTCTTGACGGCGTCGTCGTGAGCGGTCCAGGCCGTGACCATGGTCCGAAAAATGTCGTCGATCGTGTTCATCATGTTGTTCCCCAAATGTCTCGAATTCCGTACCTTTCGACCGAATTATACCAAAACAAAAGGGGCTAGTCAGGACTGATACAATCCTAGATCTGGGATAATTGTCTTACTATCATAAGTAGTATGCTCATCTTGCTTACATAACCAAACAGAAATCTGATCCAACGGGCCCACGGTTTCGAAACCCCGGTTTGGACGTTTTTCAGCGCAGTCATCCGCAGGGTTCGTGGCGAGGTTCAGGGCCCGGCCCACCGATGCAGGACAGGCCGATGAAC
>JBFIPU010000125.1:0-5897 GCA_041609995.1 Acidimicrobiia bacterium
CCGCTTTCGAGGTCGACGTCGATCTCCCGGGAGGCGCGAGTGATGGTGATGTATTCGGGAGCAAGGCCGGTGATCGCTCCGTAGCCGACTGTGGCTCGCCACAGTTCAGCGCCGCTGGTCGGATCGAGCCGGATCAGGTTGCCGTCGATCGTCATGATGAACAGCAAGTCGCGTTCGGAATCGGCGACGATGAGCTCGGCGGACGTGTAGACCGGCGAAGAGCTGCCGAGTGGTGCGCTCCACAGCCGCTCACCGGTGCCGAGATCGAAGGCGTGAATACTGGCCGTCGCTGCAGTCTCGGGCACATCGAGCATGACCACGGCATCTCCAACGATGACCGGCGACGTGTACTGCCAGTCGGTGCCCGGAAGGCCGAAACCGGTCCACACGACCGACCCGTTGGCCGGTTCGATTGCCAACAGTTCGGGGGGCCGCTGGTCTCCTTCGGTCTCGTATGCGAGAGCCGCCAGCCACTCGCCACGGGGCAAGGCACGCATCTGTGTCACGCTTGCCTCGCCCACGTCAATGGTCCACGCCGTACCGCCATCCACGGCCCGAAGGCCGACCAACTGTCCTGTTCCGGCCGAGGCCAGCACTACCTGCTCCGGTGAGACAGGAGTGGTCATGCCATACAGGAAGCTCGCCGCCCCGATGTTCGTAGACCAGATTGGTACGAGCGTTTCCGGATTGAGGGCCATCACCTGGCCGTCCAGGTGGCCGTTGCTGACGACGATGGCGGCACCGGTCGACAGCGGCCCGAACTGTTCGAAGCAGCATTGCGTCTTCTCAACACCCGCGCTTGCCAAGCTTTCCTCATATCGGCTTCCGTATGCGATCGGGATGACGTGCAACATCTCCGTCTCGCCGACGTCGAAGGGGTCGGACATCTCGAACACCATCACCAAGAACTGGTCGGGGCGGCACAGGATCACCTGCTCCGAATCGACATCGATCACGAGGGAGCCCGAGGCGTTGATGCGATCCGCATCTTCTCCCGCGCAGAAGTCGAAGCGAAGATAGGCGTCGAACCCCGGTCCCTCTAGTGACGCGACCGCACCCGGCCCTTCACTCTCGGTTATCCGGAGTCCACGAGCCCGGGTGGCGGGCAGCTGGAGCATGAAACGCGAACCGGTCGAGAGGGTCAGATCGGCGATGGCGATATCACCGGGCGGGAGCAGGGACACCTCTACCCGCCTCGGGACCCCGTATTCGGGCTCACCGGGCCCTCCGGGCCGGGTTGGCTCGCTCACAGCCGTCGAAGTTGTCGAGGTGGTGGTGGCGGGGGCTGGTGGCGGTAACGGGTCGCCCTGGTTGAACCAGGCCAGGGCGCCGAGGACGATCACGGCCGCACCGGCGAGAAAGCCGGCCCCCACCAAACGGCGCGTTCGCTCGTCGCCGTCAGGAGTCTGCTCGGGTGGCGTCCGAACCATCGCGCGAAGTTACCAAGAACCGCCGGATAGCGAACACGCTCAACCGGCTTCGACCGATGCTTTGAGCCGGGCGAGATTGCGTTTCCATATCGCAGTCAGGATCGGTTTGGCGAAGGCGGCTCCGACCGGGCCGCCCAGCCACCACGGGAAGAAGATCTTCTCCTGCCAGGTGAACAACGTCACATCTGGGGCCATCCGGTCGATGAGGAACTTGCCTTCCCCGGTGAAGAGCCCCGTATGGCGGACCCCGATCAGGTTGGGCGGTACCCAGTCGACGACCTTGATCACGTCGGTGGTGGTGAAGGGCCCGACGCGGGTCAACACGTTCATCACGACGCCCGGGCCCGACCGTTGTTCGCCTTCGAACTCGATACGCTCGGCATCTGCCATCCAGTTGACGTGGTCTTCCAGATCGGACAGCTTCGCCCACGCAGCATCGACGGACAGGGGGAGGCGGACGGAAACGCTGACTTGCATCCGCTCATTATCGTCTTCCCGGTGATCAACCCAGATCTCAAGCGGGCGCTCGGCCAGATGACGTACAACGCCAATGTGGTGGCCTGTCGCCGCGGCGAGATGGTGCGGGCCTACACCTCGACCTGGGCCTATCAGGTCTCCTTCGAAGAACCGATCATTGCCATCAGCATCTCACCCAAGCACGACACGTTTCCCCTGATCGACGAGGCAGGCTGGTTCACGGTCTCCCTGCTGGCGGGCGACCAGATCGAGCCGGCCCAGTACTTCTCATATCCCGGCCACCGGTTCAAGTACGTGGGGGACTATCTGGAGGACGTCGACGGTCTGCCGGTCGTCCGCGACTGTGTGGCCTGGATGTACTGCGAGGTGTTCGACCGCAAATTGGTGAAAGACCACCAGCTGCTGTTCGCCGAGGTGACCCGGGTGGGGGAGGGTCGCCTCAAGGAGCCGGCCCTGACGTACTCATCTCGCAAAGGGTGGCGGATTGCCGACACGCCCGCTCGCAAGCCGGGGGAGTCGGTGCGGGACAAGCTGTTGCGGATGGTCGAGGAGGCCTAGTCGGGGTCTTTACCCATCGTCTGCTGCCAGGCCTCCATGAAGCTCGTCAGCGCCTTGTTCACGTACTTCTCGGTGTTCTCGAAGATATCGACCGCTTTGCCGGAGTAGAGGGAACCGGCGTCGGAGAGATCGGCCAGGTAGCTCTGGGGCGGAGCTTCGCCCTTCCTTGGGTATTCGCCACGGAGAATCTCGTCATAGATGCCCTCGTCTACCCAGTTGCGCAGCTCGGCCACCCGCACGACCGCGAAGGGGTGGGTCTGGCCGAGGGTGGCCATGGTCTTGAAGTAGGCGTCCAGGCCGGTGCTGTCGCGGTACTCGTCGGATTGGTCGACGAACGCCTGGAGGTTGATGTCGTCCCGGCCACGCATGCCGCCGGCCATGTTGGCGAGCAGACCAAGCGAAGCGTCCATGTCCTGGACGGCCAGCAAGCCGGCGCGGTCGCATGAGACCTCGGCTTTGCGCGACCACTCGAGCAAGGCCAGCAGAATCGGAAGCATCGCCGATCCGATCAGGGGCGAGCGTGCCTGGAGCAGCTGGAGGAGGATGTAGAGCATCGTTCGGTAGAGGGCATGGTCGCTCATGATGTGTCCCACCTCGTGGCCGAGCACCGCCTTGATCTCGTCCGGTGAGGAGATCTCGATCAATGATGAGTTGAGGATCACGAACGGGTCGTCCATGCCGAATGCGCCGGCGTTGACGATCGGGGTCTGCGATATGAACAGCTCAGGGACATCGGTGTCGAGGGTGGTGCAGACCTCCTCCAGCATGGCGTGGATGTCGCGATACTGGTTGGGGCCGACCTTGATGGCGCTGGCCTTGAACAGCATCCGGAAGTTGCGCTCGGCGAACATGCCGACGACCTTGCGCAGCATGGAATCGAATCCGGGGATCTTGCGCAGCGCGTTGAGCGCGGCCCGGTCCGTCGGGTGCTCCCAGGCAACGGGAGAGATTTGGGGTAGCGAGACAGTCATGCTGATCAGGCTATAGGCTTTTGAGCTCATCAATGCTGTACCTCGATAACGCCGCTACCACACCGATGCGCCCGGAGGCGGCCGAAGCCATGCGTGATTTCACCGACTTCGGAAACCCCAACGGCCTGCATGCGGTGTCACGCGCCGCCAAGAACGCCATCGAGGCTGCCCGGGAACGGGCGGCGGAGCTGATCGGCGCCGCCCACCCGAGCGAGATCGTATTCACCGGTGGCGGTACCGAGTCCGACAACCTCGCCATTGTCGGTTCGGTCCTGGCCGAGCTGGGGAACGTGGTCGTCGGGGCCACCGAGCACAAGGCCGTGTTGGAATCGGCTGCGTTCTGCCTGCGGCTGGGAGCTCAGGTCGATATCACCCTCGACGTGGCCGCGGCGGTGGACGAGCACACACGGGTTGTGAGCCTGATGCTCGTCAACAACGAGACCGGCCAGGTGCTGCCGGTCGCCGAAGTAGCCCGCAAGGTCAAGAAGACGAATCCCGATACGCTCGTCCACACGGATGCCGTGCAGGCCCTGTTGTCTGAGGCCGTGAATGTCCATGAGCTGGGGGTGGACCTGCTGTCGCTGTCAGCCCACAAGTTCGGCGGCCCGAAAGGCGTCGGCCTGCTGTACGTGAAGAACGGTGTCGAGCTGGAACCCGTGCTTCGTGGGGGAGGCCAGGAGATGGGCCGGCGTTCGGGCACGCAGAATCCGATGGGCATTGCAGGAATGGTGGCCGCCATGGAAGCCACCGTGGCGGGCCGTGCCGCGTTTCGAAACCGGGTGGGGGCCATCCGTGACTCGTTCGAGCTAGCCGTGTCGGAGCGAATCTCCGGCCTGGCAGTGACGGCTGCCGGATCCCGCACCCCCCAGCACTCGCACGTTCGGCTCCCCAACACACTTTCCGAGACCACGCTGATTCTGATGGATCAGGCAGGCCTATGTGCGGCCGCGGGCTCCGCGTGCCAGAGCGGAGCGATCGAGGTCTCCCACGTGCTCGAAGCCATGGGCTGGGGCAAGGAGGCGGCGGGGGAGGCAGTCCGGTTCAGCTTCGGGTGGCAATCGGAGCCGGGTGACGCATCGACTGCTGCCGCCATCGTGGCCGATGTGTGGGAACGGGCCCGGCTGTGAACGGCTTGGTGCCCGAGCAAGGCAAGGCTCTGGCGCCCGGGCAGGGCAAAGCCCTGGTCGCAATGTCGGGCGGCGTGGACTCGTCGGTTGCCGCCGCCCTCATGCTGGAACAGGGTTGGGAGGTCATCGGGGTGACCTTGAAGCAGTGGCAGAACCCGGACGGATCACTGCCGACAGCCGGGTGCTGCACCGTGGGCGACGCCGAAGACGCCCGCCGGGTCGCCGCCCAACTGGGCGTCGACTACTACGTCCTCGACTACGTCGACGAATTCCGTCAGGCCGTGGTCGAACCGTGGGGTCAGGCCTACCTCGCCGGCCTCACACCCAATCCCTGTGTCGAGTGCAACCGCGCCGTGCGGTTCGACGCCTTGCTCGATCGCATGGAGATGCTTGGTTGCGATGTGCTGGTGACCGGCCATCACGCCCGCGTGGTTCGTGACGAAACCGGCTACCACCTGCTCAGAGGCCGCGACCCGGAAAAGGACCAGTCGTACGTGCTGCACATGCTGGGGCAGAATCAGCTGGCGAGGGTGAAACTGCCCATCGGTGAGATGACGAAGGCCGATGTGCGTGCCGAGGCCGCGGCGCTGGGCCTGCGGACCGCCGGCAAGGCCGAGAGCATGGAGATCTGCTTCGTCGGCAAGGGAAACTACCGCGACTTTCTGCAACAGCATTTCCCCGAGGCCCGCCGGCCCGGCGCCATCGTCAACACGGCCGGGGAGAAGCTAGGTGAGCACGACGGTACGGCCCGATTCACCATCGGGCAGCGCCGGGGCACGGGAGTCGCCATGGGCGAACGGGCATATGTGGTCGATATCCAACCGGCGACGTCCACGGTCGTGCTGGGCCGCAAGGAGGATCTATTGGCCGGCGCCTGCGAAATCGATCAGGTGACGTTCGTGGCCGGTCATCCGCCGGCTCGAGCCGACGTCGAGGTCAAGATCCGGTACCGATCAAAACCGGTGCCGGCCACCATCGCCGGGGACGGCGCGGAGTGGCTGGTCAGATTTTCCGAACCTCAGGCGGCGGTGGCTCCGGGACAGGTGGCGGTCTTCTATGACGGTAACGAGGTGCTGGGTGGAGGCGTGATTCGTCGCGCTGAATGACGGCTCTCGAGCCTCGCCCGCCGATGCGTCATGGGCCTCAGAAACCGGTGGGGCGGGACCCCGCCGGTTTCTGGCGATCGAGGTTGGCAGCTAGCCGGCGGCGGCGGTGGTATCGGGCCTCTGCTCTCGATCCGAGGAAGACTCGAGCTCGACCTTGAGCTTGGTCAGTGCGTCTCGCAGATACTTCTTCGACTGCTTTGCGAAGAGCGGTTCGGCCATCTTGAAGAA
>JBFIPU010000126.1:0-5860 GCA_041609995.1 Acidimicrobiia bacterium
GAGCTTGCCCGGTTTGCTGGGGTGGCGCCCTCCACGGGCAGCGAGCACCTCTCCAAACTCCTAGACGCCGGGCTCGTGACAGTCGAGGCCCAGGGTCGGCATCGTTACTTTCGCATCGCCAGCGACGAAGTGGCCGCAATGCTCGAGAACCTTGGAGCGGCCGCACCCGTTGACGCGTTCCGATCACGTGCGCCCGCAGCGTTGACATATGCCCGCTCCTGCTACGACCACCTCGCAGGGGAACTTGCTGTTCTGATCTTCGACCAGCTGGTCAATGATGGCCACCTTGACCGCGTCGACGGGCACCTACAGCTGAGCGAATCAGGAACGGCTCTACTGGCAAGCACTGGCATAGACATCGAGGCTCTACGGCGCAGCAAACGACCGATCGTCCGAAGCTGCCTCGATTGGACCCAACGCCGGCACCACCTCGCCGGGGCAGCCGGAGCCGCCCTCCTAGGGATATCCCTGGAGCGACGGTGGGTGATTCGGGGAACCCAACCGAGATCGATCCGACTCACACGCCAAGGCAGAACCGCTCTCGGCGAGCGCATGGGTCTCGCCCTTGAATAGCGCGGTGGGAGCGCAATCAGCTTCAGCCTCGACTGACGATCCTTTCAGCCAGAACAAGTGTGGCGGGCATCTCCACCGACCTCGCTGCCACCCCCACGCAGCCGCACCGATCACCCAATACGGAGCCATATCGCACGTTTCGCCGACTGCCCTGGATCGACACCTCGGCGCTCGGGTCTCCCACCACTCACCGATCACTGGGCGTCACCAGACATTTGCGCATATCTGCCGATCTCAGATGCCGTGGCCGCGGCGGCTGGCGAAACAGGCCGTGCGCTCTGGGTCACGTCGCCCAGTCGTGTCGCCGAGGCTCAGATCCAGATGGATTGACCCACATCAAAGGATCCGTTCAATCGGGCGAGCAACTGAACCCAGGTGCGATCGAGGCCGACACCGCGCCCCTGGCTCTCTTCCGGCTCCATCCTCTGCACGATCCTCAAGACGCACTCCGCGTCCGGAATTGACGTGATCTTGGCCTCGAGCGGCGCTACCGCCGAGTACAGCCAATCCATGTGATGCTCTTCCGGTGCATGCTCATCGATCCGGCCGGACACGACGGTTCCTCCGTCCTCAGTGATCCCGGTGGATCGGATCAGCCATGCGCTATCGGTCTCGACATGGTGGAGAAGGGCGGTTGGGTCGCCCTTTGTGACAACTCTGTCACCTTTGACGCCGAGGACCTCTTCAATTTCGGGACCAGACAGTGCGTCACTCGCTACCACCAACTCGGCATAACGTCTCGATCTACTGAAGAGCGGAGATGGGTCCGCCGTCATGGCACTCTTTTCTTTGCTCGATCGAGCGCCGCATATCACCAAATACGGGCGATATCGCCCAAATCGCGGAGTGCGCTGCTTCGGCACCTCGGCGCTCGGTTTCTCACTCGACTTGGACGCTGTCTTCGAGTCTGACGGACCGACTCCCCTTGTCGGTCCACGTGTTGCCTAATCCGTTGCCCTAAAAGCCCCATACGCGTGCTGACACAGAGCGCCAAGCACGCAATAGGCCCCAGAAACAAAGGCCCCTGGTGCGTGAGGCGCTACTGGGATTGAACCAGTGTCCTCTGCCGAGTGAAGGCAACACGGGCATTCTGGAGGAAGCCCATGATTACTGGGTTTCCGAGGGATTCCCCTTTTCCTGACTGGCGTTCTCACTCCGGTTGGTTCCGGTTGTTTCCGAATGTTTCTGGTTGTCGCGTTGCCTAATTGTTGCCTAGTTCGTGCGGACTCGGAATCGTGTAGGCAGTGCGACCAGATCCAACCGACCGGGATACGAACACATCATCCCTGCCGGTCATGTGTGGCTGTTGATCTCGATGTGCCGGGCTTGCTCGGAGGGGATCGGCACGACTGCGTGCGGTTGGAATCGACCTGGTTGCGTCTATGGCGCATGTGTGGCATAGTCGTGGCATGGCAAGAGTCAGAGTCAGCACGACGGTCGACGAGTCACTCCTCGAAGAAGCACGACGATTGCGATCTGAGAGCAACGATGCCGCCCTGCTCGATGAGGCGCTCGCTGCCCTCCTAGCTCGACATCGCGCCGCCCAAATCGACGCCGCCTACACGGCGTACGACGCTCATCCGATCGACGAGCCCGACGAGTGGGGTGACCTCGCCTCGTTCCGCCAAGCCGCCGGGTTGTCGTGAACGCCCTACCTGCCCAGGGTGAGGTCTGGTGGTGTGAGCTACCCGAGGTCGCTCGCCGACCTGTCGTGGTGTTGTCACGGGATGTCGCCATACCGAGACTGCAGCGAACGGTCATTGCCCCATGTACGACCACCATCCGCGGGTTACCCAGTGAAGTACGCCTCGAGCCCTCTGAGGATCCCATCCCCCTAGCCTCAGCGGTGAATCTCGACTCGATAGAGAGTGTCTCGGTCGGATCACTCACGCAGCGACTAGGACGCCTGAGCGATCAGCGGATGCGCCAAATCTGCGCAGCGGTCAACGTCGCCGTTGACTGTGTCGACTGAAGCGGCCAGAGCAACTACGCCGATCACCAAACATGCGCACAGCGCGTCGGACCCCCAATCCAGGGAGATGGCCAGTAGGCCCAGTAACGGTCGTGACATCGTGTCGCAAGGTACCCCAGGTACGCTGACCATATGCGGGTCTCTCTGGGCGGTGTCGGGCTGTTGGTGATTCTGCTCACAGGATGTAATTCTTCATCGGACCCCACCATTCCTGACCCGACAGGAGCGACACCAACCGTCGGCCCCCCGACGAGCTCTTTGAGTACGACGACGCCTCCCCGGTCGACGACGACCACGCTCACCAACACCACCTCTCCGATCAGCACGACTACGACAACGGGTTTGGCCCAACCCCCTGCGCGGCCCTGGCTGACCGTGGATGCCTTTGCCGGGCTCGATTTCGGCGTAGCTACCCCTCGGGATGCCCTCGACGTGGTTGTGCCCCTGCTCGGTGCTCCGGATGGTCCTGCCGGGACCGGTTGTGAAGGTTTGGCAGAGGTCCGCTGGCACGACCTCAGCCTGTATTTCGAGAATGACCAACTGGCCGGCTGGTGGTATCGAGGCGACGCAGGCCTCGCCACCCCCAGCGGTGTGGAACCCTTCGTGACCGACGTGGAGGGGCTGTTCGCCACCTACGGGGAGTTGGGCTTGCACGTGGTCACCGATGACGTCGGCCTGGGAACCTTTACCTACGTCCTTCCGACCAGCAACGGGCTTGCCTACCTGGCCGGCCACGTCGCGCGGGAAACGGTCAGCTCGCTGTTCGCAGGTGTGACCTGCCTCGGGCCCGCTCCCCTGTATCCGGCTCCGCAGGACCTGGTCCTCGATTTCTACGACCGCTATCTCGCCGGCAAGGAGGTTTTCTTCGTTGCCACCACGGAAGCGATCGACTGGATACGGGAAAACGGCGGTCGCGAGAAGGGCGCGCTCCCAGGCGATCGGTTCCTGCTGACCGAGGTCTCCATGCAACGAGGCGGCGATCCTTCCGGCTGCTGGCTATTCGGAGATGTCACCGTGACTTGTGCGCTCGGTCGATCCGGCGAGGTGGCCGGGCTCGAAGACCTGGCGATCCACATCCAGGACATTGCCCGCCCGCGGCCGGATCCTGCAGACACCTGGCTCGGCGCCTACGTCGTCGTCGGAGTCTCCTACCTGGCCGATCTGCCGCTCAACGACTGAGTTGGTGAAACAACGCGGCAACCGAGCGGAGTCGTGGTGTTGCCGGCGCTGCCCGGCCGCATTGTTGCCTGATTGGACTAACTGCAGGCCGGCTTGCGGGTTGACACCTAGTAATACGAGGTGTAGGTTTCCAAGGTATGAGAGGACAGGCGCTGAAAGGGCATCTCGATCTACTGCTGTTAGCGATCATCGCTGAGGGCCCCAAGCACGGCTATGCGGTCATCGAGGAGCTTCGTATCAGGAGTGAGGAGACGTTCGACCTGCCGGAGGGCACGGTCTATCCGGCACTCCATCGCCTTCAGAAGGCGGGCCTCCTGACCAGCGAGTGGAGCGAGGTGCAAGGGAGACGGAGGCGCACGTACTTGCTGACTAAGCAGGGTCACGCCGCGCTCAGTGAACAGCGCCAATCGTGGGAGGAGTTCTCTTCTGCGATCAAGCGGGTCCTCAAGGGGGCACCATGGCCGAGTACGCCCTAATTGATCGCTATCTGGGCGAGTTGCGACACATGCTGCGTCGCTCACCTGAGGCCGACGACATTGTGGCCGAGGTGGCCGATCATTTGCTCGAAGGTGTGTCCCAGCATCGAGATAATGGCGTGACATCGCTCGTTGCTGAGCGGTTTGTTCTCACTGAGTTCGGCGACCCAACATTGGTTGGTCGGGCGTTTGCCTCCTCCAAACACGGAGGTATTGCAGTGCCAACCACATTCACCAAGAGAGCAGGGCTACTCGGTGTCGCCTCTGCGGTTCTATACGTTGCGGCGTCGTTCTCGATGTTGGTGTACAACCAGCGCAACGAAACCGGGCAATCGGACTGGGACGCCACGTTCTTCGGAATCAGCACCTACACCTACATCGCCGCCGGCTTGCTGTTGGTTGCACTCGTGGTGGGGCTTAATCGTCGCCATGGCGGAGCGCTCGGAAAGCAAGGACGATGGGCGGCTTACGTGCTGGGAGCGGCGGGGGTTACCAGCTTCGCTCTCTGGTTCTGGGCGCCATGGTTGACTCTCACCCTCGCCGGTGCGCTGCTGGTAGGTAGTTCTCTCGTGCGGGCTGGGCTGGCCCCGAGATGGGCGTCACTCGCAGTCCAAGTAGGAGCGGCCATTCCAGTCGGCGCTATGTGGGTCGCCTGGCTCCTGCCCGAAAGCACCGCCGACCAGGACTTCGGAGATGATCCCACGATCCTCTTCGCCTTGGCTGGGTTCATCATCTTTGCGACGGGGATCGCTGGGCTCGGTGCCTGGCTCTTATCGGAGACACCGGTCGACGAGCCCGACAATCTCCTCACTGTATAGAACGCGCCTCGAACCCGACGGGTTCACTCTCAGCGAGAACGGGTCCCCCACGGGCCCGTTCTTCGCGCCGACCCGCACGTATCGGCATCCCTGAACGGGCGTGTGTTGTCAAGCGGCCGGTGCGTTTGGTTTTCGCGGGTTTGACGGTGGTTTGGGGGTGGTGGGCGCGTGATGACGGCTCCCTCGGGTAGGGGCCGGGTTGATTGAGTTGTTTGGGTCGAATTGAGTCTCCTGGGTCGGGTCGAGAGTTTGCTTGCTTCAGTGGCCCCGAAGTTGGGGGTTGGCATAGCCGAGGGTCGGTTGCCTGGTCATCCCTTCGCCACGCACCAACTGTGGGTGGTGGTCATGAAGTGCTGCGGCCACAGCCAGGTTGGGTTCAATCACTTACGTCGACCCGCACTCAATGGTGGGGTCATGCCGTTATACGAACTCGCAACCCGGGCCGTGTCCGACCCACTCACGCGGCCGGCTCCTCAGGACGGATCAGGCATCTGATCTCTCCGTCACGGAGCCCGTAGAACAAGAGCGTGAGAAGCTTTCTAACGGCGGCCACCTTGGCCCGGTTGATGCCCCGCCGCCGGGCGATCCGCTGGTAGCTGTCGGCGATGGCGGGCCCGCCCCGATAACGGGCCACCGCCTCGATGGCTGCCCACCGCACCAGCCGGGAACCTTGTTAGGTGATGGATCCCTGGATGGATTTGGTGTCCGACTCCCGCAACCGAGGGGTGAGACCCGCCCACGAGCACAACCGTTCCGGGCGACCGAACCGGCTGATATCACCGATCTCGGCACAGAACACGGCGCCAAACACCCGGCCCACCCCAGTCAGAGCAAGGATCGCC
>JBFIPU010000127.1:0-5830 GCA_041609995.1 Acidimicrobiia bacterium
CCACGGTTCAGGGACTGAGGATCGGGATCAACGGCAGGTCGTCGGGTCCGAGCGTGTCGGCCGGCTCATTGGAAGGCGGGTAGCCGCTGAGCAGTGTTTCCTGAGTTTCGGGGAAAGGCCAGGCGACATCGAGGATGCGGGTGTGGTTGGTGTCGTTCGGTCCGCCCCCGAGTTTCCACTGTGATGCTCTCGATTCGACGTCGCGCACCCGGCGGACGCCCGACGAGGGAAAACCCTCCTGGCTGAGGACGACGCCGGCGAATCCCCACGAGAACGGATCGCCTCCCCCCAGAAGCTCGAGCGGCACGCGGGCGATCATCTTGCCCCGGTCGCTCAGCACGATCGTGGAGATGGTGGGGTTGGTCTCCTCGATCGCCCCATCGGAGGTCGAGTTGTAGATGGCCGGGTCCCACCCTTCGATGGTGATCCCGTACTCCCAGCCGTTCCCCTGTTCGAGGGCGGCGTTGCGCCCCGGAAGCAGCGTGCGGGCTCCGCTGCCGGCGCCCGGATCTTTGTCGATGTAGACGTCGAATGTCTGAATGCTGAGTCCGACCGGGCTGTCCCAGGGATTACGGATGGCGCTCCCTACTTCGAAAGTGATGACCAGCTCCTGGTCCTCGATGCCGATCTCGAAGCTGGTGAGGTCGTAGCTTCCATCGGTGAACACGGGATCGGTCGGGTAGGTGTAGGTGCCGGGACCGTGATCGTCGGCGATCGGGTCTTCGACGCCGAGGACCACGGTGACATCGGAGATGTCGGCCACTTGGGCAATTCCCGGACCGGCGTCGGGGATGAGGGCGCCGGCGGCGTCGGCCCGAACGAGCACTCTGTCTCCGGCCACGAGTGGTCCGAGCTCGGTGAGTGGCACGGCCAGTTCGAACCCGGTCCCGTCGTCGGCTGCCGACAGTGTCTGGCATTCGGAGAGGGCGCCGCTACCGACCTCGGGGAGCGGGCTGTAGAGGCAGGTCTCCAACGCGTCCCAACGCACCAGGTGGGTGGCACCGAACCCGAGCAAGGAGTCGTCGACGACCGTGGTTGGCCGCTTGTCGCCTTGGGGGGTGCCGAGGTAGAGATCGAGGAATGCGAAGTTCTCGCCAAGCCCGGGTGCAAAGTCGACCCGCAGATAGAGGTTTGATCTGTCATAGCCGAAGTGGAGCGTGTCGATGGCGCCGTCCTCGAACTCATAGCGGCCGGCATCCCGCCATTCGGCCTGGTCGAGCTGCCCGTCGATGCTGGGTGTGATGAGATTCCGTTGTCCAGTGGTCACATCCACCGGCTGGACCGGAATGATCGGTACCGCCAGAAAGGTTGGCCGCTCCTGGCCCAGCTCGTCATACATCTGACCGAGGAGCTCGCGAAAAGCGGCGTCGAAGTAATCATCGTTGCCGGAGTTCTGGTCCGAGCCATACCACCAGAACCAGTCAGACCCTTCGGCGAACAAGATCTTCTCGAAAGCCCGGTTATACGACTCGGAGTCCACGATCGACTCGGCCCGGTGGAGGTCTTGCCGGGCTCGGTAGAGGTAGTCCCAGGCCGTTGCTTCCTCCACTTCTCCGATCCACGTTGCGTAGTTGGGTGAAAACCATGCTCCAGGCCAGACGTCGACCAGTCCCTCGATGGTCTCACCATGCAGTTCCAGGTATTCGCTGGGGGTGATCGTCGTCACCAGGTCGGTCTCGGAAAGCCGCTGATACAGGGCGTTGAGGAAGTCTTTGCCGTCGTTGTCGTAGTTCTCCCAGGCGTTTTCACCATCGAGGATGACGGAGACGACATGCGGACCATCGGTGCCGGTCAGCTCCTCTTTGATCGCCTCGAGCCGCAGCATGAAGTCGTCGGCGGCAGCCTCGCCACTCATCCCCGAATACTCGAAGCCGAGTTGGTCCGAGAGCCGGACATCCCGAAAGAACATGGCGATGTCCGGATTGCGATTCAATTGCGCGTTCCATGGGCGATACATGTCGTGCGCCGGAACCACCACGTCGTCTCCGTTGCGTTCGAATCCGGCGCCGAGCGAGTTGTTGAGCACGTCCTCCCCACTGGCCACCCACTTGATGCCCTCACGTGAGAACAGCGACATCACGAGCTGGGCAACGGCCCCCTCGCCCGGCCACATTCCGACGGGGCGACGACCGAGGAGCCGTTCGGCCTCGTCGAGACCCCGCCGCACATGCTCGGTGGCGTCGGGGATCTCGAAGAATCGGTTTTCGGGTTGGACGCCGGTCGGGTCGCCGACAGTGGCCAGGCTGGAGTCGGCAATCAGCGGCAGGATCGGGTGGGCCAGCGGGGTCGTCGTGACCTCGATTTGCCCTGACTCCCACAGCTCGGTATGGATCGGCCGGACGAGCTTGACGATCCGATCGTGCTCGGCCAGGACCACTGTTTTGTCTTCCTCGGTGTAATCCCGCCCCTTCTCGACCAGCTCCTCGAGCGGTGACTCTGCCAGAAAATCGGGATCGGTCCACGCCAGATTGAACAGCACTTGCAGGTCGAGCAGGTCCTGGTCGGTGAAGGCCCCCACGCCCTGGTCCTGTTGGTTCAGCAGCTCCTGATAACGGGGAAAACGTCCGATCACTTTGCGGTTGGTGTCGAAAAAGCGCTCCACGATGAACTGACGCTCTGAGCCGCTGAGACGGTTGGCCCTCTTTTCGGTCATGACCCAGTAAAGGTCACGAGTGCCGTTCTCCAAGGCCTCGATCTGCTGCAACAGCACCGGTGTGAGATTGAAAGTCGCTTTCACGCCCGGGTAGTCGGCCAGCATGGCCGCCATGTCGTAATAGTCCTTGGTGGCGTGGACCCGCACCCACGGGCGGGTGACGTTTCCGTCGTCGTCAAGCGGATACAGCGGCTGATGCTGATGCCACATCAGCATCAGATAGAACGGATCTTCACTCTCCTCCACGGGCTGGGTGGTCGAGGATGTATCAACTGGCTGGGTCGTGGTGACCGGATCTCCGGCGGGCGTCGCGTCGGTGTCACGGGTACAGCCGGAGAAAACGACCAGGAGCATCAGCGCAGCGCCCAGAACTCGCGCAGCTGAGTGGGACATTCGTGTGAGTTTACGGAGTCCGATGGCAGAGATCGGGATCACCGATCACGCGATCTACCGGGTGGGTTTGAATGATGGCGGTGATCGTTCTGGAGCCCGAGCCCGTTCCGAGGAAGAGCGGGCTGAACGGATCGCCTGCCGCTGTGGCGATCCAACAGTTCGGATCGGGGGCGAGCTCCCGGTCGATCCGGACCGGTTGCCCGAGGGCGTTGGTGGCATCCCGCAAGGTCATGCCCACCGACACCGGCCCCAATGAGTTGTCTGACGCCACAAGCTGGGCGAGCATGCTTTCCTCCGGGGCGACAATGCGGAGTCGCGGTACCTCGAAGGGTCCGCCTTCGACGACGTACGTGCCGGGATCCAACAACTCGCCGACCGGCTCCGTGGCAAAAGAACTGTCGGACTCGAGTTGACGGGTTCCGAACCACTCGACGACCGTGCCGCCTAACCCCTTGTTGAAGAACTCGATCCGCTGGTGCGTGCCCACCGCGACACAGCTGTCAGTGTTTGAAGTCTCGTAGAGGTAGACCGTCACGACGTTGTTGCCGTTCGCACCCGGGTAAGCCTGGCAGGAGGTACTCGCCACGGCCTGCTTGGGCGGTGCGGCAGAGGAACAGGCCGTGATCAGCAGGACGGCGATCAACCCGGCAATGGCGGCTGACCGGTTGCCACCGCCTCCGCCGGGCCCGAGAAGGTTCACAGGGCCCGGGCGTAGACGGTGTCTTGTCGCAGCGTGTTGCCGGCGCGTCGGAACCCCTGGTTCAGCCAACCGATACTGGGGAAGAACGTCTCGATGCGGCTCATCCGCATCTCCTCTGCCAAGAGGTTCAGGGAGCGGGCCACGTCGTAAGCGTGCTCAGTGCTCGTGTGGAGCCAATTGCACACCAGGGCGTCGCCCACCGGTCGGGCGGTGACCCAGCCGCCGGGCGCCACCCACAGGTGCTCGCGCCTGGCCGCTCGCTCCAGGTCTTCGACGAGCAAGCGCCGGAAGATCCATCGATTGGGAAAAAGGCCGCGAGCGCTGCGGCCGATGTCGTCGGAGGACCACGCCACGAAGGCCGGCTCCGCCTCGGCCGAAGGAGCGAGCAACAGCCGGTCTGCCCGCTGGATCGGCTTGCCACCATTTCCGGCCGGCATGACCGAACCGTCACCGACCTGGCGCCGGGCGACACTCCAGGTTCCCACAGCCCGAAAACCGGCGTCCTGAACCTGGGCGTGTGCCGGCTCATTGTCCTCTTCCACCATCAGGCGCGCCACCTGGGCGCCCCACCCTTTGGCCCATTTGGACAGGTGTTCGGTCAGCCGGCTCGCCAGTCCCTGGCGACGGAACTCCGGGTGCACGCGGGCGCCCTGCAACCATGCCTCGGTGGGGCTGACCATTGCCGCGTTGGCGATGGCGATTGGGATGTCTTCTGCGTCGACGAGCACGGCCAGCTCGCCCATCGGATCCAGGCGCCATCGTTCGAAGACATCTTCGATGTAGTCACCCCAGGAGAAGGTGTCGGCCGTCCACAGGCGGATCGAGTCGAGATCGGATTTGCGGGCTGGTCGGATCTCCATACCGCCAGGCTAGGAGCTAGCCGATGTTGGCTTCCGCCTGGGCAGCTCGGATCGATTCCGTCAGGTCTTCCTGGGTCACCGTGGCCACGACATCCCCGTTCGCACCGTAGATACTGATCGTTCCCGTCGATGGATCCTGGCTCTGCACCGCCCCTTCACCCGAGATGAAGCCTTCGGCCATGAGTTCGCCTTCTCTGTACACCCGTACTTCGCCTTTGCCGTCGAGCAGCCCCCACCACCAGCGGTCCCAGACGATCTGCACCTCTCCCTGGTCAACCTCGAATTCGGTGTAGTACACCGGGTTCTGGCCGGGGGGGATGTCCTCAACGGGAACTGCATAGGTCTCGTTCGGGTCGGTTTCAAACACCTGGAATGTGGTCGTGGTCGCCAATGAGGTCGAGGAACCCGATTGGAGGACGGTTGTGGACTCGGAGGTCGTGCCGTCTTGCTGGTCGCCCGGCTCGGCGTTCCCCTCCGTGCCGGGTTCACCGTCCACGGCCGTGGTGACGGTCGCGCTCGATGCGGGATCTGTCCCGCCGCCTTCGGGCTCGCCGTCGGACGCGGCGGCGCAACCGGCGACGGCCAGCGTCATCAAGAGCATCAAGATCTTGGATTTCATCGGTATCAGTATTCGGCCAGTTCCCTGGCCGCCTTTACGATTCTGGGGCTTTCGCCGATGGGGTCGCTCACGGATAGATGCTCGACATCGGCGTCGAGCCATTCTTCCATCGTTTCTGCAATATGCGACGCCATGCGTTCTCCGAGCGAGCGGGTCGCGGGGGTTGTCACGAGCAACGGCTTGCTGGTGTGCTCAATCGATGCCTTGATCGGTTCGAAGTCCACCGGGTGTTGCCGATGAACGGCGAGGATGTGAGCGCCGGGGATGTCGATCCCTGCGGGTTCGATGCCGATGAAGACCAGGGTCAACTCGCTCCCTTCCTGCAGAGACACGGTACCGGGAGACGGCGATACCGGCGCCTCGTCGGCCGGCGCCTCGTAGGCCGGGGCCTCGTCGGCCGGGCCGTCCAAGCGTATCGGGGTTGGCTCGGGCTCGTCGGCCGGCGCGCCACCCGCCGGCACGGGTTCGCCCATCGAAATGGATGGGGTGGGGATCGCCTCGCCCTCACTCGGTTCTTCGGACGGGCCAGTCGGTGGCATTGTGGGTGGGGGCGGGCTGAGCTCCTTCACGGGTGGGCGTGGCCCGGCCGTCTGCTCCAGGTTTTC
>JBFIPU010000128.1:0-5830 GCA_041609995.1 Acidimicrobiia bacterium
CGTAGCGCTGGGTGGACTCGAACCACCGACCTCACGATTATGAGTCGTGCGCTCTTACCTACTGAGCTACAGCGCCTTGTGCGTGCTCACCAATTCTGGCATGCGAGCCCCCTCCCAGGATTGAACTGGGGACCCCTTCCTTACCATGGAAGTGCTCTACCACTGAGCTAAGGGGGCGCGATTGTTTGATGTTAGGTCGAGTTGATGATCCCGCCGCACTTCCATGGTAAGACCATGACCTGATTTGCGGGCCCATTCGCCACCGGCTCACGGAGCTGCTCTACCACTGAGCTAAGGGGGCATGCTTCGGATCTCTGATTCTACGGTGGAGGACGCACGATCCACGTCGGGATCACGGGCAAACTGGTGGCCGGGGGATCGACCCAGCCTGTCGCCGCTGCCGTGGCTTTGCTTCCGGCCCCCGACCGGGGGCGGCGTGGCCGCTATCAGGCGAAGCCGGAGAAGTCGGGGTCGGGCGGCGGGGGCGGGGGCGGCACCGGGGCGCGGATGGCGGCGTCGTCCACGTCCTCCACCAACAGCGTGCCGGACGGAGCTTCGCGGGATGGGCTCGAGAAATCGACGATCCACAGATCTGTGGTTTCGTTCTCACAGCCATCCGGGTAGGCCTCCACCACCAGCCGCCGGTCCGGAAGCCAGCCCACCGGCGAGGTGTCGATATTGACCAGCTCGTCGGGGTAGTTCCCGCCTTCCACCGCATAATGGACTCCGCCGACCTCGCCGCACACGCCTTCCTGGGCGGCAACCCAACCAACGTCGAACGGGGAGACGGACAGGCGGGACAGCCGGCGGGTGGATTGGAGCCGGATGGTCGCGTCGAACTCGATCTGACCGGGCAGCATCGGCACCTCGTGGACGTGGAACTCGGGCCCATCGTGCTTCGCCACGAAGTACAGCGACAGCCCGTCCTCGGAGAAGGCAGGCTCGGAAGGTGTTGCCTCCACGGCCGAGACGAGCAGCTGCGGATCTGCCCCGGTATTGGTGGCGAGCCAGATGCCGAAGCTTCCGTCGTCCGGGTGGGTACCGATCACGCCAACGTGGGTGCCCGACGGGTAGTAGGTGACGGCGTCGTGGGTTTCGAGGAACGAGATGTCGATTTCTTCGCCCCCGTCGGCCTCGGCCTTGACCAGGCGCCCATCGCTGCTGAGCGACACGAGCGACTTGCCGGTGGGGCGGGTCCAGCCCGGTGCCGCCGTATCCAGCAGCTCCACGGAAAGCGGCCCGTTCTGGTCGTAGGCTGCTCCGCCGGCCAGGAGCCGGTCGGCGGCAGGGCCCCACACGAGCGGCCCGGAACCGTCCAGCTCGAGCGCACACCGCAATCCCGACCCATCCGGCGCTACGACATAGAGCCGGCCGTCAGCGACGAATGAGATCTCGGCGCCAGGAAACGCCGGGGCGTCGCCGATGCCGTCGCAAGGTCCGTCCGGCAGCGAGGCGATCACCGCCGGGATCGTCGTCGAGGGAGTGGCGGGTTCGGTGGTCGGCGGAGGCGGCGCCGAAGTGGAGGGGGCGAGGGTGGTCACCGTCGCCGGCGTCGTGGTCAGAGTGGGCTGGGTCCCGGGGTTCGAGCAGGCGGCAAGGGTCAGCGACAGGAGCACGGCGTGAGCGATGAGTCGAGAAGGTGTGCCCATGCGCACTCGAATTCTATCGCCGGGCGCGCCCTGCAATGAAGAGGTACTGCCGTCGGGATTCCTCGACTAGCCACCGCGATGCCGCCGCCGTTTCGACGTGTCCCACGTCCGGGTCACCCGGCTGCCCGGCCACCCAAAACCGAAGCTGAGGATCAGGTAATGCCGCGTCGTCCGATCATCGATGCTGAAACTCCAGCGCCTACGGGGGCGCCCAGCTCACCGGCCGAGCAGCGAGGACAGCGTCTCGGGGAAGGGCTCGGTGGGCACGAGGGCGAACTGTCCGTCCGAGGTGACAGTTCTGGTGCCTTGCACCGAACCCATGCGAAGATCGCCGGCGGAATCCTTCAGCTGCCAGGCCAGGGCAACGGCGTCGGGCACGCTCCAACCGTCGTCGAGTGTGAAGATCCCGGAGGTGGTCTGGGCGATGGCGAGTAGTTTGCTGAAGTCGTCGATCTGGCCGATCTCGGTGAGCACGAACTTGAAGACGTCGCGCTGGCGTCCGCTACGGACGATGTCGCCGCCTCCGCCGATCAGCTTCCAACTGTCGTCGTCCCATTCGAGGGCCTGTCGGGACCGGACCCAGCGGAGGGTATCGGAACCGTCGAGCGTCGTGCATCCCGGTTCGAGGAACACCGGATCACCCGCTTCGAGCTTGACGGCCCGCTCCACGCATGTCTCATAGCCGCCCATGAGATCGATGAGCCTTTGGAAGCCGGCGAACTCGAACACGGCGAAGTTGTCAATTGTCATGGTCGTGAAGTCCTCCACCGCGATCCCGAGTGCCTCCAGCCCGGTCGCTCCTTCGCATCCCGCGTAGTTGAGGTTCAGGGGAACCGGCCCGCCATGACAAGGACTGTCGACGGAGAGGAACCGCGGCAGTGAGATGAGACCCACCTCGTCCTCTTCGACGACGAGAAGCATGACGGCGTCGGCCCGGACGGTGGCGCGGGACGGGTGCTCGTCGGATCCCACGATCAGCACGACCTGGCGGTCCTGGGGCGGCAACGTCGATGGCGGCGTGGTCGACGAGGGCGAACTCGAGCCGGGCACGGGCGACTGGAGCGAATTGCCCTGGGATGTCGATTGAGCCGAGCCGGTCTCCTCATCGCCCTCGGCATTCGCTCCGAGGACTTCTACTCCGACCTCCGCATCGGCCGGGTCGCCGATCGCTTCGCCGGATTCGCCCGCGTCGGACGAATCCCCGCCGACCGCCCCCGCGCCCGCGGAAGGCAACGTCTGGTCGGCTTGATCCTGCAGGGTTTCTCGGGCCGCTTCCAGGTCGACGTTCACCCGATCGGCCGGAAACCAGATTCCCGACAGAACCACGAGTACCCCGAGGCCAACGAGGCCGAGCAGGACCAGTCCCTTTTTTCGTCTGGTTGTGAGCGTCACAGCCCACATCCTAAAGTGGCGGATCACCACCTTGTGTGGTGATACGGATACAGCGGGTGAGGAGAACAGTGACTCGTCGGGCGACGATTGCGGTATTCATAACATTGGCAGTGGTGCTGGGCGCCGCACCGGCCTGGGCTGCCCCCGACACCGTCGCCCACTTCGATCCGGCCACCGGCCAGTGGCACCTGCGGAGCGAGGCGGGTGCTGTTCGCTCGTTTTTCTACGGTATTCCCGGCGACCTCCCGCTGATCGGTGATTGGGATTGCGACGGGATCGACACCGTCGGGATGTACCGGCAGACAAACGGATTCGTATACCTTCGCAACTCGAACGACTTCGGGATTGCCGACCGCGAATTCTTCTTCGGGGAAGAAGGTGATGTTCCCTTGGTTGGGGACTGGAATGGCGATGGGTGTGACACTCTTGGCGTGTATCGGGCCGGCGAGATCTTCATTGCCAACACGCTGGGGACCGTCACCGGTGAGTTCTCATTCTTATTCGGCGTCCCGGGCGACAAGCCGTTCACCGCCGACTTCGATGGCGACGGTGTCACCTCGGTGGGCGTGTACCGCGACACGACCGGGTTCATGTACTTCCGCAACTCGCTGGATACCGGTGTCGCCGATTTCGAGTCCTTTTACGGCATCCCCTCGGATCGGATCGTGGCCGGCGACTGGGACGATGACGGCGATCAGACCGTGGGCGTGTTCAGGCCCGCCGACCTCACCTTCTACCTGACCAACGCCAACGATCAGCCGATCGCTGACGTCCTGATCGAGTTCGGCGATTCGGACTGGCTGCCGACTGCGGGCCGATTCGGAGTCACCGGCGACGCAGTACAGATCATCCGCCCCGCTTCAGACAACACCCCCTTTCCGGCGACCTTCAACCCTGCTCGTCAAGACTTCACGGCGTCGGTACCTCTGGCGGTCGATGTCGATGCCGCCCCACCGTACGAGGTGCGCTGGACGTCCGATCTCGAGGGCGAGCTCGGCTCAGGTGACGCGATCGTGGCGACGCTCTCGACCGGACTCGCCGACGTGGTACAGCATCAGATCACGGCTACGCTCACCACCCAGGACGGAACCTTCACCGACCAGATCAGCGTGATCGTCTTCGTCCCCTCCAACTGAGATCTGCCTCGGCGGCCTCGAGGCCGACACCCGTCAGGAGACCATGGGACACGATCCGGAGCGAGCATTCAAAGGAGACCTGGAGGCCTTCGAGGCGATCGTCGACGCGGTTCTGGAGGAGCTGCCCGAGTGGGTGGTGGCTCGCCTCGACAATCTGATCGTGGTGGTCGAAGATGACCCGCCACGGGACTCTCCCGATCTCCTCGGTCTGTACGAGGGGGTGAGCCTGCTCGACCGAAGCGGTGAATACACGGGAGTGATGCCAGATCAGATCACGGTGTTTCGGTTTCCCCACGTCAGCATCGCCCACGACCCGGGCGAGCTGGCATACGAGATTCGGCGAACCGTCCTGCACGAGATCGGCCATTATCTGGGCTTCACCGAGCAGCGGTTGCACGAGTTGGGCTGGGACTAGCGAAACGATCGGGGGGGCGGCGGTGCCACCCGAAGTCACAGAGGCCTCTCGGTGCGGTCCCGGTCGCTGGTGATCGAGAATTGTGCGCAGGATCAACCATGCTGCCATCCTGCGTGAGATCGGCCGTCGTTTGGCCTACAACGAGCGGCGGCGGCAACGATCTGGCTGGGATCAGCGGAACCACGGGCGGACGGGATACGTTGGATGGGAAACACGCTGCATTGGGAACACGCGGCATGTTGAACATTGGGAACACGCGAGGAGGACGACGGATGCATCGGGTAGCCATGGCGGTCCTGTCTGTCCTGGTGCTGGCGGCATGCAACGCCGCTTCCGATCCCCGGCAAGAAACCACCTCGTCTTCTGCCTCGTCGTCGACCTCCACCACGCCGCCGGCCGAGACGACGACCACCACCGCCGCCCCCGCCGACCCGGACGTGGCCGCTGCTGCCCAGCAACTGGTGGGGGCGGTCGCCACCAGCGTCGACCTCGAAGCGGTGGAGGCCATCGCCGCCGCCGGTGATGCCCGCTACGCCTGGCTCTTGTCGGATTTCCTCCGCTTTCTGCGTCCCGGGCCCACCTCGGACGCGATCGTGGCAGCCATCGAGGCGGTCACGGATTTCGAGATGCCGCTCGTCGGGACACCGTGGGGGGCGGCAACCAATTACCTGATTGCGGCGGACATTCCCGCTCCTCCCGACTTCCAGAATCTCAAGGGACAGCTCTTCACGTTCATCGAGCCCCGGTGGAGGCCGATCTTCGAAGATCCGGAAGCAAGGATCGACTATCGCTACCTCAACTGGGGTGGAGTGCGGCCGGACGATCGTCCGCTGCGCGGGTTCGACCAACCGTGCCTGGGCGGGTGCATTCCTGCCCTCGATGATCCAGGAGTAACCGACGCCGCCGGCGGCGACTGGTACGACGACGACAAGATCATCTTCGGGGTTTCGATCAACGGCGAGGCCCGGGCCTACCCCAAGAACATCATGGAAGTCCACGAAATGGTGATCGACACCGTGGGCGGGGTACGCCTCGGCATCCCGTACTGCACGCTGTGCGGGTCGGCTCAGGCCTACGACCTGGACTCCGTTCCCGATGGCATCGAGCGCCCGCTGTTGCGGACCTCGGGGTTGCTGTCCCGTTCCAACAAGGTGATGTACGACCTCAACACCTGGTCGGTGTTCGACACCTTCACCGGCGAGGCGGTCTCGGGGCCGCTGCGCGAGGCGGGGGTGGAG
>JBFIPU010000129.1:0-5810 GCA_041609995.1 Acidimicrobiia bacterium
AGGGTTCAAATCCCTCCAGCTCCACCCACGAAATCCCCTGTGCCTGCAGGGGATTTCACCGTTCAGGAATGCCGCCGGGGGGCTCTTGGGCCGTACCAAAAGCTTTGGTTTGGGCACGTCGGTCTTGCGTTCGAAGCTCTTCGATCGCTCGTGGCCCGCCGGATCCCGAAGACCTGACTCAACCCACCGCCGGCGAGCCGCGGCGTTGGAGAGTTCTTGTGCGGTAACGGTGCTACCACCTGGTCGGCTTGCTCAGTCCACCAGGCTTTCTCTCGTTTCGATGTGGAGCTCGTCACCGCGCTTCTCGACTTTCCTCGGTGATTGAGTTGATACGACGGCGTGTGAATCGTGACGTCCCCCGTAGAGAACGATCGCATCGCGTACTCCGCGCCGGTCGATCACGCCGGTGAGGTGGACTGCGGCTGGGCCCAGGACGGCAAGGCCGACAACCACGGCAGTCGCGAGTGGGGCCAGTTGGGGTTCCAAGCCCCCTTCGACACCGAGCTCTGCGATGATGATCGAGAACTCGCCGCGAGCGATCAGCAATGCACCGGCCCGCCGGCGGCCCCCTGCCGTCGCACCGAAGCTGCTGGCGGCTACCCAGCCGGTGACCAGTTTCGTCGTGCCGGCCACCACCACGAGAACCATTGCCGGTGTAAGGATCGGTGGAATCGCGCCAGGATCCACTTGAAGTCCGAAGAACAGAAAGAACGTCGCTCCGAACAGGTCACGCAACGGGCCGAGCAGTCGCCCCGCGCGCTGGGCTGCCTCACCGGACACCGCCAATCCGAGAAGAAAGGCACCCACGGCAGCCGACACCCGAACCTGCTCGGCTAAGCCTGCCACCGTCAGGACGATCCCCAACATGCCCAGTAGCACCGACTCGTCGGAATGGGTGAAGACCAGCCGGCTGATGCGAGAACCGAATCGGCTCGCTGCCACCAACACCACCCCCACCAGCGCAGCGCTGCCGAGAATCGACCATGCCGCCCCGCCGACGCTCGCTCCGATGACCAGAGCTGCGGCCACTGCCAGGTAAATGGCCATCACGAGGTCCTCGATGACGAGAACCGAAAGCACGGCCGGGGCCTCACGGTTGCCCAGCCACCCGAGATCTCGCATTAGCTTGGCGGCAATGCCAGACGATGAAATGTAGGTGACTCCGCCCAGCAGGAATGCCGCTGTAAACGACCAGCCCAGCACCCATCCGACGAGGAACCCGGGAAGGAAGTTGAGGGTCAGATCGACCGTCCCCGGCCTATACGCCCGCCTGGTTCCGGCAGTCAGCTCGTCAATGGAGTACTCCACTCCTAGCAAGAACAGCAGCAGGATCACACCGAGTTCGGCACCGAGGTCAACGAACTCCCGGCTCACATCGAGCGGTAGGAGGCTGTCCTCACCGATAAGCAGACCCAAGCCCAAGTAGAGGGGAATGGGAGAGAACGAGAATCGGCCGGCCAGTCTGGCCAAGAACGTCAGCGAGAGCAGCACAGCCCCGAGTTCGAGGAGGAACACCCCTCGCATTACTAGGCCTCGGAGCGCAGAATTTCGGTGGCAGCCGCCAGGGCTTCAACGGTCCCGACTGCTACCACGACGTCCCCGGCGGCGAAGACGAACCTCGGCGGAGGTGACGGTATTGCTTTCCCGTCTCGGATGACGGCGACGATCGACACACCGGTGCGGGTGCGCAGCTCTGTGTCACCCAAGGGACGATCGACGAAGCGGGATCCGGTCTCGATCGGAAGCCAGTCCACGACGATAGCCGAGGCGGCTTCCCGGAGGTGTGACAGCTCGTGCGAGAACACCGAACCACCGAACAATTCTGTGAGCGTGGCGGCCTCGCTGGCAGTCAAATCGACTGACGTCGCTGTCAGATCCGGCTCGCTGGGATGGCTGATAAACAACTCGACGCCTCCCCTTTGTCGATGGATCACGCCGATCCGGCGGCCGTCGCCGATGACGAATTCGAGCCGCAGGCCGATCCCAGGTAGCGGCGTCCGGTCCACTTCTACGGTGCTTGGTGTGGTCATCGCCCTGCCTTCTCCTTTTGCTGTTCGGGGCCCACGAGCGAGGCGAACCCCTCTGGCTTGAGCGCCAGCACCGAGCAACGAACCGACCGCAGGATGGTCTCGGCGGTGTTGCCCATCAATAGACCTCTCGAGCCCGTCCGCGCCATGGTTCCCATCACGATCAGGTTGATATCCAGGCGTTCGGCCAGTTCCGGGAGTACCTCACCGGGTTCGCCTTGCACTAGGTGGACACAGCCCCCAGCTTGGGAGATGCCGTGACGTTCGGTCAACCCATCGAGCTGTGCCTGATGTTGGTCCACCACCGCCTGCACAATCTCGGTCTCGGCTGTCGCTCCACCATCCAGGTTCCACGCGTGTGCTACATGCAACTCCTCGTCGTCCCGACGAACCATGGATGTTGCCAACTCCAGAACCAGGTCGTTGAGGCCGGCACGCTCCGGGTCCGTTGGATCCGGGTCCACTAATGCCAGGACCCCCAGCGCCCTCCCTCGGGTGGGCCGTATCGCCCACACCGGAACCGGGCATTGGCGAAGCAGCTGCATCACCCCGGTGCTCACCCCCAAGCGGGAGCCCTTCGAGGGTTCGGTTTCGCCAACCACGACGAGGTCGCAGTCGTGGCTGAGGACGAACCGAATCACCTCGACCAACGGTTCTCCAATTCTCGTCTCCAGTGCGACCTCTTGCCGGGGACGAGTGAATTCGACAAAGCGACTGAGACGCTCGCTGCGGTCTCGGAGCACCAAGTCCTGGACGTCGATCAGGCGGCCCTCCACCTTGACCGTCCGACGCCATCGGGGGAGTGGCTCAAGTACGCTCAACACCGTCAGATGCGCATTGCTAGTGTCGGCGAGTCTGACAGCGGCGCGGAGGGCAGCCGGCTCCAGATGCCCCGGAGACGCCGCCACCAGAATGCGCTTGAACCGATCCATCACATCACCCCTTTCCAAGATCGACCGGCTCGTCACTGGTTTCTTCGTCGTTTTTGTCAGCCCCTGCGGATGTAGTTACCGATCCGCTCGATTCTTCTCGGCGTTTCGCGAAGTACTTGGAGAAGTAGGCGAAGCGCGGACCCAATCCCCGGTCGGCAACGTCGGCTTCCCACGTCACCGAGCTCTCGACCCGACTGACCCCTAGTACTTGGCCTGCGAGGCGCTCCAACCGGACGGCCTCCCGCCGTTGCTCAACCACACCACTCATCGTGACGACGCCTTGGTCCACCAAAACGTCAATCTGGCGCGGGTCGAGGCCGAGGATCTCGTCGATCACGCAGGAGCGGATCTCCGACTCGATGTCAGTATCGGACCGTGCAAGAGCGGCGATTACGTCCGCCCGCGAAATAACCCCTTCGATCACGAACTCGGGTCCGACGACGAGGAGTCGTCGCACCCGGGCCTTCTCCATCAACCGGGCCGCCTTGGCCAACGGCGCATCCCTGCGCACAGCCAGCACGTCACAGCTCATCAGATCAGCAACAGTCGACCCCAATGATCGGTCACGTGAACCGCCTCGATCACCAACGTCAGCTAGATCGGCGAGGACTGCACGATGCAAAAGGTCGGCTTCGGTGAGAATCCCGAGGACCGCACCGGACGCATCGACAACCGGCAGCCCGCTGACAGCGGCATCACGCATGATCCTGGCCGCCGCGGTCACCGGCTCATCGGGCCCGACGGTGATGACCTCCACCGTCATGGCCTCTTCGACAGTATGCATCACACACTCCCCTCGAACTCGCTCCTCTGCCCGCGCCAACTTGACCGCTGGGTCACGACGACACCGGCCCTACGGCCGAACCCACCACACGTTGCAGGCCCACGCAATCCCGGCACACCGCCGTGGCGGGAAGGGACCGGAGCCGCCCGATGGGAATGGCCAATCCACATATCTGGCACAAGCCGTAACAGTCCGAGGTGATCCGGTTGAGGGCCTCATCGATGGAAGCGAGTCGGCCTTCGATCGCGTCGGCCTGGCTGGCGGATTCGTCATCCGTGCTGTCGTGGTTCTCGAAATCAGAGCGAGCCGCGGCCCGCAACTTCACGAGCAGATCCCTCAGCCGGTCGCGCTCATCCAAAAGCCAGCCCCGCTGCCTCACCTCAAAACCGTAATACACCCTCATCGCTCATCCCTCCGTACCGATGTCCCGGATCCAACCAGTGATCGACCCTGTGACTTGGTGGATCGCATGCCGTCCTCGTCGAGGGTGCCGGCCAAGTGATACCGGCGTCTGCATCCGACACACCGAGCCGTGGCTGGCAATACCCTGAGCCGCGCCAACGGGATACCGATACCACAGTCGGCGCAGTACCCGTGCGTGCCGTCGGCGACCCGAGCCAGCGCCTCCTCTACCTCCCAGAGACGCGGGTTGGTGGGATCCGCCGACGGATCTTCGTGATCGAACAGGTCACTGAGGTCCCGCTGGCTCATCGCATCGGCCACCTCGCCCCGCAACGCTCCAGCGGACCGCGTCACCAACTCTCGGCGGGACAGCAGAAGGTCAGCGAGCCTGGCGGGATTCCTCGGTGCAAAGCAGGCGGTACGGGCGGTTGTGGCGACCATCGGCCCTCCTGAGGTCGAGCACACGTCACATGTCGTGAAGGTCTCTCCCGCCCCGGGGGGGGCCTGCGGTGCCGGGCCTGATGGCCGTATTGACGACGACGCCCGTTCGGGGATACTCCCCTATTCACCGCAAAACATATCACGATACATGCATCGTGTCTAGAGGTAGCCACTACGACAAGACAGCCCCTATGGCAAGCTTGGAGGAGACGGCCTCCTGCATCGGGAACCCTTTGCAGGGCTAGTAGTCGTCTCACCAGACTTGAGCCAGGTGCAACCAACGCTCGAGGTGCATCGCGACATTTGCATCGTGAATCGATCCAAGACTAAGTCGACACCTGCCGATGGCTGGTCGGATCCGGTCACCGTCCTCGAAGACGCCACCACCAAGATCTGGGACGCCGGGCTCACCACCCCACCCGGCTAGCGACTGCCGGTGCGGCGACCGCCTTCTACGTACGTTCCACCGGGCGAAACCGCTGCCGGGCCGGCGACCGGCTCTCAGTACAGCCGGTAGAACCGCCAGAGGTCGTTCTCGATGGGGAGAATCTCGATGTCCTCGAACCCTGCTTGCTGCGCATAGGCGCGGAGTGTCTCCGGCCGCATCACCGTACCGGTCGCTGCCGAGGGTTGGTGCGACATCCCATCCGGCAGGCATATGAAGAGCGAGAAGCCGTACATGGCACGCTCGACGTCATCACCCCGGCCGGGAAAATGTTCCGACACCTTCTCGTCCATCACAACGACGTGGCCGTCGTCCTTGGCCAGCCGCCGCATCGTCGAGAGCACATCGACGGGCAGCGGGAGGTCGTGAATGCACTCGAAGGCCGTCACGACGTCGTAGCGATCATCCAGGTCCAGGCCGGCCGCGTCGGCGTTGTGAAACTTGACGCGGTCCGCGACACCGGACCCGATGGCGTTGTTCCGAGCGTTCTCGATCGACGGGCCGTCGACATCGAACCCATCCACCGTCACGTTCGGGTAGGTCAGGCCGATGGAGATCGAAGACCAGCCCTCTCCGCACCCGATATCGGCCACCTTCCCACCCTGTTCCAGTCGCTCATGGAGGTCCGGGACAGACGGAAACCAGTCCCTGCCAAGAGCCGTGAGAAACCATGGACGATTCATCTCGGCCTGGCCGCTGCGCATGTCGGCTCCGAACTGCTCCCACGACACCCCACCACCGGTCCGGTACGCGTCGAGGAGGGCAGGCAACTGCAAGCC
>JBFIPU010000130.1:0-5708 GCA_041609995.1 Acidimicrobiia bacterium
CACCCGTTCCCATTCCGAACACGGAAGTGAAACCGATTAGCGCCGATGGTACTTGGGGAGCAATCCCCTGGGAGAGTAGGACACCGCCGGGTTAATCAAAAAACAGAAGCCCCCTCTTTGAGGGGGCTTCTGTTGTTTGTCGGCCCGGAGGGCCGATACGTTGAACCTCGTTCGCGGCGCTCACTTCGGAGAGTAGACCGGTTTATGCCGGCTCGAAGTTCGCTGCGCTCACCTCGCCGGTTCTCCTCGCCTTCGGCTCGTCGGCGCCTCGATAGTGTTGTGGACCAGGCCCGGAGGGCCAAAGCTGGTCCTCACTCGCTTCGCTCGTTGCGGGAGTAGAACAGCGTTGATCCATGCCGGGATCGGCCTGGAAAGCCGATACGTTTGGTCCGAGCTCGTTTCACTCCGTTCCGCTCGCGGAGTAGAGCCGTTGATGCAGCTCCAAGCAGCCATACGGGCTGGGCTGCGTGGCTCTTTTCGGCGCGCTCGTTGGGGCCCTGCTAGCGGCTGCATCCGGATCCGGGGCGGAGTGGTGCGCTGTATTCGTAGGCGCTGGCTACGTATTCAACCGACGATGTTTGGTAGGGATGTGGAGCCTCGCGTGGCTGTCGAAGTCGGCCCGGCGACCTAGAGTTTCTGATTCGCCACGAGGAGCAACATGCGCATTGGGATTTTGACCGGTGGGGGGGATGTACCGGGGTTGAACGCCTGCATCAAGGCGGTGGTCGGCCGGGTGGCCGAGCAGGGCCATGAAGTGGTCGGGATTCGACGCGGGTGGGCCGGCCTGGTGTATGTCGATCCGGACAACCCGGAGACGGCCGCGGATCTGCTGATGCCGCTCGACGGTAATGCGGTGCGGACCGTGGACCGGACCGGAGGGACGTTTCTCCACACGTCGCGTACCAACCCGGGCAAGGTGCCAACGCCCGACGTTCCCCACTGGCTGGCGGACACGGTGTCAGGTGACGGTCCGCACGATCTGACCAGCCATGTGCTGCGAGTCATCGAAAACCATGGAATCGACGTGCTGATCCCCATAGGCGGCGATGACACCCTGTCCTACGCGCTGCGCATGCACGAAGAGGGGGTACCCGTCATCGCAATCCCCAAGACGATGGACAACGACGTTCACGGAACCGACTACTGCATCGGATTCTCGACGGCGGTGACCAGGGGAGTGGAGTTCATCCACAATCTCCGCACGAGCGCCGGCTCCCACGAGCGGATCGCCGTCGTCGAGCTGTTCGGCCGATACAGCGGCGAGACCTCCCTCATCACGTCCTACCTCTCCGGGGTGGATCGCGCCCTGATTTCCGAGGTGCCGTTCGATATCGAACGCCTGGCCAAGATGCTGATGATGGACAAAGCAGCGAATCCCTCCAACTACGCCATGGTGACCGTATCCGAAGGGGCCACCATGCTGGGAGGTGAGATGATGCTCACCGGCGATGCTGATGCGTATGGCCATCGCAAACTGGGCGGCATCGGCATCGAGGTGGGGGAGGCGCTCAAAGAGTTGACGGGTGAGCGCATCATCAACCAGCAGGTCGCCTACCTGATGCGATCGGGCCGGCCCGATTCGCTCGATCTCATGGTGGCCACCAACTTCGCCGTGATGGCCGCTGACCTGGCGTTGGAAGGCTCGTCGGGTCGGATGGTGGCGTTGCGGGGCGGGACCTACTCGAACGTGCCGATCAGCGTCACCGGCGAGGGTGTCAAACGGGTCGATGTGGGGGAGCTCTACGACGCCCAGGCCTACCAGGCCAAAGTCCGCCACGTGGGCGGCAAGCCCATGTTCCTCTACTGATCCCTTCTGCGCCCGACAAGGGGCCGATCTCTGGTCTGATGCTCGAACGCCCGATCGGTCGGGATGGATACCCCATCGGCTGTTCGGACGCGAGAGAAGGTCCCTGGATGGCACCAGAGACCTTCCTTGCGAAAACCCGTGTCAGGCGCCGATGTCGGCTGGGCCGGGCTCGCGTCCGGTATCCGACGATGTGACAGGCTTTGTCGACTGCGCCATCTTTGACCTTGATGATGTCGGCGTCGACCACCCGCCATGGGGAGTCAGCGGCCGGATCCGACTTCTGGCCGATGCCGTCGTTGAAGGCGTCCGAGCACGACACGTGGAACTGGAGCAGCTCGCCGCAGTCCCTCCCTCTAGGGGGGGTTGGATTCGCAGTATTCCTTGATGGCGTCCATGTCCGCTGCGATGGCCTTGGTGAGCATGGGAGAGATGAGGGGGACGACCAGCTTGGCCATGAATTTGTACGGCCGGGCCTCCCCGACCATGTCGAGCTTGGTGCCGCCCGCTTCCGGAGTGACGGTGAACACGGTGTCCCAGATGGCGCCGCCGGCATCGGACACCAGGCGGATCCGGTCGTCCTTTTCGTATTCGGTGACTTCGAGGTCGGTGGTCGCCGTTCCCCGCCGCATTCTCCGAGTTTCCCGGAACTTCGTCCCGACACCTGCTTTCTGATCTGTCAGGAACTCGACTTCGGTGATGTGGGGAACCGCCTCGGAAAAGCGTTCGATGTGTGCAACGACGTCGAACACCTCGGCTACGGGCGCCTTGATGTGCCGGCTGGCGGACGTGGTGGTCATGCTGGTCCCCTCCTCGAACTTCGAAGGATTGTAGGACCGCTGCGGCGTGGGTCGCCATTGTCAAGAGAACGCGAAATCTCTTCCAAACTGGAAGGGCCTTCCATACACTCACCTTGGGAGACACGGATCCGGGGAATCATGGGTTTCGGAGATCCCGGGCTGTCAGAGGCCATCCCGCAGGGGGCGCCCTACATAGGAGCGACCTTGGGAAAGGGGTCAACAGAAGATGCGAAGCAACGAAGCGGCGCGCCGCGAGCGGTTCTTCCGCATGACAGAACGCCACATCGGGGGGGCCGTTGAGGCCGGAGTATGCCGGGTCAGCGTTCACGATGATCTCCTCGACGGCGCAACAGTTGCCATCGACGGCCGGACCCTCGTCAACTTCGGCTCCTGTGCCTACCTCGGGTTGAACGTCGACGAACGGCTCAAGCAAGGGGCCATCGATGCCATCGAACGTTTCGGCCCGGTGTACTCGTCCTCGGCCGTCTACACGTCCGTCGACCTGTACACAGCGCTGGAAGACCGACTCTCGGCCATCTTCGAAGCTCCCGTGATCATGCCTACCACCACCACACTCGGCCATCTGTCGGCGCTGCCCGTCCTGATCGGCGTCGACGATGTCGTGCTGGTGGACGCCCAGGCGCACTCGTCGGTACATATGGCGCTACAGCTGCTCACATCCGACGGCATCCCCGTCATCCCGCTGCTGCACAACGACGTCGAGATGCTGCGAGGGGCCGTAGCCCAGCACGCCGGCAAGCATCGGCGGGTCTGGTACCTGGCCGATGGTGTGTATTCGATGTGGGGTGACGTGGCCCCCGTGGTCGAAGTGGCGGATTTGATGGAGCAGTACGACAACCTCCATGTGTATTACGACGACGCCCACGGTGTGGGGTGGCAGGGCAAGCACGGCCGCGGGTTCATCTTGAACGAGGTCCCCCTTCACGACCGGATGGTGGTGGCGGCGTCCCTGGCGAAGTCCTTCGCGAGCGGGGGAGCGGTGCTGGTGTTTCCAGATCCCGCTCTCGCCCACCGGGTCAAGCTATGTGGCCCCACCATGACGTTCTCGGGCCCCATCCACCCTGCCGAGCTGGGGGCGGCGGTGGCCTCGGCCGACATCCATCTCAGTCGCGAACACGAGAAGCGGCAAGGCCAGCTCCTGGATCAGATCGACCTCGTTCGTCGTCTCCTGGTCGAGCACGAGCTGCCGGCTCGATCGCTGGCACGGACGCCGATCTGGTTTGTGAAGGTGGGTGGGTTCTCCCAGACGGTAGAGCTCACGAAACGCCTCAAGGAGGCCGGATTCTGGGTCAACATCGCTGCGTTTCCGGCGGTGCAGCTTGGCGAGGCCGGTATTCGTTTCACCAACACCACCTATCACAGCGACGCCCAGATTCGAGAGTTCGTCGAGACCCTGGCGTACCACTATGCGCGCGTAGCCGATGGGCTGCACACGAGTATCGCTCTGCCCGATTCCCAACCGTCGGACCCGCCGGCCGCCCGGGCGGTCTGAAGCGTCGAAGCGCAAAAGCCCCTACATCGCGTGAAATATCCGCCGATACACGCTCTATGGAGATGGTGCCCACAGCTGTGGGGGGTGGTGATCGTTCGCTGGGGGTGAGGGCGCGCGACTGGTCCAAAATCGCCCTCCTGCTGTGTCTCGCAGTCTTCGTCTCTTTCGCTGATGCAGAGACGGCCGATGTGGTGGGACCACTGGGAGTGCTGCTGGGTCAGCTGTTTGCCGGCACTCTCATCGTCAAGAATGCGAAGGGGTTCAGTGGACGGGAACGCCTGGCATGGCGGATCTCCGGTTTCGGATTCTTGATTGCAGCCGCCGGGGTGCTCGTGGTGGCGGCGATCGGCATCATCACCGGGTCCGTTCCGGCCTTCGGCCCCGCCGATCTCATCTTCGTGACGTCCTACCTCTTCATCCTGACGGGCTTCGCGCTCCTGCCCCAGATCGCCAGCAACACGGCCCAGCGGACGCGGGTGTTCCTCGACGGGCTGATTGGGGCCGTTTCCCTGGCCGCCGTGCTCTGGGCGCTGTTACTGGACGACCTGTGGTCGCTGCTCGCGGAAGCCCCGTTCTGGGAGCGGCTGATCGCATCGACCTATCCGGTCCTGGACGTCGTGATGCTGATCATGCTGCTGTGGGTGGCCGTGCGGCGCAGCATGTTGCGGTTCGACCCCCGGCTTCTGTTCTTCGGTGTCGCGATGGCCATGCAAGCGGTGGCCGACATGACGTATTTCTTCTCGGGCATCGGCCAGACCTTCGAAGAGGCGACCCCGGCCTATGCCATCTACCTTCTGGCGGCGACAGGATTCACCACGGCCGGTGCCTTGTTGCGACGCGTGCCCCAGCCCAGGGAGTACGCGGAGCGGGGCTCGCCTCTCTGGGCGATCGTGGCCCCGTACACGGCCGTGATCGCCCTGTTGTCACTCATCGGGTATATCGAGGTCGTCAACCCGGACGACCCATCACGCCTGGGGCTGTTGGCGGTGGGGAACGTGGTGGTGGGCCTCGTCGTGGCCCGCCAGTCGGTTGAGATACGCGAGAACCGCCGCTATGTAGAACGCGAGCGGGAGGCCCTCGTGTCCTCGGTATCGCATGAGCTGCGTACCCCCCTGACGTCAGTGGTGGGGGTGCTCGATGTGATGCTCGAAGACCACGTCGACCTCGAGACCGAGGAACAGCGGGAGCTGCTCGCCATGGCGCGCAGCCAGGCGATCTACATGAGCCGGATCATCCAGGACCTCATCCTCCTCGCTCGCGATGGGGCCGACAAGATGCACCTGAAGCCGGCGTTGCACGATATCGAGCCGATCATTCGCGATGCGATTGCCTCCGTACGGGTGCTGCTTGGTCCGGTGACGGTGGAGGTCGAACCCGGAATACGGGCCGTCCTCGACGCCGATCGGTTCAAGCAGGTGGTCCTGAACCTGGTCGAGAACGCCGCCAAGTACGGCGGTCCGACGATTCTGGTGAAGGCCGTTCGGCGGGGTGGAAGCCTGGTCGTCGAAGTGCATGACGACGGCATGGGGGTTCCCAAGCGCTTCGAGCTCATGGTGTGGAAACGATTCGAGCGTGGCCCCCATCGATTGGA
>JBFIPU010000131.1:0-5546 GCA_041609995.1 Acidimicrobiia bacterium
CCGGCTCGAGCGGTTGTGATCAGATCACCGCGTTCGTCAGCTCAGAACCCTCTGCGTAGGCGTCGAGATTGGCGATCGTCGTCTCTGCGATCCCACCCAACGCCTCGACAGTGAAGAACGCCTGGTGGCCGGTGACGATCACGTTGGGAAACGTGAGAAGGCGGGAGAAGACGTCGTCGGCGATGATTCGATCCGAACGATCCTCAAAAAAGAGCTCCTCTTCCTCTTCGTAGACGTCCAGGCCCAGGTAGCCGATCTTGCCCGCCTTCAGCCCTTCGATGGCAGCGACGGTATCGACCAGAGCACCGCGGCTGGTGTTGATGATCATCACCCCACCCTTCATCTGGTCGATGGCTGCCGAGTCGATGAGGTGTTCCGTCGCCGGGGTGAGCGGGGCGTGCAGCGTGATGATGTCCGAGCGCCGGTAGAGCTCGTCCAGCGAAACATAGGTCACGCCCATGTCCACGCATACCCGGTTCTCTTCGAGGTCGAACGCCAGCACCAGGCACCCGAATCCGGCGAGGATGGCGGCCACCCGCTCGCCGATCTTTCCGGTCCCGACGACGCCGACAGTACGGCCGTGGAGGTCGAAGCCGAGTAACCCGTCCAGGGCGAAGTTCCCTTCGCGCACACGGTTGTACGCGCGATGAATCTGCCGGTTGAGGGCCAGCATCATCGCCACGGTGTGCTCGGCGATCGAATGGGGGGAATAGGCAGGAACCCGCGCAACCCGCAGTCCCAGATTCCGGGCTGCGTCGATATCGACGTGGTTGAAGCCGGCCGACCGCAGCGCAATGAAGCGGACACCGAGGCCGGCGAGCTGTTCGAGGACGGGCCGGCTGAGATCGTCGTTGACGAAGGCACAGATCGCCTCGAATCCGTCGGCCAGGCCGGCTGTGCGCGCACTCAGCCGTGCGTCGATGAAGACCAGTTCATGGCGCCCTTCATTGGCGGCGGACAGAAATCTTTCGTCATGCGGGTGGCTGCTGAATACGGCGAGGCGCAATTCAGTCGAGGGCGAGTAGATCCCGGAGCGCTCTCCGCGCCCGGTGTAACCGGACCTTGGAGGCCGAGATGGTGATGTTCTGAGCAGCGGCCAGCTGCGCGTGGGAGTAGCCCTGCACGTCCTTCATCATCACGAGTTGCCGCTGAACCGGCGGCAACTGGTTGAGGGCTCGCCGTAGCCGGTCCGCCAGCACCAGGCGGTCGGTGGTGTCCTCCGCCAGGTCATCGCTCGACTGAAAATCGTGAGCGGCCTCGTCGAACGGGGTCGCCGCATGCCGCAGCGCCCGCCGGCGCACCGAGAACGAAGTGTTGACGGTGATGCGATGGAGCCACGTCGAGATGGCGGCCTCCCCACGAAACCGGGGCAAGGCCCGCCACGCGCGCAGGAAGGTCTCTTGGGAGGCGTCGAGCGCCAGCTCGTAGTTCTCGAGGAGTTTGAGCGCCAGGCGAAACACCTCGGGTTGATGTGTGCGAACCAGTTCGCCAAAGGCGGCCTCGTCCCCTGCCTTGGCCCTGTCGATCAAACCTTCGATGCGCAGCAATCTCGCCACCTACGTCGCCATCTACGTTCCCGACGCCGCTCCCCAACGTTGCGCCGAGGCCGCTCGCTAACGAGCAGTTCTGATATCTGCCGCCACCACCGCCTCGTCGTCCACGGACAGGGTCAGTTTATGCGACCCCCCGCCCTCGGCCGCGACGGCGACCACCGCCTGGGTGTTGGGAAGCAGGGCCGACCGGTACCGGAACCGGGCCTCGCTGACGTGCTCGTCCCCCACTGCCTGCAGCAGCCAGGCAGAGGCCAGCAGCCCGTGCACGACGATGCCGGGGAGCCCGGCCTCGCGGGCGGCCTGGTGGTCCCAGTGGATCGGATTGAAATCGTTCGTGGCCGCCGCGTATCGGACAAGGTCGTCGCGGCTGGCCGATTTGAGGATCGGGGCTTCGGTGAACGGTGGCACGTGGTTGGTCTTGCGGCTGGACCACTTGGGCTGCTTGCGTTCCGCCTGTTGTTCGGTGGGCGCCGGCCCGTCGGACATCAACAGCGTGGCGGTCGACTCCGCCAGCGGCTCGCCCATGCCGTCCACGATGTCGACCGCAAACGAGACGAAGAACAGCCGAGCCCGCTGGCGAATGCCGGTGACCCTGCCCGAAACCGACCAGTGGGCCCCGATCGGTGTGGGGTGGAACCAACGGCAATCCTGGTCCACATGAATCACCGACTTGGCCAGGTCCTCCACATCGGGATGGGCGAAGAAGTCGGGTGCGGCCTGAAAGAAGGCGACGGCGAACAACCCGGGCGGCGCCACGTCTTCCCAGCGATCGGGATCATCGCCGGTCGCCGACACGTATCGAGCCACCAGCTCCGGCGTGACGGTGAGTCGATACGGACCGAACGTGTGGTCGATGAGGTTATGGATGTCCGGCATCACCGGAATACTAGGAACGGGTGTCAGCCGAGCCCACCGGCAATCAGCTCCTTGGCCCCACTGCGACGGATCCGCATCATGGCATACAGCCCGACCGACGGCCCGATCGCCAGGAGAATGAACGACCATTGCCAGCCCCAGGCGCCGGCGATGATCGGCACTCCGCGGATCGTGACGAGCGTCAGCAGAAACCCCATTGCCGTCTGCAGCGCCAGCGACGTACCCCGCACTTCCGGGTCCGCCGTCTCGGCCACCATCGTCGAGAACTGGGCACTGTCAGCCACCACCGCAAAGCCCCAGATGAGGAATACCGGGATCACGAGCCAGGCCGCCCGTCCGAACAAGAGCGGACTGAGAAGTGCGATCGAGCCGGATACCGCCAGCGAGGCCCCCGCCACCAGTGAGCGGCCCAGCCGATCGGCCCACACGCCGGCCAGCCAGGCGCCCGCTCCCCCGATGGCGATGACAAAGAAGGTCACAGTGGCCACCGAGCCGTAGCCGGTCCCGGCCGCCTCGGCCGAGGCGAGCAGGAAGGCGGCCGTCCAGGTCCACATCGCATACAGCTCCCACATGTGGCCGAGATAGCCGAGCGTGGACCAGCGAAATCCTTCATTGCGCAGCACCCGACCCACCTGCTTGAAGGAGAACGGCGCAGAGGTCGTCTCGAATGGGCCGTCGGTGACCCAGCGCAGCATGATCAGCGCTGAGGCACCCGCCAGCACCGAAGCGGTGATGATCACGCCCTGCCAGTCCAGGCCGATCCCGCGCACCAGGTTCGGTGTTGCGCTCCCGACGGTGAGCGCACCGACCAAGACGCCGAGCGCCATGCCGCGGGCGCGTTTGAACCATCCAGCCGCAACTTTGAGCCCGGACGGGTAGAGGCCGGCCAGCGACACCCCGGTCAGGAATCGGAGGCCGGTCGCCACCGCCACGGTGTCCGACGTGACGAACAACAGGCCGGCGTTGGCCGTGAGCCCGACCAGGGCCGACATGGCGAACAGCCGGCGGCTCGGCACGATGTCTGCCACGTTGAACACTGCAGCCGTGAAGGCGCCGACGACGAAACCAAGCTGGACCGCCAGTGTCAGGCCGGCCACCTCTCCGCCGGACAGCATCCACTCCTGTTCCAGCTGGGGTGTCACCGCCGTCGCCGAGAACCAGAGGGTCATGGCCAGGAGCTGACTGACGGCAATGGCGACGAGGGCCTTGCGAGACGTCCGGCTCATCTCGGTCGTGGTCATCTACACCTGCAACCGGGTTCAGACCACCGGTGTTCCCATCGTGCTTGGCCGCTCAGCTCAAAGGCACCGAGGCCAGGAGTGCTGCCAGGACAATGCCCCACAGGACCCCGATGACGATGCCGGCGATCGTCAGGAAGCCCGCCAGCCGCCAAAAGGACTTCTGGGCCAGCAGGGCTGCATTCAGGTCGCTCACTCGGCCGCTGGCCAGGTAAGTACCGATCGAGTGGGCGTATGCCAGGAGAAACCGGGCGATGAAGAAGTAGACGATGGCCGTCGCCGCCCAGGTGATACCGACCAGCACTCCCCCGGCTTCCCCGGTCAGAAACACCACGATCGCCCCGACGCCCATCAGCGCCGCAACGACATAGCCGAGAATCCCGATGAAACGCACCCAGGGTCGGGTGGCGCCCAGCGCCTCGGCCGTCACCGGATGGTTGAAGAGCTCGGTGTCGCCGAACATATCGGATGTCGTCATGCGCGCCTCCCGCTAGACCGAGGCGAGGGTATCAAACTCTCCGCTCAGGCGTCCAGCACAGCTCCCGGTCCTCCGACCAGCGGCGGGTCCGTCGACCAGGGAAAGTTGATCCACTGCGAGGTACGTTTCCAGACATAGTCGCATTTGACGACCGACTGGGGTTTTTCGTATAGCACGGCCGTCTTGACCTCACCCACCTTGCCCCGGCAGAACTCCTGCACGAAATCGAGCGTGTGGCCTGTGTCGGCCACATCGTCGGTGATGAGGACATTGGCGTCGCTGGTGTCGACGAAATCGACGTACGGGGGGATATGAACCGGCACCTCGAGCCGTTCATCCACTCCCGAGTAGTACTCGACGTTCATGACGTAGAGGTTCTTGACCGACAGCGCATAGCCGAGGCTGCCGGCGACGAACAAGCCGCCCCGGGCGATGGAGAGAATCATCTCCGGCCGATAGCCGTCGTCGGCCACCAACTGGGCCAGTTCCCGCGCCGCGACGCCGAACTTGGCCCAATCCATGATCTCGCGTTCCTCAGTCATGGCCGCAATCTAAGGCGTTGGCGGGCCAAGCGGGCCCGGCCGGCATCACCGCCGCTCGGCGGCCTGGGGTCAGACGTCGAGGCCGATGGCAGCGATCGGACGGGTCGTCGACACCTGCGGCGGTTCGGCCATCAGTGGGCCGAATGCCTCCATCGCCGCCTTCATCGCACCGGTCTGTCCATGGTTCTGCATGGCCTCGGCGTCCGCCATCAGGGCAAAGAACCAGAACGTGTTGTCTTCGCCCCGGTGATAGGAATAGATCTCGACACCTGGTTCCTCTTCGGCCGCTTTGACCATATCGGCCAGGACCGACTCCATCTCGTCGGCTTTTCCCTCGCGGCAGGTAATGGAGCCGAACATCGATACCTTGCTCATCGTCCTCCCACTTCGTTGGGAGCCAACGATAACCACCCAGGCCTGGCGAAGAAGCCGGTTCCCGGTTCGGTGCACCGGGGCGTTGTGAGCCGCCCGTGAGTGACGAACCTAACGAGTTTCGCGATGTAATTGGTGCGCCCGACAACGAGGGCAGAACTTTTTCAACTCCAAACGCTCACGCGTGTTCGTCTTGCTCTTGTTCGTGACATAGTTCCGTTCCCGGCACTCCGTGCACTCGAGCGTGATCGGTGGGCGTTTGTCTGAAGGCATGGTGTCCTGCTAACTGGGCTGAGGGCGCGAGCGTAGCCGTTACTTGTTGATTTTGGTGACGCGGCCGGCGCCCACGGTGCGGCCACCCTCACGAATCGCAAAACGCAGACCCTCATCCATCGCAATCGGATTGATCAACTCCACACTCATATCGGTGTTATCACCCGGCATCACCATCTCGGTGCCCTCCGGCAACGACACCGTCCCCGTCACA
>JBFIPU010000132.1:0-5478 GCA_041609995.1 Acidimicrobiia bacterium
CGGCGGCGTCAATGTGGTCCTGGAGGTGGAACCGATAGGTATACACCTGCGCACCGGGAACCTGATCGCCGCGGTTGTCCGTGTAGGCACACTGGCCGGCAGTGATCGAGTCGCCAATCGCGACGATCCGGACGACCGCGGGATCAAATACCTCCTCTTCCCCCTCTGGGGACCCACAGGCTGCCAACAGCAAGCCCAGCCCCAGCACCAGTCCTGCTGAGTAGCGCATCCTTCTCAATGCTACGTGCTGCCGACCCGATACCCTGCCCAAAGCAGCACGGCACCCAGCAACAGCGAGGCGGCAAACGAGGCGGCCTCCCCGAAAGCAAAAAGCGTGCCGCCATAGACCGGCGCCAGCACGCCGGCGATCACGAGGCCGTTGGCGAGGATCGCCATGCGGTTGACCCGGGCGAGCCGGATCATGCTCACAAGCGCAAGACCGATGAGCACCAGCGTGCCCAGCACGTTGGACACCAACGCCCAGAACCGCGGGCCGGTCGGCCCGACCTCGGTGAATGCCGCAAACACGTCGGACCCGGCCGGAAGCCCCGAGCTCGGGATTGCCTGCACGGTCGGAGCGGTGGCGACCACGAAGGTCGCCAGGAAACCGAACACCACAAAGAAGTCGAGCAATCGCCGGCCTGCCCTGGGGGCGGCCAGGTAGAACGAGCCCAACGCCAGGAAGGGGACGTTGAGAATCGCCCCGAACAGATAGAAGATGCGGAACACAGAGCCTGACCAACCCAGCGTGACTCCGATCGCGAGCGCCCAGGTCGCCGTGGCGTACATGCCGATCGCAAGAGCCCACACCGCCACATGACGGCGCGGCCGCGCCCGGTACCCCCGCACCAGGTCGGCCAAAAACGCCGTCGCCGCAGCGGCTGCGGCGATGGAGAGGAAGCTATCCACCCCGAGAATCTACGAATGCAGGACGCTCGAAGGTAGCCCAGGTAGCGTGCAGGCATGCTCGAGGTCGACGCGCTCCACTTCTCCTATGGCGACTTCCACGCTCTGAAAGGGATCGACCTGTCGGTGCCGGCGGGGCGCATCGGGCTGGTGGGTGCCAACGGTGCCGGCAAGACGACCCTCGTGCGGGTATTGCTCGGACTGGCCCCTGCCGATTCCGGATCGGCGGAAGTACTGGGCCACGATGTGGCGTCGGAGCCGGGGGCAGTCCAGGCTCGCGTCGGGTTCATGCCGGAGGGCAACTGCCTCCCACTGGAGGACTCGGCCGCCAAATTCGTCGCCTATGCGGGAGAACTCGGTGGCCTCCCGCCGAGCGTGGCTCGGCAGCGAGCGGCCGACACGCTGACGATTGTTGGCATCGACGAGGAGCGGTTTCGGCCGATCGGAACGTTCTCCACGGGCATGACGCAACGCACCAAGCTGGCACAGGCAATCGTCCACTCACCTGAGCTTGTATTCCTGGACGAGCCGACTGCGGGTCTCGACCCAAAAGGCCGGGCAGAAATGCTCTCGCTGATCAACCGCCTCGGCGATTTCGGGATCAGCGTTGTGTTCTCAACGCACGTCCTCACCGACATCGAGGCGACGTGCGACTGGATCATCATGATGGATGAAGGCCGGATTCTTCGCTCGGGCCCGTTGGCGGTTGCCCAGGACCGGCACCGGGTGATTGCCGAGTTCCTCGAAGCCGCCGGCCCGGCCGCTGCGCTTCTCCGCAGCCGCGGCTTCGAGGTGGACGTCGACGGGCGTCACCTGGCAGTCGAGTCGACCGGCGACCTCGACGCCTTCGAGGCCATCATGCAGGCGGCCGTGACGAATGGACTGGGCGTCCGCTCCTTGGCCGCCGATCGGCGCAGCCTGGAACAACTGTTCCTCGAACAAGAGGCGGCCTTCCATCCCGGGGATCACCCATGACCTCAGAAGGCGCCGTTTTCGACCTCGGGTATGAGCGCTACAGCGGGCCCCGGCTCGGTGATCGTGAGGTGTTCTGGCGGATGGTGATCGACGGGCTCAGGAAGTCGGTCGGGATCGGCAAGCGGGCTCGTTCCAAGGCGTTCCCCTTCGCTCTCTTGGCGCTGGCGATCCTGCCAGCCATCGGCGTGGTCGTGATACAGGTGGTGGCGAACATCTTCGGCATTCCGCTCGGTGAAGAGCTGCTGCTCAACGCTCCGGAATATTTCGACTGGACGGCCCAGTTGATCTTCTTCTTCGTGGCCGTGGCGGTCCCGAACCTTCTGATACCGGACCGGGTCGAGGGCGTTCTACTGGTCTACACCTCGCGGCCCCCGACCATCAATCGCTACCTGGTGGCCCGGCTCGTGGCCATGGCGATCTCCGTAGGCACGTTCTTGATGGTGCCGCAACTGGTGTTGCTGGTCGGCGAGGGGCTCATCTCGGACAACTTCTTCGGCCATATGGTCGACAACCTCGCATTCTGGTGGAGGGTTCCTCTGGCGGCGCTGTTCTACCTGGCGGTCAATGTTGCGGCCGCAGCGGCGATCGCCGCATACGTGAACAACCGGGGCGCCGCCATCGCCGTCTACATCATCGCCATGAACGTTCTGTCGGGGGTTGGGTTCGGGCTTTCGTCCATCAACAGGTTCTTTTCGCTCATCGCCATCCAGTTCTGGCCGCCGCGACTGCGAGATTGGATCTTCGATCGACCGAGCCCCGAAGAGGTGCCCGGCACCGATGTCCCGGTGGTGGCCGTCCTCGGCACGACCCTCGCCTTCGTGGCGTTGGCGGTATGGCTGATCATGCGCCGGTACCGGCGGCTGATATGACCGATCGCTCGCCCGCGCTCGTGGCCGAACCTGTGATCGAGGTCACCGATGTGTCCAAGTGGTTTGGCGACAAAGTCGCCAACTCCAAGCTCACCTGTTCATTCGGTGCCGGTGTGACGGGCCTGCTCGGACCCAACGGAGCAGGCAAGACAACGCTGCTTCGCATGCTGGCCGGGCTGACCCAGCCGTCGTCTGGCGTGATCACAGTGGACGGCATGGACCCGAGGAGCCACCCCCTTCTGTTTGAGCGCATCGGTCTCGTTCCCGAAGAAGACGCCGTGTATGGCTATCTGACCGCCCGCCAGTATGTCACCTACGCCGGCGAGCTGAGCGGCGTTTCCAACCCGGGGCAGGCGGCGGCCGATGCACTGGCCACGGTGCAACTGACCGACTCCGCCGACCGCAAGCTCGGCGAGTTCTCGAAAGGCATGAAGCAGCGGACAAGGGTGGCGGCAGCCATCGTGCACCGGCCCGACATCCTGATCCTCGATGAGCCGCTCAACGGCACGGACCCGGTGCAACGTGCCCGCCTGATCGCATTGATTCGATCGTTGGCGGCTGCCGGTGCGACGGTCATCGTTTCGAGCCACGTTCTCGTCGAAGTCGAACGGCTGGCCGACCGGATATTGGCCATGACGAGCGGGCGGCTGGCCGCGGCCGGCAGCGTCGAGGCGATCCGCGCCGCAATGACCGACATCCCGTACCGGGTCCGGGTGGCGGCAGATGATCTGCGATCCATGGGGGCCCTCTTGATCGCCCACGATGCCATCAGTTCCGTCACATTGGATGCCGGGGAGATGCTGATCGAGACCGACGACCTCGGAGCGCTGGGACGAGACCTCCCCCGCCTGGCGGTCGACAGCGGAATCAGAATCACCCGCTTCGAACCGGAGGACATGTCGCTGGAGGCGGTGTTCGCCTATCTGGACAAGCGTCGATGACACCGCTGCGGGCCATTGTCGTCAACACATTGCGAGGCTTCCTGGGCGGCCGGCGCAGCTGGCTACTTCTCGGACTGGCGCTTCTGCCCGGCCTGATCCAGTTGATCAGCGGCCTCGTCGAGGGCGGCGCCGTCAGCTCACAGCTGTACGAGGAGTTCACGGTGCAGCTGTTGTTCACGTTGTTGGTCCCGGCCGTGGCCATCACGTTCGGAGCCAACGCCTTCGGCGATGAGAAACGAGGAAGGACCATGGCCTTCCTGACGTTGCGCCCGGTCTCCCGCTGGACCATCGCCGCCGCCAAGCTGATGGCAGCGTGGATGGGAGCTGCTCTTGTCGGAGGGGTAGGAGCCGTCTTCGCAGCCGTGGCGCTGGGCATCGGCAACGGAATATGGTCGGAAATCGTCCCCGGCATCGTGGGTTCGGTGTTGAGCGCCCTCGCTTATGCGGCCGTGCTGCTACCGCTCGGCCTCGTGATGAAGAGGGCCACACTGGCCGGACTCGTCTATCTGATTCTGGTCGAGCAGTTTTTGGCACGAAACGTCGAGCAGTTCTCCAACCTGTCACCGTTTCGCATCGGAACGTCGGCTTACGTCGGGTTGAGCGGCTTTGACCGCGTCATCGCCACCTTGAGCATCACCAACGGCGCCATCGATGCCGGCGCCGGAGGAGCCGCGGCGAAAGCAGCGATCGTCGCCCTGGTGATGTGGGGGCTCACAGGCCTGGCGCTGCGGGAACTCGACCTCGTCTGATGGCCGAGCAGACGACCCCCCGGTTCAACCGTCTGGGATTGGCGGCCGTCATCGTCTCTGCTGGTGTGTTGCTGAGCCGGATCCTCGGCCTCATCCGCAACATCATCGTTGCCAACATCCTCGGTGCCGACGCAGTCAGCGATACCTATGTGGCCGCCTTCAAGATCCCGGACTTCACCAACTACCTACTCGCAGGCGGATTCCTCTCGATAACGTTCATCCCCATCTTCACGCGGTATCTCGCCGAAGAAGACGAAGAGGGTGGATGGCGGGCATTTGGGGCAATCGCCCGCTGGGCGGCAGTGGCGATCATCGGACTGATCGTGATCGCGTGGATCCTCACGCCGGCGGTGGTGCGGGCCATCTTTCCGATGTTCGATTCTGCCCAGGTGGCCGAGACGGTTCGCAACACCCGGATCATCCTCCCCGCTCAGTTCTTCTTCATCCTCGGCTCTCTCCTCATGGCGGTGCAGTACGCCAAGGGCTCGTTCGTGATACCGAGCATGGCCCCGGTCATCTACAACCTGGGCATCATCACCGGCGGCGTGCTCGGCAACATGGGGGGAGGCCAGGGAGAGACCGCTCCCTTCATGTGGGGCGTATTGGGAGGGTCGATCGCCGGCAACTTCTTGCTGCAATTGGCGGGAGCCCACCGGGCCGGCCTGCGCCTGGTCGCTTCCTCATGGACGCACCCTGCGGTCGGCCAGTACGTGACGCTGGCGATCCCCCTCATGGTTGGCCAATCGATCGCGTTCTTTGACGAGTTCTTCGCCACCAAATTCGGCACGGATGTCGGACCGGGGGCCGCAACCCAGATCGAATACGCCCGCCGCACGATGCTGGTGCCGGTGGGGGCCATCGCCCAGGCCGCCAGCGTCGCCGCCTACCCGACGCTGGCGCGTCTGTTCAACGAACGCCAGGAAGAGGAGCTCACCACCACTCTCTCCAGGTCGATCCAGTGGGTGACGGTGCTGAGCATCGGAGCAGCGGTGCTGGTGTCCATCCTCGCCCGGCCCGTGATCTCGCTCCTCTATCAAC
>JBFIPU010000133.1:0-5453 GCA_041609995.1 Acidimicrobiia bacterium
GCCGCTCGAATACTCCAGCCGGAAATGCTGTGAAACGCTTGGGGGGGGTTCTCGTCTAGCCTGCCGGCTCTATGGCCGACATGAGCAAGCTCGCACGGGGGTTGAGGGGTGCATGCGCCAACTGCGGTGGCCGGGGGATCTTCTCCGGGCTTGGCCTCGAGGACGAGTGCCCCACCTGCGGCCATCGCTTCGAGCGGGAACAGGGTTACTGGTTAGGTGCCATCGCCGTCAACACCGGCGTCACCTTCGCCATCTTCGGGGCCACATTTCTGGCAGTAGCGCTCGCCACCTGGCCGGACGTTCCGTGGACCGGAATGTGGGTCGGGCTCGTGGCGTTCATGGCAGCGTTCCCCATCGTGTTCCATCGCATTTCGAAGACGATCTGGGTGGGCCTCGACCTGGCGTTTCGACCCGTTGAAGAGAATCAGCCGAATTCTGCCGCTCGCGACCTCCGCTAGACACGCAGGCCACGCTCGCTAACGTGACGACATGGCTGTTCGTACGTCGTCGGTGCTCGCCCTCGTCCTTGCCGGGGGCGAAGGCAAACGACTGTTTCCACTCACGCGTGACCGGGCCAAGCCGGCCGTCCCCTTTGGCAGCCAATACCGGCTCATCGACTTCGCGCTGTCCAATCTCGCCAATGCCCGCATCCTGCACATCGCCGTTCTCACCCAGTACAAGAGCCATTCGCTGGATCGGCACATCGCCCTCACCTGGCGGATGTCGCCGCTGCTCGGGAACTACGTCACACCCGTGCCGGCCCAGATGCGACGGGGACCGCATTGGTTCTCCGGCTCGGCAGACGCCATCTACCAAAATCTCAATCTGATCCTCGACGAGAACCCAGCACATGTGATCGTGGTGGGCGCCGACCACATCTACCGCATGGACCCCGGCCAGATGCTCCGCCGGCACCAGGAGTGCGGAGCCGGGGTGACCGTCTCGGCCATCCCGGTGCCCAAGGAGGAGGCGTTCCAGTTCGGGGTGCTGGGGGTCGACGATGACGGCAAGATCGTCGATTTCGTGGAGAAGGACCAGAATCCACCGACCATGCCGGACAGGCCAGACATGTGCCTGGCCTCCATGGGCAATTACATCTTCGAGCGGGACACGTTGATCGATGTCCTCACACGAGACGCCCGCGACGAGGGATCGGTGAACGACATCGGAACGAACATCATCCCCCGCCTGGTCGAACAGGGTCTGGCCTACGGCTACGACTTCTCGGAGAACATCGTCCCCGGACAGGAGCCTGCCAAGCAGGGTTATTGGCGGGATGTCGGGACCCTCGACGCGTACTACGACGCCTCGATCGACCTCATCTCCAAGGACCCCGAGTTCAGCCTATACAACGAAGAATGGCCGATCTACCCGGCTGCCAGCGTGCTACCCCCGCCCAAGTTCGTGTGGGACTACGACGACCGACGAGGCGCCGCCTACGACTCGATCATCGGCCAAGGATCGATCATCTCCGGTGGAACCGTTCGCCGCTCAGTCGTCTCCAAGAGCGTGCGGGTACGGACCGGGGCGCTCGTCGAGGACTCGATCCTCTTCGACGGGGTCCGAATCGAACGGGGCGCCGTCGTCCGTAACGCCATCATCGACAAGAACGTGGTCGTGCCCACCAACGCCACCATCGGCATCGACCCCAAGCAGGATGCGAAACGATTCGTCCTATCTGATCGCGGGATCGTGGTCATCGGCAAGGGGGACGAGATCCAACCGGAGTGATTGCAGGCTGAATGCTTCTATCATCCGGTTCACACCTGAGGTTCCTGTGATCATCGTTCTATCACCCGCCAAGACGCTCGATTACGAGTCTCCCCTTGCCACCCGCAAGCACTCGATGCCGCAGATGCTGGATGAGGCCCAAAAGCTCATCGACATCATGGTCACCAAGTCCCCCCGCCAGGTGGCGTCGCTGATGAGCATTTCTCCTTCCCTGGCCGAGCTCAACGTGGAGCGCTACCTCGATTGGGATGCAGAATTCACCACCGAGAATTCCCGGCCGGCGATTCTCGCATTCCAGGGCGATGTCTACCGGGGCCTGAATGCCGCCGTGTTCACCGAGCGCGATTTCACCCACGGACAAAAACACTTGCGGATCATTTCCGGCTTGTACGGCCTGCTGCGGCCGCTGGACTTGATGCAGCCGTATCGGCTCGAAATGGGGACCAAGCTCGCCAACCCCCGGGGCAAGAACCTCTACGAGTTCTGGGGTGGGCGGATCACCGACGCACTCAACAAGGAGTTGGTCGACCAGAAACCGCGTGCGCTCATCAACCTCGCATCCAATGAGTACTTCTCGGCGATTCAGCCCGACTCCATCGAAGGCAAGGTCATCACGCCGGTTTTCAAAGACTTCAGCCGGGGTGAGTACCGCGTGGTGGCCTTTTTCGCCAAGTACGCCCGGGGCTTGATGGCCTCGTGGATCATCCGCAATCGGGTCTCTTCACTGCGGGGCCTCAAGAATTTCGACGGACGCGGATACCGATACAGCCCGGAGCATTCGACGCCTACCAGTCCGACGTTCTTGCGCGATCCGGCCTAGGGCTTCCCCGCGTGTTGGGCGGCCCAGGCGTACATCGCGATGCCGGAGGCCACCCCCACGTTGACCGAGCGGGTAGATCCATACTGGGTGATCTTCACGATGGTCGAGCAAACTTCCTGCATCTCCGCCGACAAGCCGGGCCCCTCCTGGCCGAACACGAGGCAGCTCGTCGCGGGAAATTCGAATTGCTCGATGGGCTCGGCCCCGGGGACGATGTCCACGCCCACCAGCGTCAGTGCCTCGGCAGCGGCCCAGTGGGCGAAGTCGCCGACGTCGGTGTGGTAGTCCATGTGGACGTATCGGTCGGTGACCATCGCCCCGCGTCGGTTCCAACGGCGCTTCCCGACAATGTGGACGCGGGCAGCCATGAAAGCGTTGGCGTTGCGCACCACGGTCCCGATGTTGAAGTCGTGTTGCCAGTTCTCGACGGCCACGTGAAACGGGTGGCGCCGCGTGTCGAGGTCGTCCATGATCGCCTCGACCTTCCAGTAGCGATACTGGTCGAGCACGTTGCGCCGGTCACCGTTGGCCAGCAACTCGGGGTCGTATTGGCTCCCCTCCGGCCACGGTCGGGGGTGCGGACCGACACCGACTTCGCTCGCCACTGCGTCTTCAGTTCATGTACGCGAGCGACTGGGCCCGTGCCCACCGTCCGGCAGCCCGGGCGTAGTTGACGCCGGCCTCGTCGAGATCTCCTTCTTCGAGGGCATTCAGGCTGGCCAGCATGTCTGCTGCGGTCTCGTCCATGGCCAGGTCGCCCTCACCAAACAGACCCGCCACGTCCCCGTAATCGAGCTCCACCACCGAATCATCGGGGAACCGCAGCAGCCAGTCGATCAGCTCGCGCAGCGGGTCGATGACCGAATCCTGGAAACCGGCGTTGGCCACCACATCAAGAGCACGTGTCATGCGCGCAATGGCCTGGCTGAGCGGGGTTCTGAATCGCACACTATTTTCACCGTCCTCGCTTTCGAACACCTCCCGCTCTGTGGGATCGAAGGCTGCGAACCAGCGCAGCGGCACGTGCCAGGGCGAGGAGACGATGTGAGATCGAATCTCCGGGTCGGCCTCGACCATGTCATCGAGCTCGACGGCCGCCCGCTCCGCCACCCAACCCGGAATCAGTTGGTCCGACGTGATGCCCGGGTAACTATCCCGAAAGCCCAACAACGCTTCCAGGATCCGCAGGCGCGGACGCCGGGGGCAGACATATCGGGCGCCATTCCAGTCGAGAAACAGCCCGTCTTCGACCAGCGACTCGGTCACGATCCCGAAATCGGTGATCGTGATATAGCTGCCGGGTGTGTTCGGGTCGTGCTCGCGATAATCATCGAGAGCGTCTTCCCGGCTGTAGACCCGGAGATAGGCAGTGCGAATCATGGCCTTGCATGCTATCGGGCTCCAGGTTCTGGCAGCGAAAGGAGAACGCGGCGGACCCGACTTCGGTAGTCGACTTCTAGGATGCCACTGGATGAATCCGCTCAATCCGCTCCCGGTGGGACAGGAGCTCCTGCTTGGTTGGTACCAGGACCTCGTCACCGCCCGCATGCTCGACCAGCATCTGTCGTCGGTCTCAAACACGACGTCGTTCAATGGTGGTGAGCTGGTGCCGCTGGTGTGTCCAGAACCGCTCGATCCGGCTGTCGATCGCTATTACCCCCATGGAGTGTCGGTGGCCAACGCGCTGGCCCGCGGGGTCAGCCCGGCCAACTTGATGGCGGGCTACCTCGACCGTGCCCGGTGGAACCCGCCCCCCAACGAGGACCGACTGGTCGAACAAGTCCTGCAGGCAGGCGCCCCCGGTGAGGGCGTCACGCTGGTCTCACTGCCCGACGGACCGGTCGTCCGCACCTTGAAGGAACGAGGCAACGACCGCCCGCTGGTGATGGTCGTCAGCTCAGACGGCCAGGCCGATCGACACCCGGATGCGATCCAGGTCGACGGCTCCGACGTCATCGACCTGGTGGAGGGAATTCGCGAAGCTGTTGACATCGCTCGGGAGGAGGGTCACCTCGTGACAGTCGTCGCCCTGGTCGCCCAGATCGATGGACGGCGCGGACCGGACGGCGCCGAGGAACTGGGCCGGTGGCGGCAAAAAGACCCCGTCCGGAATCTGCGCCAGCTCATGATCGAGGAACGAATTCTGAGCGAAGACCAAGAAGGCGAGATCACCCGTCGGGCGGAAGAGGCCACCCTGATCGCCAGCGCCAGCTCGAGGCGGGCAGCCACCGCCATCGAACCCGCCGCCTGGGCCACGCCGGCCGTCCCCACTGAGGGCGCACCGACCCCCGCAGCGGAGGCTGCCGAGGAAGAAGCGGTCCCGGCAGATGCGGCCCACGTACCTGCGGACCGCGCAGCGGCTCCACCCGCGTTCGAGCCCGCCGCCCGCGCGGAGCCACGACACCCGGTCTCACTCGGGGAGCCTGCATCCGCCACGACCGAAGCCGAGCCCGTGGCGGCCCAAGCAGAAGAGACCCGCCCGCCGGAGGTTTTGGCTCCGACCTCCGCCGCAGTCGAGCCGGCATTGCCAGTCGGTCCCGACACCGATCCAGGGGCCGAATCAACGCCGCCGGAACCCAGCCCGGTAGCTGACCTTCCTTCCGTTGCAACGCCACCCGAGATCTCCCCGCCCACAGAGCCGGCAGAGCCAGAGGTGGAGGCCCCGGCTGTGCAGCCCGAAGCTCCCCCGCTGTCGATGGGCCCCCCCATCTCGATGGCCGATCGCGAGATGCAGGAGAGGACGGGTTGGGCCGACTTCGAAGAAAACCTGGAGCAGACGGCCGGGCCACGCCCACCCGTGAAGGAGCTCAGCCCGCCCCCACCCACAATGCCACCGACTGGCCCGTCCGAAGAACCGAGTGAGGGCGAGGCGATCCCCACCCCATCCATTTCGATGGGCGAA
>JBFIPU010000134.1:0-5402 GCA_041609995.1 Acidimicrobiia bacterium
CTCGGGGCTGAATCAGCCGGCGGCGTCGCCTGACTCGACCCACGCCTTGAATCGCTCGAGGTCCTTGTTGGTGGCTCGGCGAACCAAAGGGGCGACCAGCCGGGCGGCCGGTTTGAGGATTCCCGACGGGCGCATCTCGGCGTCGAAATCCACTCGGGTCGATCCGTCGAGGGGTTGAAACGACGCCCTCCAACCCCCTCCGATCGGCTCCGTCCAGTTCGCGGCAATGTGCCGGTCAGTTTCGTATTCGGTGATGTCGAGCTCGAATTCGTTCGACGTGCCGAACAGCCGGTCCTTGGCATAGAAGCGGGTACCGACCCCGAGCGGGCCTTCCGTCAGCCGGCGGCGTTCGATGACACCGAACGACCGGGCCCAATCAGGAGACCGCTCCAGATTGCCCAAAGCCGCAAACACCTCGCCCACCGGGCGCTTCACCACAACGGATCCATGCAGCTTGATCATGAAGCGAACGTATGGGACCGGCTGAATCCCGCCAGAGCCATACGTCACCACGCGAAAAAAGCTGCGAACCATTCGAACGAGAAGAGCGTCATATCGGCATGCGGGAAATAGTTTCCCCGGAGAAGAAGGAGTGAAGTGAAACCAAACGTCCGCCGAGGCCTCGTCGTCGCACTCACTGCGTCGCTGACGTTGATTCCAGGTATTGCCCAGGCTTCCTGTGCAGAGTCGATTCCGGTGCCCGAGGCAATTGCGAATGCCAAAGCCGTATTCGTCGGCACCGTTACGGACACCGAGCATCAGGATCGCCTGGCCACGTTCGAAGTGGATCAGATCTGGAAGGGCGATGTCGATCGGATCGTACTCGTCAACGGAGGGCCGGCACTCTCCGATTTGGAGGAAGCCAAGGCCATCGGCCACCAGGTCCATACCTCGGCTGACCGCTCGTACCAGGTCGGCAACCGTTACCTCGTTGTCGCCCACGGATCTGAAGGCAGAGTGTTGCTCGACAACCAGTGTTCGGTCACCCAGGTCTACAACAGCGATCTGGACCAATACCGGCCCGACTCGGCGATCACGGTATCCCCGCCTCTGGACGATACGGTATTCGATCAGCCGGAGACCGGCGTTTTCGAAACCGCGGCGGTGATCGGCCTTGTTGTCACGGCGGTGACCGCCGCTGCCGCCATCGGGTTGATCACCTACCGGCGGAGCCGCCGGGGCGGGCACCAGGGGGTCCAGCCGACCAGCTCCTAGGTCACATCATCTTCCAGGGTTCACGCCATGTTCTCGATGGCTGCCGCCATCTCTTCAGGTGATACCTCGCGTACGCGAGCGTGAAGCGACCACTGGTGGCCGAACGGATCGGCCACCAGTGCGGCCCGGTCGCCATAGAACTGATCTTCGGGCGATCGCAGCAGCGCGGCACCGGCGGCCACCGCTCGATCGGTCACGGCGTCGACGTCAGCCACGTACTGGTGGAGGACCACACTCGTCCCGCCCAGCTTGTGCGGGTTGGCGGCATCGCCTTCCATGTCGTCCGGGGCATCGGCCAGGTAGAGCAGCGCACCATTGACTTCGAGCTCGGCGTGGCCGATCGCCCCGTCAGGCATCGTGAGCCGGTACCGTTCCGTCGCCCCGAAGGCCTTCGCATAGAAGTCGATGGCATCAGAGGCGCCTTTGATCATGAGGTAAGGGATGATTCGGTCGCCGCGACCTTCCGGAATGGGATCCAACATGATCGAACTCCCTGTTCTGTCTCGGATTCTTGTCACCCTACCGGATGGACATGGTCCACTTCTCCGAAACCGGAACGGGTCAGCGCAGCGTCGTGGGTGACTTGGTCATGCTCCCCCAAGATGCCCGGTCGGCGACACTGACACTGGATGCCAGCACCTGCGAGTAACACCTGGCCTGCAGAGTCAAGGCGGGTCAAGGGCCTTTTCACGCCTTTGACCCGCTCTGCGAGGCTCAGCTTTTCCCGCGTTCGGCGCAAAGGAAGAATGCGATCAAGCTGGTGACAAAAGCCGCGATCGGAACAGACGTCGGCGGCGATGCCGGGGTGTCGAGCCGAACGAGGATCGTGCCATACAGCAAGAAGGCACCGAGGCCCCAGGTCATGGCGAGTGCAGTCCAGCGAGCCCAGTTCGCGCCGTCACGAACAGGAATCGCCAGCAGTACGAGTCCGACCAGTCCAATGGCCAGCATCCCACCCCCGGCGGCCCGCATCAACGCCAGCACGAGCACTTGAAATGCCGGCGGGACAGCTTCCCAGTCCATGCCGACGGCCACGGCGTGGTACGACATGAAGCTCGGTTTCAACAAGTAGACGACGCCGAATCCGATCGACGCCAAGAATCCGAGGCCGAACAAGCCGACCCCGACCTTCTTCCTCAGTGACGTGGTCTGGCGGCTGTTGAATGTTGAACGCGTGAGTGTGTCCATCTCAACCTCCACCAGCAAGTTGTCGCTAGGCGCTCGGCCCGGGTAGAGGCGTTAGTCAAGAGATTGCCCGGACCGATGCCTGGAGCGCCGGCTGGCCGTTTGATCGCCTGATTCACGGCGCCGCTTTCGGTCAGGTCAGGGGTCTCCTCTGTCCCACGCGACCTCGAAGAGAGGAACTGGATCGGGGAAGCCTTTGAGACCGATGGCCCCCATGCTGCGGAAGTCGATGCCCTTGCCGATGGTGAGGTCGCGGACAGTGCCCGAGGTGAGCGTCTGGCCGCCTTTGGCGTGTGCGCAGATGCGGGCGGCCAGGTTGACCGAGGCACCGAAGAGGTCGTCGCTGTCTTCGACTGGCTCACCCACAGTCAGACCGATCTTCACGGCTAACACAGGCGACTCGGCCTCCCCGAGTGTCGAGTTCTGCTGGATCTCGACCGTCGACTCCAAAGCTTTGAGCGCAGAGTTGAAGCTGGCGAACACCCCGTCTCCGGTCTTCTTGACGATCCTGCCACCGTGTTTTTCCAGAGCCTCCTCCACCACCCGGTCGTGGCGCCGGACCAGGTCCATGGCAGCCCGGTCTCCGTGGGTTGTGCTCACGGCGGTGGAGCCCTCGACGTCGGTGAACATGATCGCCCGCAGCGCCGTATCCGCCCTCCCGTCGACCATGACGCGATCGTTTTCATCGGTCTCGGTGAACCCCATGAACTGGGCCAGTGTGGGTGCTGCCACTTCTATGACTTCGTGGGGCATCAGCCCGTGGGCCACCTTGTGGCAGGCTTCCATCGAATCGGGGTCGGGTGCCTCGGCCAGGCAGAACGTCTTACCCTCGGGATCGGCGAACCAATAGCTGAGGAATCGGACCCCGAATTCATCCTGGACCTCGAGGTCGCGCTGGTGGGCGGCCGCCACGTCCTCCGGGGTGGCGTCGCCCAGGCCGTCGTGGATGTCCATGTAGAGGGGCATGGTCCGAGCTTACGCGCTCAGATGATGCCCCCGCATATCTAGAGGCGCCTACACCCTCACGAGAAGGGTGGCGGTGTAGCCGGTGTCTATCGTGCCGACGACGGTGGCCAGCTGATCCGCCCAACCGTCCCGAAACACCACATCCCTCGCCAGTGACAACCGCGCCAGTTGGCGAGCGCTGTCGCCGTACCGGTCGTCGGTGTACACCTCCTCGCAGTCTGTCTGGGGAAAGGCGAGCTGGGATGTCTTGATCGCGGATGAACCGGTAGCGGCGTCGTCCAACGATGCGAAGACCTCGAAGTGGCAATGCGGCCACCGGCCCGGGTAGCAGCCCGGAAAGACGGTTTCGAACGAAAGCCGTCCGGCGTCGTCCGTCACCTGCACGCCCCGCAGATAGTTCTGGTCGTCGATCTCGTAGATCGAATACCGGCCGTCGGCCGTGCAATGCCATAGATACATGACTGCACCACTCAGTGGAGTGCCGGTTTCGTTGTCGACGACGGTGAACTGGAGAGTGGTGGCGATCCCCTCGGCCGTTCCGGACAACCCACTGAAGCTGGTGGTGATATCGGCCTTGATCGGCCCGTCATCGGTGAGGATGTTGGGTCCGTTGGTTCCATCAGCCGGGAATGGCCCGGCCGCCTCGTCGGGAATCTCGGGGCCGATCAGCGCTGCCAGAGCTGTGGTGGCGGTTTCCCCCGATGCCCCTGCGGTTGTCGTCGAGCTGGTTGGCGAACCTGGATCGGTTGACGATGAACTCTCCATGGCAGCGGTGGTGGGGGAGGTGGTCGCCGCCCGACCGGAGCAGGCGGCCAGCAGGCCGGCCAGGCTGACGCCCCCGATCCACAAGAGAGCCTCGCGCCGGTGCAGGAGGGTGGGCATGTCGCGGTGTAGGCCGCCGTGGTCGTCATGCTCGGGATTCACGCCGGCTCATCGTAACTCTCTCGATAGCACTCATCGACGATGATTTTGAGTAACCCGTCGGCTGGCAGCAGGTGGGGGCGTTATCCGTCTGGTATTTAGCTGCGGGGACGAACTGCCCCCAGCCCGCCGTCAACCCCGAGGATCTGACCGGTGATCCAATCATTACTGGGATCGAGTAAGAACGCGATTGCGGCCGCGACGTCCTCCGGCTGCCCGAGTCGACCCAGCGCATGCATCGCCAGCGAGGCCTCCTCACCCTTGTCGTTGGCGGTCAGGCGTTCGGTCAGCCTCGTTTTGACGAGTCCCGGGGCCACCGCATTCACACGAATTCGACTCTTGGCATAGGAGGCGGCCGCGGCCAGCGTGAGACCACTGACGCCCCCTTTGGCGGCAGCGATTGCCTCGTGGTTGGCCAACCCGACCTGCGTAGCCGCCGACGAAACCAGAACAATCGATCCACCCCCGTCTCGCATGGTCTTGGCTCCGGCTCGAACCGCGGCGAAAGCCGAGCGGAGGTTGGTGGCGATTGTCTCATCAAACTCGTCCTCTGTGGTGATGTGAGCAGGCTTCAGGAGGAGCGACCCGACGCAGTTGGCGATACCGTCGAGTCGTCCGAATTCGCTCTTGGCCCTTTCGGCCGCGGCGGCCACGTCCTCGAAGCTCCGTCCGTCGACCGTATGAGGGACGCCGCCGATCTCGGCTGCGAGCTGGTTCAAGGAATCGGAGTCGCGTCCGGCCAACAACACTCGAGCCCCCTGTTTGGCCAAGATCCTGGCGGTGGCGGAGCCGATTCCTCCACCCGCTCCGAGAATCAGAAATGAAGTCGCTTGCATGACATTGTGTATCCGGAGCCGGACCCGGTTTCGGATTGCGTGATTCCCTTCACGACCGTGATCTTCTCGTACGGTCGATCATGAACGACCGGCTGCGCGAGGCGGACGAGTACCGCCCGCTCCCATCCGAAGAGCCCACCGGAGCACACCGTTGCCCCGGCCTACCGGTTGCGGCGTCGGCCTGCAACCCGTCCCACGGACAACCGTCCCACCAATCGCACCCGGTCACGGAGGCCTCAGGAGACCCGGTCCGAGCAGACCCGGTCCGAGCAGACCCGA
>JBFIPU010000135.1:0-5282 GCA_041609995.1 Acidimicrobiia bacterium
AGCTCCCAAGGAACGCGAAGCGTTCCCACCTTCCCCCAGCTCCAGTGCCTGCGGCACTTCCCGCTGGGGGACCATTTGGGGGGCTTCGCTGAGTTGGCTCTTCGTGTTGGGTTCTGCGGCACTTCCCGCTGGGGACCATTGAGGTTTGATTCCCATTCGGTGCCTGTGGTTTCCCGCTGGGGGACCGTTAGGGACGCCCGGAACGGGCGGCCAGAGTTCAATGGTCCCCCGCCGGGAAGTTGGGAACGCCGAGCGTTCCCAACTGGAGGCGGGGGAAGGTACCGCTCCCTGGTGAGCGCAGCGAGCCAGGGAGGGGTAGGGGGAAGAAGAACCGAGACCGGCGACGTGGCCGCCCCGACCAGGCTCTTCCCATCAACGGCCAGGGCAGCTTGCTTTGAGAACTCGGTTCGAAGCTACGGACGCATTTCGTAGGCGTCGCGCAGGGCGTATACGTGGTTGTCCCACACCTTGGCGGAGCGGACCGCGTCGTCGGCGGGCCGCCGGATCATCCGGAGGCAGAACTCGGCCTGTTCCTGGGTGGTGCTCGGTTTGCCGTGCAGCTGCGTGGCAAAGCGCGAGAAATCCCGTACGAACACGTCGAAGACCTGATCGACCAGCTCCGGCTCGATCTCGTAGATCTCGGCGTTCTCCAGGAACAGCTGGGCGTACACCACCAGGGTGAACAGCTCGCCGAGGGCCAGCAGGAAGTCGGTGTCCTTGGTCTGCGGCCCATCCGGCGTGGCCGTTACCAGCATCTCCTTCAAGACGTCGACCTGGTCCGAGAACACCCCGACGTTGGGCAGGTCGAAGCGCTCGAAAACCTCCGAGTAATCATGGAACTGGATCTTGCTCAGACCCCGGGTCGGTCCCTGGTCGAACAGGAAGTCGTCGTTGGCGGCATCATCGCGTCGTGGCACCGGCTCCAGGTGTGCGGGCAGGAAGAAGTAGTTGCGCATGAACTTGAGGATCAACGCGATGTTCACGTGGACCGTGCCCTCCAGCTTGGGAAGTGCGCGGATGTCACGAGCCGCCATCGAGAAATAGGTGTTCTTCTCGAAACCTTTGGCGGCGATCACGTCCCACAGGTGGTTGATGACGTCTTCGCCCTGCGTGGTCACCTTCATCTTCACGACCGGGTTGTACAGCAGGTAGCGGCGATCCTCGGCCGTCGCCGACCGCATGTAGTCGGCCGCCCGCAGGGCCACCAGTTTCATGGCGACGAGCCGGGCGTAGGCGTCGGTGAAGAGCGCCCGGGAGTGGGGGAAATCGGTCACGGCCATGCCATAGAGGTGGCGGTGGGCGGCGTGGTGGATGGCCTCGTAGAAGGCGTGGGTGCAGATGCCGATGGACGCCCATCCCAGGTTGAACTTGCCGATGTTGACGGTGTTCAGCGCCGCGTCCCAGGCGGCGTCACCCCTGACCAGGATGTCGCCTTCGGAGACCGGATAATCGACCAGCTCGAACTCGGCCACGTAGTTCTGACTGTGCACGACGTTTTGCTTGCACGTGAAGCCGGGCCGGTCCCGTTCGACGGCGAAGAAGCAGTACTCGTCGGTATCGGCGATCTTGCCGAATGTCGAGATGATGCCGGCGGCGTTGGCGTTGCCGATGTAGTACTTGGACCCATTCGCCCGATATCCCCCGTCGCCGTCCGGCGTGAGGGTCATCTCACTGGCGTAGAGGTCGGCGCCATGGGCCTTCTCCGAGAGACCAAAGGCGAACACCTCGCCTTCCTGCAGGAGCCGGGCGGCTTTGGCCTTCACCGCCTCGTTGTCGCTCATCCAGATGGGCCCGAGGCCGAGGACGGTGACCTGCCAGGTGTACCAGTAGGGCAAGCCGTAGAAGCCGAGGATTTCACCAAACTCGCAGATCCGCCAGGTGTCCCAGCGAGCGTCGTCGGCCCCGTACCCGGCCGGCGTGCACATGGTCGCCAGGATGCCGTGCTCTCGGGAGAAGTCGATGAAGTCCTGATACCAAACGGCCGCCTGGTCATCCTCCAGAACCCGCCGCTTGCCTTTTGACTCGAAGAACTCGATGGTGTCGAGCATCACCTGTTGCGATCGATCATCCGGATAAGGCCGATCGTGGTTGCCGGGGTCGAGCAGGATCATTCTTGGGCTCACATTCCTCGCCGGCCCAGCAGGTTAGATCATTTCGACCACGCGGCCTCCGGTGCGATGCTCCCGAAGTGGATCGTCGCCGCGCTTGCAAGCCGCAACCCCCTGCCCGGTGAGGGCACGGGGTAGGTTCGATCCATGATGCGTACCCTCGGCGATCTCTGCGACTCATGACCGGCGTTGAATCCGAAGTGACGCTGGAGCGCTTGACCCATGATCCCCACCGGATCCATGCCGGGCTCCGGTCCCGGGGGCCCATCGCGTGGGTTACTCCGCTCGATGGCTGGCTGGTGCTGGACCGGGCGCCGGCGGTGGAGATCATGCGCGACGACGAGACGTTCACTGTCGACCACCCCGGGTTCACCACCGCCCAGGTGGTAGGTCCGTCGATGTTGTCCCTGGACGGGCCCGAGCATCGACGGCACCGTGAGCCGTTCGCCGGTGCGTTCCGGGTAGCCGAGATCCGGCGCCGGTTCTCCCATCGTCTCGACGGGCGGGCCTCGGCCATGGTCGCCGCGCTCCAACCGCGTGGTTGGGGAGAGCTGCGTACGGAGTTGGCGGCACCGTTCGCCGTCGATGTCGTCGCCGAACTGCTCGGGATGCTCGACGTCGATGCCCTCGAGTTGCTGGCGCTCTACCGGGACATCGTCGATGCAGTCACGGTGTTGTCGGCCGGCGGCGAGATGCCCGAGACCGGCCCGCAGGCAGTGGAGGTGCTGCGGGGTCTGGTGAAACAAGCCGGTGCCGCCGGTGAGAACCTTCTGGCCGAAGTCGCCCGCAGCCTGACGAGCGACGAAGTCGTCTCCAACGCGGCCGTCATGCTGTTCGGCGGAATCGAAACCAGTGAAGGAATGATGGCGACCGCCCTCTGGTATCTGTTGGACGTACCCGGTCTGGCTCCGGTGATCCGAACCGACCGCACGCTGGTGGCCCCGCTGATCGAGGAGTCGTTGCGGATGGAACCGGCTGCGTCGCGGGTGGACCGGTATGCGACTATCGATGTGTCGATCGGCGGGGTCCACGTTCAGAAGGATGACCTGGTCATCGTGTCGCTCTCGGCCGCCAACCGCGATCCGGCGGTATACGGCGAACCAGATGTCTTCCAGCTCGGCCGGGATCACGAGCCCCTCAACGTCTCGTTCGCCCAGGGTCCCCACATCTGCATCGGCCAGCATCTCGCACGTTTGGAGACGGCGGCCATCGTCAATGCGGTGTTGGATGGGCTGGCCGACGTGCGCCTCGACGAGGACGCGGCGAGGGGGCATGAGGGTCTCGTGTTCCGCAAGCCGCAGGCAGTGGCAGCCCGGTGGGATCCTGCCGCTGGGCGGATCAATTGAGGCTCAGGGGGCCAGATCCATTCTGAGGTAGTCGTCGATGTTCAGGTATCCGGGCAGGGGCTCGGCGTCGGGCGGCATCTGCTTCCACGCTTCCTTTCCCGAGATGATCCGGGGTCGTGTCAATTCCACCGCCCGGTCGGGCAGACGCAGCGTGGCCCGCCCGGAGGCAAGGATGTTTCTGACCCAGTCGGAGCGTGTTCCGTAGTTGGCGATGAAGATGAACCCGCCTTCGACTTCGTGGGCATCGAGGGGCGTCTCGTGGGTATTGCCGGACCGCCTGCCTTGATGGATCAACACGGGGCGCTTGCCTCTCTTCAGCTCCCACCTGTTGAACGTGCGCTTGTTGACCTGGGCCAGCCACCTCGGCAGGGGCATCAGGCGTCCGGTTCGGTCGGGTCGGGGCGGATGGAGATGACAACCTTGCCGCGCGGGCTGCCCGATTCGACCAGTTCGACCGCCTTGCCGGCCTCGGCCAGCGGGTAGGTGCTATCGATCACGGGCTTCACGGCCCCGGCCTCGACCAGCTGTCGCACATCGTTCAAGGCGTCTGACGTTTCGCTGGCTGTCAACACGATCATCTTCTGGCTCACGAACGGTCCCATCGCCTGGGCGGCCAGGATGCGGGCCATCGGGCCAAACAGCCTCCCTCCGTCACCCATCGCCTGGACGAGGCGCCCGTACTTCGTCATGATCCGCCGGATGTCGCGAGGGGAGTAGACGCCGGCCAGTTGAAGGACGAGGTCAAACCGCTGGTCGCCATGGGTGAAGTCCTCCTTGGTGTAGTCGATGACGTGGTCGGCTCCCATGGCTCGAACCAGATCGACGTTCCTGGTGCTGCACACACCGGTCACGGTGGCGCCCCAGGCCGTGGCCATTTGCACGGCGACGGTTCCGATACCTCCCGACGCTCCGATGATGAGCACGTTGGCGCCGTTCCGGATCTTCCCCTTTTCCCGCAGGCCCTGCAGCGCAGTGACGGCGACCAGTGGCAGCGAGGCCGCTTCGTGGAAGGTCAGATCGGCGGGTTTGCGGGCGAGCCGCTCCTCGGGGACACACACATACTCGGCGAAGGCTCCATGTTGGAACGCGTAGACCACATCACCGGGCTCGAAGGCAGTGACTCCGGCGCCGACCGATTCGACGACCCCGGCCAGATCTCCACCCGGGATGGGCTTCTTGGGCTCGCGCAGCCCGGCTCCGGCGAGACGCATGAAGTAGGGCTCTGCCCGGATGAAGTGCCAGTCGTAAGGATTGGCGGAGGAGGCGTGGTTGCGCACCAGCACCTGGCCGGCCGACGGCGATGGCCGCGGTACCTCGTCGAGGTATAGGACCTCCGACGGCGCGCCAAACCGGGTGTGCACGATGGCCTGCATGGTGGGGGTGTCGATGTCCGTCCCTCCTTCGCCGCCTGCCGGATCCATGAGGATCATATGCCGTCCGATCGGGCGCTGCTCGGGAGCCGTCTACTGTCTTGGGCGACCGCCGCGGTTCACGGCTCGCGCTGGCGAGTCAGCACCCGCCTGGCTATTATCGAACACATGTTCGCCCCGGATCAGGCTTCTCTCTTCGGCGCCGCCGCCGTGGCGTTCGACGCAGACTTCAGCACGTTGCAGCGCACCGTGCTCGGGGATGGCGCCTGGATCGATTATGCACCGACGTGGCTGTCCGGCGACGAGCGGTTGCTCGAGGAGATCGCCGTTGCCGCCGATTGGTCGAGCCCCGAGGTGCGCATGTACGACAAGGTGGTGACCACTCCCCGGCTGGTGGCTCGATTCGAAGCCGATCTCCATCCGATGCTGCCCGCCATGATCGACGCGTTGTCCGCCCG
>JBFIPU010000136.1:0-5270 GCA_041609995.1 Acidimicrobiia bacterium
AATGTTGGATAGTTACATGCATCAATTCCTCCTCAGTTCATCGCGATCGCACGTTGCCGGTACTCACCTGCCACCAGCGCCAGATACTCGAACCGCCGCGGATTGAGCGAGTAGTAGCTCCAGCGTCCTCGCTTCTCGCGATTGACCAGACCGGCATCCAGAAGCGTCTTCAAGTGGTAACTCACCGTCGACTGGCTGATCGGAAGATGCCGCTCAACGTCCACGACGCACACGGGTTCGCCGGTGGCAGCGATCAGGTGGACAATCGCAACGCGGTACGGGTCGCCCAGCGCGCCAAATGCTTCTGCCTCGTTGGCAGCCTCGATCGGATCAATCGGCTCCGTGTTGAGGGCTGTGCAACACGGCACCTCTGTGTCGCACTCGCAGGTGATTTGAAGTGACTTGCTCGAGTTCTTGCTCACGGCTTCTCCCGTTGCAGTGTGTCAGGAATATATCGAATATTTTCGATGTTTTATTCCCCACATGCGGATCGCGGAACAAATCGACGAAGACAGCTATGGCGCTTTGCGCAGGGCCGGCTTCCGGTTGCTGCTGGAAAAGGGACGGCCGATCACGATCCAAGAATGGGCTGACGCTGCCGGTGTTCCCGACGAGACGGTCGTTACCCTCATCGACGATCAACCGGGTCGAGTCGAGCTGGACGCGGAGAAGTGTCTCGTGGGGTTGGCCGGACTCAGCGTGACACCCGGGCGTCATGAGCTCCAGATAGAAGATCAGGTGCGATGGACGTGGTGCGCACTCGATGCGGTGGGCATCATGGGTGCCCTCGGCGCAAGCGGTGCCATACGTTCAACCGATCCTCACACCGGCGACTTGATAGAGATCTCAGTGACCGGCGGGCAGCTGGAGGGAAACGCAGCCATCTTCATCGCCAACGCATACGGCGGAAACGTGCGACAAGCCTGGTGCCCACTCGTCAATCTCTTCACATCGCAGACCAGTGCCGAAGCGTGGGCCGCCGACAACGACACTGACGGCGACATATTCGGAGTTGCGGATATATCCGAGAACTCGGCCGAACTATGGCGCCCGCTGATCGATCCGCCGGATTTCAGCTAACCGGCCGGCGCAAGCCCCGCTGCCCGTCTCGCTCCCCGCCTGGTCCGGTGATCTTTCATCGATGCGATCTGCCCATTGCGCATTGCGATCACGACGTGGGCGGCACCCTTTTTGCCGGTCGCCGCTTCCGTCCAGCGCAATTCAGCAACCGCCCGCTCTTGCGGGCCGGCAATCAGGTTTGCTTCCGAGAGCACCTGGTGTGAGTCATGCCATTGCCGCAAATCGGTGAGAACCACCCGGGCCTCGTCGGGCCCGTGTCAGGCCGGCGTATGGCGCCACCACAGCCAGCCATGGGGCACGCCCTCCCACACCATGTCGTCGCTCATCAGATCGACGAACGGTCCAACATCGCGTTCCACCATCGCGTCAACCGCAGTCGACAACGCCTGGAAGTCAGAACCCTCCATGGCGACCATTCTGCCACATCGGGCACACCGTCGGTCTGTTCCGGTCGCGACAAATGACGAGATCGATGACGATGCCGAACCACCGCTCGTCGCCGGTTCAACGTCTCGTGATCCGTAGGCGTCGCCGCACTACCGGGCTTGAAAGATCTCGTTGAGCCATGACAACGGCCGGGCAGCGGGTCGCTCACAAGACCAAATATGGCCAGATGATGCGGTCGTGGTGATGGGCTTCGGTCAAGAGTCAGCCGGGATGATCCGACCGTCGATCATCGACACGACTCGATCGGCGCGGGCGACCAGGCGCTCGTCATGGGTCACCGCCAGGACTGCCGCGCCATCCTGCGAGCATTTCGCCATGAGGTCGATCACCACCCGGGCGTTGTCCTCGTCCTGGTGGGCGGTGGGTTCGTCGGCGATCAGCAACCTAGGGGAGGCGGCCACTGCTCTGGCCACGGCGACGCGTTGTTGCTCGCCCATAGACAACTGTTCGGCCGGGCGGTCCCGTAGCTCTGCCATGCCCAGCGCCGACAGAGTCCCCGGCGTGTCTGCGGCCACGCCACCCAACCAAACGGGCAGCTCGACATTCTCGGCCGCAGTCAGCTCCGGCAACAGGCCCAGTCCCTGGGGCACGACGGCGATCGAACGCCAGCCGGCCCGCATCCCATCGGCCACCAGCACCTCTCCTTCATCGGGCTGGTCCCACCCCAGCACCACATTCACGAGGGTCGTCTTGCCCGAGCCCGATGGTCCCACCACCACCACGAACTCTCCGGCGGCAACCTCGAACGACACGTTGCGCAGGGCATGCACCACCTCCGGCCCGCGTACATGGCGCTTCCCGACGGAGACGAGTCGCACGATGGAATTCATTCCGGCTCCACTTCCACCACCCCGGTCGACGGATTCCAACGAACCCGGCCACGCCGGCTCGTAAACCGAGCCAGCAGCTCCTTGGGCAACTGGAGACGGCCCGATTCATCGATGGGAACGAGCGTCTGCCCGGCCTCTTCGATGGAAGCCACCGCCCCGTTGCGGAGCAGGATCACCACATCAAGCTCGCCGATCAAGCGCGGGTCGTGGGTTGCGATCAGCACCAGGGCGCCCTGGTCGGCAACCCGCTGGGCTGCATGCAGCACGTTGGCAGCGCTGGCGGTGTCAAGCTCCGCAGTGGGTTCATCGGCCAACACGAGCGGGTGGGAACGCACCAGCGTCCGCGCGAAAGCGGCCCGCTGCTGCTCACCCCCGGAAAGCTCCGCTGGGAAGTGTTCCGCCCGCTCGGCGAGACCCAGGTCGGCGAGGGCGGGCGCCACTGCCACAGTCCTCCCCCGCCCGGCCGCCATTCGTAGCTGTTGTTCCACAGTGAGGTGCGCCAGGAGGTTGTCGGCCGGACGCTGATGGAGGTGGCTCACCAGCCGGCGCCGCAGAGCCGCTCGAACCCGCGCCGAACCGACCGACATCTCGTTGCCGGCTACGCGAACAGCGCCGGCGGTCGGCACATCCAAGCCGGAAATCATCCGAAACAGCGAGGACTTTCCGCTCCCCGACGGACCGATGACCCCCACCACCTGCCCCGCCCGTAGTGACAGATCGACGCCCCGGACGGCGTCGACGCGTCCGACCGGTGTGTCGTAGATCTTCACCAAACGACGACAGGACAGGACCTCCTCAGCCAACATCACGCATCACCTCCCCACTATCGCTGCGTGCTGCCACCCGCTCCAACACCAACACCGTTGCTGTGGTGACGAGCACCACGAGGACCGCGGCCGCTGCCATGGGAAGCCAGCCGATCTCCAGGACGATGTCGGGGGGTTCGGAACTCGCAGGCTCGAAGCGATCGAACAGTCGCTGCGCCACCGCCGGGGCCGCTGCTCCAACTCCCAGGGCTGCCACGGTGATGATCAGAGCGATTTCGCCGGCAGTCATCCAGGCCGCCCGGCCGGCGGACAGACCCATCTGGCGGGTCATCAAGCGCGCCAATGCCCGCCGCCGGCGCTGTAGTGCCAGGTGCTGGGCGAGGGCGGCAAAGGCGGCCAACGCAGCCACCACTCCGAGAACTCTTTGGTAATCGAAGGCGAAACGCGTGGCCAGGAACCGGGAACCCAGGATGCCTTCCTCGGCCGTCACCAGGTCACGGGTACCGAACGAGTTGGCGGCCGCGAACTCGACGAGGGCCTGCGGGTCGCCCTGGGTGATCAGATGGGGGCGGTACCTCAGCAGCGGCGAGCGAAACTCGGCAACCACGTCGGCCTCAACGCCTCCCGCTGCGGCACGAGCGGCGTCGAGAGCCCGCTCGTCCAGCGCTTCAGCCGAAACCACGAGGGTCGAACCGAAGCCGGTGGCCATCGGCGCCGACCTCACCGTCCCCACGATCTCATAGGGAGTGGTGAAGGTCCCCCCAAACGCTCCCACCCGATCCAGATCGCCGCCCTCAACCTGCATCGCCGGCACACCCCCGGTTGGTTGGTTCAGGATTGCCAGCACCGTCGCCAGATCGAGACCGAATTCCTCGGGCCAGGTCACTCCATCGGCCACGGTGGCGGGATCGAGCGCAACCACCCGAACCGGAGCCTGACCCGGAACCGACCGGAAGCTCTGGGTCCAGACGATCGTCGTCTGCGGAGGCAGGTCGAGAGCCCGGGGAACCTGGCCGAAGAGCTCGAGATTGGCATTCCCGCCCACCGTGGTCGCCACCTTCGCCCTCGCCGCCTCATCCAGCGCATCGATCAGGATCACCGACACGCCCACCAGCCCGAGACCCACCGCCAGCACGGCCGACAGCAGCCGCGAGGGCCCGCCGGCGGTACCCCGCCGCCAGGCCATGGTTGCCACCACCCGGGATCGGGTCAACTGATCGATGGCGCCAATCCGGCCCATGCCCGCCAGCAGATACGTGGCCACGGCAGCCGCCCCGGCCAATACCACCAATGGGAATGCGACGGCGACAACATCCACCGAGCCCCCCGGAGGGGTGCCACCCACGTCCACCCAGGCGAGCATCGCCAGAGACAGAAGGACCGCCGCAAGAACATGGCCCCAGATCCCTCGCCTCCCGAGGGTGCCGTCGTCCAGTGTCTGTTGCGCCCCTAAACCCACGGCCACGGCGGCCAGCACGATCGAGATCACCGTCACCACCATGGCCGGCACCAGGCCGCCGAACCATTCAGGGCTTTGCGCCGGTCCAACGAGTACGGCAACGGAGCGGCCGGCCAGCACTCCAACGATCAGCCCCAGGGTCGCAACGACGGCCAAACCCGGCAGGGCATCGAGCGCCAGGCGATCCCACTGTCGGCCTTCCCCCGCCAGCAACCGGTAGGAGCGGCGCCGGGCACCGACGTGGGCGGCAGCTCCGCCGACGAAGACTGCCACCCCTACCACCACTCCGGCCATCCGAGCAGCGTTCAAAGGCTCATCCATCGCCTGAGACAAACCCGCTGCTTCGTCAGCCGCCTCGGGGAGCGACGAATCCAAATCCACGACCGGTTGTCCGGGCGACGCTCCCGCCAGAAGGTCTCGCAAGGCCCCTCTCCTCACCAGATCTCGCTCGACGGCCCGGACGGATCGCTCCCGCAGCCGGAGTTCCGATGAAGAATCCGGCCGATCAAGCGCCGGTGAATCCCAGCGGCTCCAGCCCGGGAGTGCGAGCTCAGACATCGTGGCCTCGGTCAGCAGAACCGGCGACGAGTCCGGGGCCACGAATGGCCCCTGATATCGCGGGAACAGGAAATTGGGGATGTCGGCCCACACGCCGGTGGGTGGAGCGTTGTCTTCGGTCCACGGCGT
>JBFIPU010000137.1:0-5229 GCA_041609995.1 Acidimicrobiia bacterium
ACGGTGATCGCATCGATCGGATGGTTGGCGTCGTATAGCCGCAGTACAGCCTCGAAAATCGCCTGGTGGGCCGGCTGATAGAAGTCCCCGGGGTGGAGTCGCTCCATGACCGTGTTGGCCGCGTCGACAGACAACATCACCGCGCCGAGAACAGACTCCTCCGCCTCCAGGTTCGACGGCGGCACCCGTCGCCGCGCCAGGTCCATGTCTCTATCCACCGGCGCCGCTTTCGTCCTTTCGAACATGTCCGACCCTATGGCTGCACGCGGGCTCGAGGGTCCACGTCCCGACCGGTGAAGCCGGGCACCGTTCTACGAGGAGAATGCGCCGTGCACGTGACCGCCGTTCCGGTCGGCGACGACAAGTAGTGCGAGCGGCGGAACGCGTCGAACAGGGTCGGGTCGACGGCCCTCGAGAATCTCCCCCCAGCCATGTGTTGCTGTGCATTGTGGTCCCGCTGCGTGCTGGTGTTGCAACCGTACCCACCCGTTGCGACACGAACCCTCGACGTCGTCTGCCGTCGGTTCACCGCCGGCTCTGCTCTCGGATCCGGCGGGCAGATACCGACCCAAGAATGATCTCTCAGATCACTGCCAGATCTCGCGCCCGTTCTACGCCCTACCGGAAAAGAGACGATACCCGGCCCGTCCGGCCCACCAACAATTGCCGCGAAAAGAAAGTTGCCGGCGTCGCCGCGACACCGATCTTCGTGTACTGGCTAAGCCGGGATGACGTCCAGCGACAGCGGGAACGAGACCTCCGGGTGCAACGTGATCTTCACCTCGTGAAGGCCGATGGAGCGGATGGGCTCTTCGATCTGGATCTTCTTGCGGTCGACCTCGACTCCGATGAAGCGCTTGATGGCCTCACTGACGTCACCGTTGCTGATCGAGCCGAACAGCTTGCCTTCGTCTCCGGCGCGGGCAGCGATGACGACCCTGGTCCCCACCAGCATGCTCTTCAAGCGGTCCAGCTCCTCGCGAGCTTTCCGTTCGGCTTCTTCTCGCGCGACCCTCAGCGCGTCTGCCTGTTTCAGGGCACCCCGCGACGCCTTGACCGCCAGCGATTTGGGTAGGAGGTAGTTCCGGGCGTAACCGTCGGCCACGTCCACCACATCGCCCTTCTGTCCCAGGTCGGCAACGGTGTCCATGAGGATGATCTTCATCGGCTGCGGCCTCCCCCTCGACCAGCCGGTCTCCCGCCCGGAGCGATGTATGGGATGAGGGCCATCTCACGAGCATTCTTGACCGCTCGCGCCACCTCGCGCTGGCAGGCACCGCACAGCCCACTCACCCGCCGGCTCCGGATCTTGCCGCGGTCGGACACATACTTGCGCAGGGTGGCAGTGTCTTTGTAATCGATGCCGGTGGTGCAAATCGGGCATGGTCCCTTCTTTTTGGGGGGACCGAAATCCTTCCGGCGCTTCTTGCTCGCTTGCGGTCGTTTCTTGGCCATCTCTCTCCTCGGCTCGGTTTAGAACGGTGCCTCGTCGGGACCCCACTCTTCCCGGGCAACAGGCGCAGCCGCCACGGGCTTCGTCCCGGAGTCGGTGAAGTCGCCGGCTCCCTGGCGGGGGGTCTTGGTGACTGCCGCCGTCGCCCACCGCAACGAAGGGCCGACCTCATCGATACGGATCTCGACCACCGACCGCTTCTCGCCCTCCTGGGTCTCCCAGCTTCGTTGTTCGAGGCTGCCGGTCATGATGATGCGCATCCCTTTTTGGAGACTCTCGGCGGCGTTCTCGGCGGCCTCGCGCCACAGCGTCCCTCCAAAGAACGACGTCTCCTCCTGCCATTCTCCATTCTGTTGCCACCGACGATTGACGGCTATCCGGATCTTGGCGAGAGCGACGCCGGACGGCGTGAACCGGAGTTCCGGATCGTCGACGAGGTTGCCGATCAGGGTGACGGTGTTCTGACTCATGATTGTTTACTCCTTCTGATCGATGGGGCGATCATGTGTTGATCCATGTGTTGATCCAGGTGGTGTGCTTCCCTGGCGTATAGCCCGGTCCTCGCCTGGGTGCCGAGAACCCCAACCTGGGGATTCGCGCCTCGAATCCAGTATGTCACGACGTTGTGACACGCTTTCTGTTGTCCATGCGAATCACCTTGTGCCGAACAACAGCATCGCTGATCGTGAGAGCGCGTTCAAGCTGGTCGGCCGCACCCCCTTCCGCGTTGAACGCGAGGACGGAGTAATAACCCTCGGTCAAGTGGTCGATCTCGTAGGCAAACCGCCGTTTGCCCCAGAATTCGGTGTTGGTGATCTCGGCGCCGTTGGCCTGCAGAGCTTGTTCTGCCTGGCCTACCGCGTTGCGTACATCCGCTTCGGCCAGCTCGGGCCGATGGATGATCATCAGCTCATAGCTGCGCATCTCGTGAACCTCCTGTGGACACCCACCGCGCCACCCGGTTCAACGCTTGTGCAGACGAGCCGAATGGGGGTGAAGAGGCCCCCGGTCTGTCCGGGAGCAGGATATGCGGCGCCAGTGTAACCGGGCATGAGCACTTGGTGCCACGGTTATTGGCGCCATGGTTCTTGGCGCCATGTTCTTGGCGCCAGGCCGGCCACCCCCGTCATGTGGGACTCCCGCCTCATGTCAGAACGGGCCGATCGAGAGGACCGCCCCGCCGTCCAGGCCGGCGAAGGCGCCCGACGGGACCTCCACCGCATACAGCGCTGCCCCATCCGACCCATAAGAAGGACACGGGTCGGCCATACAAGGAACCATTGTCTCCACCGAGATGAGGTCGCCGCTCTCGCCGAAAAAGGCGATATCGAGCGGAATCAGTGTGTCCTTCATCCAGAAGCTGACCTGTTGTTCCTGTTCGAATACGAACAACATCCCATCGAGATCTCCCAGATCCTCCACTCCCATCAGACCCCGGCTGCGGAGGCCCGGGTCGTCGGCCCGCGCCACCACGAACTCTTCATCGTCGATCGCAATGATCCCGATCGGGAACTCCGGTGCGACGTCTCCGCGGTCCACCTGGAATGGATCAACGACTGTCGGTGATGTCCCGGTGGTCGATGGGCCGGCGTCCGTGTTCGTGCTCGAGGTGGTCGATGCGGTTGTGGTGCTTGTCGTCGAGGTGGTCGTGGTGACGATGGGCGTGATCGCCGGCTCCTGCACCTCCCCCCGGCAGGCGGCCAGGAGGAGCGCAGCTAGAACAACCCGCCGGATGATTCACCACCTACCGTTCCGTCTTCGCCGAAGTTGAGCCGACGCAGCTCGTCATCCGAGAACAGTGCCGCCTCTGCCTCCTCGGGCATCAGGTACGCCTCGTCATCGGAGGGGAACATTCCGGCCTCGACATCGGCAAAGAAACGCGACACGGCCTCGATCGATGCGTCGAGCAGATTGGCGTACTTGCGCACGAACTTGGCTACCCGCTGGTCGTGCAGCCCCAACAGATCGTGGTACACCAGGACCTGGCCGTCGGTATAAGGGCCGGCGCCGATACCGATCGTGGGGACGCTCACCTCTTTGGTGATGAGCTGGCCGAGCAGCGTCGGAACCCCCTCGAGAACCATGGCGTAGACCCCGGCCGCCTCGAGCGCTTTGGCGTCGTCGATCAGATCCCGGGCCTGTTCGACACCCTTGCCCTGCACCTTGTAGCCGCCCATGGCGTGCAGCGACTGCGGGGTCAGGCCGATGTGGCCCATGACCGGAATCTCGGCGTCGATGATGGCCCTGACGGTTGCCACCCGATTCCTGCCCCCTTCCAGTTTCACCGATTCGGCTCGCCCCTCTTGAATGAAGCGACCGGCGTTGCGGACCGCATCTTCGATCGAGAGGTGGTAACTCAGCCAGGGCATGTCGCCCACCACGTGGGCCTTGGGTTCGGTGCGGGTCACGGCTTTGGTGTGGTGGACCATTTCGTCGACGGTGACGGTCAGGGTGTCATCGAGGCCGAGTACGACATTGGCGAGCGAGTCGCCGACCAGAATGATGTCGGCTCCGGCCCGGTCGGCCACGATGGCAGACGGGGCGTCGTAAGCGGTCACCATCTTGAGTTTCTGGCCGCCTTTTCGTGCCATCACGTCAGGCGCGGTCACGTGCTTGCGATCGGGTTGTTCGGCTGCGTAGCCGCTCGTCGGAGTGTTCATGCCTGCCTTTCGGTCTCCCCACAGCTGTTGAGGGACATTGGTGCTGCGTGACATGTCGCGTATCGGCGCATCGGCCGCTGATCCCAAGGGTAGACGCTCTTCTAGGCTTGCACCGGTGAGTCGCAAAGACATCTCGATGACCGCCGACGAGGTCGGGCACTTTCTGGCGGCGGCACACACGATGCAGGTCGCAACTCTCGGGCCGGACGGGTGGCCCCACGTGACGCCGATGTGGTTCGTGCTCAACGGCGACGGACTTGTCGAGTTTCGGTCTTTCACCAAATCACAGAAGATCCGGAACCTGACACGCAACCCCCGCGTCACGCTGCTGGCGGAATCGGGGACCGAATACGGCGAGTTGCGAGGGGTGATGATCAAGGGCCTGGCGGCTCTGTCCGCCGACCGAGCAACTGTGTTGGACACGTACGGCCGCGTGGCCTCCAAGTACGGATTGCTGGGCGAAGCCGAGCCCACCGCCGAGGTGATCGAGGCCGCCCTCGGAAGATTTGCGGACAAGAACACGTCGGTGTTGGTGACACCCACGTCGGTCGCCAGCTGGGACCATACCAAACTGGGTGGCGCCTACTAGGAGAGGCGAGCTAGGCGGCGCGAACCAGGTCGCCGCCACCTTGCTTGGCCAAATACATGGCGGTGTCGGCGCGGTCGAGCAGGTGCCCGATGGTCTCGCCATCCGCCGCCCGGACCTCGGCCACGCCCACCGAAGCATGGATCTCGAGGGGTCCGGCCGCGGTCTCGAAAGGATGTTCGCCGATGGCGGAACGAACGCGTTCGGCGACCACGATGGCAATCTGCATGTCGGTCTCGGGCAGGATCACGGCGAACTCTTCGCCTCCGTAGCGGCCGACGATGTCGATGTCACGCACTGCGTCCTGGATCCGGCGGGCGATCTCTCGCAGCACCTCGTCTCCGATCGAGTGGCCGAAAGAGTCGTTCACCGATTTGAACCTATCGATATCGAGCATCAACGCACTGACGGTTCGGTCGTTTCGCAACGAGCGATCCAGCTCGCGCTGACCGCGATCAAACAAATCGCGCCGATTGGACAGGCCGGTCAGTTCGTCGGTGTTGGCCAATCGCTGGACCTCGTCGAACAGG
>JBFIPU010000138.1:0-5159 GCA_041609995.1 Acidimicrobiia bacterium
GGGTGCTGATCGTTCGGCGGGGACGACGGGATTTGAACCCGCGACCTCCGGCTTGACAGGCCGGCGTGAACTCCTGGCTTCACCACGCCCCCGAACGTGCCCCCAGGGGAATTCGAATCCCCGTTACCGCCTTGAAAGGGCGGCGTCCTAGGCCGCTAGACGATGGGGGCAGACACGTTTCGGAATCTTAGTTGTGGCCGGTCAGGTTAGCGGCCGCGCGTTTGGCCGCCACCGCTGAGCAGAAAATGGAGCCAGGGTCCTGCAAACCCACCATAATGACCCCGACGATCAACGAGGAGAAGAAATTGCAGGAGTTCACTGGCCCCGGGGAACGCACGATCGATGCCGACGACAACGCCATCGCATCGTTCTTTGCGATCGCCGAGGAGCATCCATCGCGAACGGCCCTTGCGCACCGGGTAGGTGATGCGTTTGTCGACGTGCCGGTGAGCGAGCTCGCCCATGAGGTGCGGGCGCTGGCCAAGGGATTCATCGGGTTGGGAATCGAACCCGGTTCCCGCATCCTCCTCCATTGCCGCACTCGGATCGAGTTCACGTTCATCGACTTTGCAGTATGGGCGGCCGGCTGTGTCACCGTCCCGATCTACGACACGTCCTCCACCGAACAGATCGAGTGGATTGCCTCCAACTCGGGCGGGGTCATGATGATCTCCGAGACCCCGGAGATGGCGGCGGCTTTCGAGTCGGGACGCCACCTCGCCCCGAGCGTCAAGTATGCACACGTGATCGACGAGGGCGGGCTGGATGACATCCGGGCGGCCGGGGAGGGCGTCAGCGACGAGGCCGTCGACGAGCGGGTGGGCGCCATCGGCCACGACGACCTGGCGACCCTCGTCTACACGTCGGGTACGACCGGCAATCCGAAGGGTTGCGAGCTCACGCACCGCAACTTCATCTGGAGCGTTCGGCAGGCCACCGCTCATCTCCCCGAGTTCTTCAGCCCGGGTTCGAGCACGATCATGTTCCTCCCGCTGGCCCACATCTTCGCCCGAGTCGTCCAGGTCGCCTGCGTGGCGACCGGCGTCCGCCTCGGGTATTCGACTGGCATCCCCCAGCTGTTGGAAGAGCTGGGGATGTTCAAGCCGACCTGGTTGTTCTCGGTGCCGCGGGTGTTCGAAAAGGTGTACAACGCATCAGCCCAGCGGGCGCACGCCGACGGCAAGGGCAAGATCTTCGATCGCGCTGCGCAGGTCGCCATCGACTACTCCCGGGCCGAGGAAAGCGGATCGGCCGGCCTGGCGCTCAAGGTGCAGCACAGAGTGTTCGACGCTCTGGTCTACAGCAAGCTTCGCGACGCCCTGGGTGGCGAGGTGAAGTACGCCATCTCCGGGGCGGCTGCCCTGGGTGAGCGGCTCGGTCACTTCTACAACGGCATCGGCGTGATGGTGCTCGAAGGCTATGGCCTCACCGAGACCACTGCCGGTGCGACGGTCAACACGGTGCCGTATCGCAAGATCGGAACGGTGGGCCGACCCATTGCCGGCTGCACCGTCAGGATTGCCGACGACGGCGAGATTCTGATCAAGGGCGGCAATGTCATGCGCGGGTATTACGAGAACGAGGCCGCCACCAAGGAGGCGATCGACGAGGAGGGGTTCTTCCATTCGGGCGACATCGGCGAATTGGACGACGACGGTTTCCTTCGGATCACGGGTCGCAAGAAAGAGATCATCGTGACGGCGGCGGGCAAGAACGTGGCTCCGGCCGTGCTCGAGGATCGGCTCCGGGCGCATGCGCTCGTCAGCCAGTGCATGGTGGTCGGAGACGGCCAGAAGTTCATCTCAGCGTTGGTGACCATCGACGAAGACCACTTTCCGCATTGGGCCGAGAGCATGGAGAAGTCGGGCTCTATCGCAGATCTGGTCGACGACCACGATCTGCGCGCCGCCATCGCGGCAGCTGTGGAGGACGCCAACGGGGCGGTCTCTCGTGCCGAGTCGATCCGCGAATTCCGAATCCTGCCGGCCGATTTCTCAATCGAGAGCGGTGAGATGACCCCCAGCCTCAAGGTGCGGCGGATGATCGTGGCCGAGAAGTACAAGCACGTGATCGACGGGATCTACGCCGAGTAGTCGAAGTTGTTGGCGCACGCTGTGAACGGGGGAAGCTGAGCATCCTTCTCGGACACCAGCAGCTCTGAAGCCGGGATCCGCCAGTCGATGGCGAGGTCAGGGTCGTCCCAGCGGATGCCGCCTTCGGCTTCCTTGTTGTAGTAGTTGTCGCATTTGTAGTTGAAGACGGCCGTGTCACTCAGCACGACGAAGGCGTGCGCAAAGCCGCGGGGTATGTACATCTGCTGGTGGTTGTCGCCTGACAGCACGACCGAGAACGACTCGCCGAAGGTAGGAGATCCGCGGCGGATGTCGACCGCTACGTCGAGCACTTCCCCGGTGACCACCCGCACCAGCTTGGACTGCGCCCAGGGTTCGAGCTGGTAGTGGAGGCCTCGGAGCACACCACGCCTCGAGAAGGACTCGTTGTCCTGCACGAACGGAGTAGTGATTCCTGCTTCGGTCCAGGTCTGGTCGTTGAAGCTCTCGAAGAAATGGCCGCGCTCGTCTTCAAAGACGCGAGGCTCGTAGAGCAACAGATCGGGGATGGGTGTCTCTCGGACAGGCACCGGGCCAGGCTACCGGGAGCCGGGGCAACGCCCGGAGGATGGTGCTACCGTCGGTTCGTCGAAGTTTGTCAAAAGGAGAGCGTGTATGGATCTCGCAAACATGATCGAACGGGCAGCCGCCAAAGCCGAGGACGTTGTCAAGGGCATCAGTCCTGGTCAGCTGGACCAGCCCACGCCATGCAAGGACTGGGATGTCCGCAAGCTCGGCAACCACCTCACCAATTTTCTGCAAGAGGCGGCTGACGCGGCTCGCAAGTCCGAGCCCTCCGCCACCGGCGACACCGACTACGCGGGTGGCGATGGCTGGGCGGAGAACTTCTCCCGGATGGCCGGCGAAATGGTTGACAGCTGGAAGCGGGAGGGTGCCCTGGAGGGCGATACCCATCTGGGCCAGCGCCCGATCGACGCCGGTTCGGCAGCATCTGTCGCAGTATCGGAGCTCGTCATCCATGCTTGGGATCTGGCGACCGCCACGGGCCAGACGTACCACCCGGATGAGGACCTGGCGCACCTTTCACTGCAGGTGGCAACCGGCGGCCAATCCCAGGGGCCAAATGAGTTCTACGGCCCCCCGGTGGAGGTTGGCGAGGACAAGCCGATTTTCCACCAAGCGCTCGGGATGAGCGGCCGCAGGCCGGATTGGGAGCACCTGGGCCCAACCACCCAAGGACACGACTAAGGCAACGCTACGCGTTGCTTGCAAGGGGGAACGTTTCGCGTTCCTTGGGAGGGCTGCTGGGAACGCTTCGCGTTCCTTGGGAGCTGCTGCGCAGCTCCATGGTGACAGATCTAGGGAGGGCGCTTCGCGTTCCTTGGGAGGGCTGCTGGGAACGCTTCGCGTTCCTTGGGAGCTGCTGCGCAGCTCCATGGTGACAGATCTAGGGAGGGCGCTTCGCGTTGCTTAGGAGCTGCTTCGCAGCTCCATGCGCCCAGGTTTGATCGGAGATGGATATTTCGCGTTGCTTGGGAGCTCCGGGAGGCACTGCTTTTTGTTCTTTTCCCCCTACCCCTCTTCGGCCTTCGGCCTTCGAGCGGTACCTTCCCCCAGCTCCACTGCCTCGGCAGTTCCTGCTGGGGGACCGTTAGGCGAAGCTGTTTCCTAGCTCCGGTCTTTGGCAGTTCCTGCTGGGGGACCATTAGGCGAAGCTGTTTCCTAGCTCCGGTGTCTTTGGCAGTTCCTGCTGGGGGACCATCAGGCGAAGATCACCGAGGAGACCGGCCCGCAATGGTCCCCCGTCGGGAGGTCTCGGAGAGACCGGAGACGGGGGAAGGTACCGCTGCGAAACGAAGTGGAGCAGGGGTAGGGGGAAAGACACCGACGGGCTTGGAGCACGGGCCACCCGCCGGCCCAGTGGGGGAAAAGCGATCGTCGGGTGTTTGTCGGACCACCCTTATCCTCTCGCCCGTGGCAGTGACCGTTCCCAAGCTCAGGCGAGCCATCAAGAACAAGGCCCCCGGCCTCGGATTCGAAACCGAGCTATGGGAGGCCGGCTATGACCTGGTTGTGGGGATCGATGAGGTGGGCCGCGGGGCCTGGGCCGGCCCGATTTCGGTCGGCGCCGCAGTGGTACCCAAGAACCGCCGGGTCTACAAGGTGCGCGACTCCAAGATGCTCACCGAGGACGAGCGGGAAGCGCTGTTTGACCGGGTCACGGCCTGGGTGGACGCGTGGGCAGTAGGGCACGCCAGCCACACCGAGTGCGACGAGCTCGGTATGTCGGAGGCCCAGATCCTGGCCACCCGCCGGGCGCTCGATCAGCTGGGGGTAGATCCGGGCTATGCGCTGGTGGATGGCAAATGGGATTTCGTCAAGACCCTGCCGACCCGGCGGGTTGTGAAGGGAGACGTCAAGAGCCTGTCGATCGCGGCGGCATCGGTGTTGGCCAAAGTGTCCCGAGACCGGCTGATGAGAGACGTCGCCGAGGCCTATCCGGGCTACAACTTCGAGAACAACAAGGGCTATCCGTGCCCCCATCAGAAGGAAGCGCTGCGAACCGACGGTCCCAGCCCGGTCCACCGCCGCAGCTGGGCCTTCATGGACTCGTTGGTCGATGACCGTTTCGAGCGGTACGTTCGCCCCGATCCCCAGATGAGCATCTTCGACGCCTAGGGGCCAGGCCACAGCCTCCCCCGGGGCCGGAACGTGAAGTAATCCGCCTCGAACGACGTGAAAGCCGGCACCCGTTGCAGAACTTGCCCGTCGAGGTGACCGCCCGCACCCCGCCCTGAAACGTCGAACCGCGTTTGGGAAGCAGCGTCGAAGAACGAGTCACCGTCCACGACCAGCTCGACGATGTTGCCGGCGACCTGCCGGTCGAAGACACCCCACCGGTTTTCATCGTCCGGATCGAACCAGACGGCCACCGGGGTTCCGCCCACGGTGTCGTTCACCACCCCGACGTCCCGCAGAGCGGGAACCAGATAAGCGGCCGATTCCTGCTCGATGTCGATCACGATCGCCATGTCCTCCAGATCGAACCGGGTCTTCCGGCCATCCACGGCCAACGCCAGGGTGTCA
>JBFIPU010000139.1:0-5009 GCA_041609995.1 Acidimicrobiia bacterium
ACGGTTCCCAGAAGCTTGCTTCGCAAGCTTCCAAGGAACCCCAAAAGGATTCCCGCAACGGTTCCCAGAAGCTTGCTTCGCAAGCTTCCAAGGAACCCCAAAGGGGTTCCCGCTATCGTTCCGGCGGGCCTGTAGCTCAATCGGCAGAGCAGCGGACTTTTAATCCGAAGGTCGTGGGTTCGATTCCCACCGGGCCCACGGGAACCCCTCAAGCTGCCTCGAGTTGGCTGCCGCCAAACTCGAGGGACACACGTATCGGCGCCTTAACACACACTCTCGCAAGGCTCGGTTGGATTCGGGAGCTCGTTCATCTGGCGAAGCCCTGCACGCCAACGCACCAGGAACCATTGGGCTCGCTACGGCGTCGGAGGAACATGAACCAGAACTCGAGCGGATCCCGTGAGCACGTCCGTCACTTCTGGCTCGTTTCGATCTTCATCCTCGTATCGGCGAGCTGCTCGCAGACCAACACCGCGATGCCTGACTCGACGGGGAGCCCGACCTCGTTGTCGACGTCCAGTACCACCAACACCACTCCAACGAGCAACATCCTCCGACCTGCTTCGACGACGTCAACTTCCCAGGTCCCGGTTTCATCCTCTTCATCGAGCACCGTGGCAGGTTCGTCCACAACCACCTCGTCGGTGCCCAGGACCACGACCACCATTCGGCCTGCCGAGGTGCCGTCCGGGTTTGTCGCCGCCGTCCCTGGCGGGGAATACTGCGACTCGAGAGGAAATCCTCGCCGCGTATTCGGCGTTGCCAGGGTTGGAGGTGACCCATCCACCAATCCACCGCCCGAGTTCTTCGTGGCGGACCTCCGTACCTTCGAAATCGCCGAACTTCAGATTGGGGACGAGGCGGAGCATGTAGCTACCGGTGTCGTACTGGCCGACGGGAGGCTCCTCCTCGCTGAGGGAGATGAGCCGACTGCGGGTGGAATCGTCCCCGGCGAGTTGTTCATTCTCGATATGGAAGGCAACCGGCGCGTCGTGGCCGTCAACGATTTGCCCAACCCGAACCAGCTCCAGCGCGGCGTCTACATCAGTGGGGTCTACTGCACCGACCGGCAACTGACGGTCGACGTGCTGTTCTACGTTGACGAGTTTGAAGCAGTCACCCGGTCCTATCGAATCCCTCCCGATGACCCCACGGCCGCGACGCTGCGATGGGAGACGACTGGGGCTCCCCAGCCCAGTCGCTACTCCCCCGACGGGTCATATGTCATATTCACGGAGTGGGGTATCGATCCGGTATATGGACCGACGCTCACGCTTCGAAACGGCGAGACCGGTGCCCTGGCCGAGCTGTTCGATCTCCCGTCGTTTGAACCCGAATTCGACAATGGCGACGTCACCCGATTCCCGGTCGCGCTGACGTGGCTGGAGGACGGTCGACTTCTCTACGAATACGAGACCTACGGGACGTTCCAGGGTCGACCCGGTCGTTTCCAACTCGCCATCGACGTGTCGAGCGGAGCAACCGAATCTGTCACGGTTCCGTTCATACATGGATGCACGTTCGGCAACGCGACCGTGGTCGGCACAGATGACGGTTCGCGCATCGAGCGACTCGACGGAACCCCGATCATCGATTACCCGGCAGTCGGGCGAATCAGTTTCACCTGCTGAGCAGGAGTCCAGGTCTCGTAACATCCCTCGAAAAGGAGGGACATGAGAGAGCTCAGAGCAACGACCGAGACATCGGCGACGCCTGCGCAGGTTTGGAAGGTGTTGACGGACATCGAAGGAGCCGCCGAAACCATCTCAGGGATCGAGAAAATCGAGCGGCTGGATGGAGGCTCAGGGTTCGGTGTCGGTACGCGATGGCGTGAGACACGAACGCTCTTTGGCAGAACGGCGACGGAAGAGATGGAGGTCACCGAAGTCGAACCAGGTCGCTCATACGTGACCGAGGCGAGATCCCACGGCGCCTTTTACCGATCAGAGGTCAAGGTCGAGCCTTCCCCCGCTGGTGGCAGTCGCCTGACGTGGGTTTTCGGAGCACAACCAGAGAGCCTGGTTGCCAAGATCATGGGTGCAACGATCGGACGCTTTTTCGACGGCGCCACCAAGAAGGCTCTCGAACAAGATCTGGTCGACATCGCCAAGGCAGCAGGAGGCGAGTAAGGGGTCGCAGCCGCAGCCGATGACCCAGTAACGCGTGGGGATTCCTGAGACTTTGGGCCCGCACGCTGATGTCGTGGCTACGATCGGGCAATGGCCAAGCGAACCTACGAGACCGATGCCATCCGGGTGCACTGGGACTCGGAACGGTGCATCCACACAGCCATCTGCCTGCGGAGCCTGCCCGAGGTGTTCGACAACGCCAACCATCCCTGGGTCACCGTCGACGGAGCCCCGGCAGACAAGGTGGCCGCTGCCATCGAACGATGCCCGAGCGGCGCCCTCACCTACGAGCGCCTCGACGGCACAGCCGGGGAACAACCGGCCGGTCCGGTCGAAATCGTCCCCCGGCCCAACGGCCCGCTGTCGGTGCGGGGTGCGATCGTCGTGCGTGACGTGGCCGGCGAAGTGTTCGTGGAAACGACCCGGGCCACGCTGTGCCGCTGCGGGCAAAGCCAAAACCAGCCGTTCTGCGACTTGTCCCACCGAAGGGCCGGTTTCGAGGACAATCCCCGGGTGATCCCGCAAGAGCGGGGGTCGGCCCGGTCGCCTGCCGAGCTGACTCCGACATCAGAAGACCAGAGGGAGGAGGTCCATGGAGATAGCCAAGCCGAGTGAGGAGGACAAGGAGTTCTTCCTCTCCCTGGTGCCAGAAGGTGTCCGGGTGCGGCCGATGTTCGGCAACCTGGCCGCCTTCATCAACGACCACATGTTCATGGGACTGTTCGGACCGGACGTCGGTTTGCGACTATCCGAGGAAGATCGAGAAGCCCTGCTCGCCGAAGAAGGCGCCGGCTCCTTTGGCCCCGCCGGTCGACCGATGAAGGAGTACGTCTCGATCCCCCGCCGATGGCGCGACTCCCCCGAGGCTGCGGCAGCCTGGATCGAACGAGCGCTGGCCTACGCCACCTCCCTCCCTCCCAAAGCCAAGAAGAAGCGCTTCATCCAGAAGTAGGCGGCCGGCGTCCCTCCGTTGCCCCGGATCCGATCACCCGGCGTTTAGGCTCCCCGCATGGCCACACCGCACATCGGCGCCGAACCCGGCGACTTCGCTCATACCGTCCTTCTTCCCGGTGATCCACTCCGCGCCCAGCACATCGCCAAGACGTTCTTTCAGGATGTGCGCCAGGTCAACGACGTGCGAAACATGTTGGCCTTCACCGGGACGTACAAAGGCAGCCCCGTGTCGGCGATGGGAAGCGGCATGGGGATCCCGTCGGCGTCCATCTACTACAAAGAGCTCATCACCGAGTTCGGGGTAGAAAAGCTGATCCGGGTCGGCAGCTGTGGAGGGATTTCGGACGCAGTTCAGCTCCGCGACGTCATCATCGCCATCGGAGCGGGGACCGACTCGATGGTGAACCGGTACCGATTCGGTGGATACGACTTTCCGGCAACCGCCGATTTCGGATTGGCGTCGGCGGCGGTGACCGCCGCCGAGAACAGAGGCATCGAGGTATTTGTCGGCAACGTCTTCAGCAGCGACCTCTTCTATCACCCGCGCGAAGACCACTTCGAGATTCTCAAGAGCATGGGCATTCTCGCGGTCGAGATGGAAGCTGCCGGCCTCTACGGCGTGTGCGCCGAACTCGGGGCCAGAGGCCTGACGATCGCCACTGTCTCGGATCACGTATTCACCGGGGCAGAGACGTCGGCGGCAGATAGAGAAAGCACCTTCAACGACATGGTAGAGATCGCGCTGGAGGCCGCCCTCACCTGACCCCTGACATATCAGGGCGATCCCTGATATCAGGTTTTGCCAGACCGGCCGACAATGTCGGTATGGATGACCACCTCGGTTCGGAAATCGAACACGAAGTAGCGGAGCTGCGGGTGCGGGTTGCGATGCTGGAGCGGCAGGTGCGCGAGCTGCAGGGTGCCCCGACACAGCCAGTGGTCCGCCCGCAGCGTCCGGCGCCGACCCAGCCTCCCCTCGCTCCACCCCAGCCGACACCCCCGATCACCGAGCGTCCAACCGCCGACCCCCGCTCGGCCGGGACCGAGCGTGTGAAGCGCTTGGTGGAGGCCTTTTCGGTTCAGACCTCCGAGGCCATTCTCAAATGGGCGGGTGTCGGGCTCGTCCTGCTCGCCGTGGCGTTTGCTGTGGGGCTGGCGATCGAACGGGGCTGGATCACGCCGACGATGCGCATCGCAGCCGCCTCCACCGTGTCCGTCGCCCTCTTCGTCATCGGGCAGAGCATCCGCTCCCGGCGTCCGGTATTCGCCGAGACGTTGCAGGGAGCGGCCTTCGTATCCGGATTCTTCACGGCCTGGGGAGCGATCCCGATGGGGGTCGTTTCGGGCGAGGTGGGCTTCCTCGCGATGGTGGGGGTGGCCTTGGCGGCCCTGGTCGCCTCGTACCTCCTGGACAGCCCGCCGATAGCAATACTCGGATTACTGGGAGGCGCCGCGACGCCGTTCATGATCCGGCGGGGCTTGGAAGATCCCGAATTCCTGGCTGTGTTTGCCGCGCTGATCGCCGTGGCCACCCTCGTCGTGTTCGCCGCCACCGGATGGCGCACGCTGCTGGTGGGAACGGCGATCACCGCCTGGTCCATGCTGGCGTTGGCGGCCGGCGAATCGAGCGCCGCAGCCGTCGTATGGTCGATCGGAATCGTGGGAGCAGCTCTATGGATGGTACCGCTGGTGCGCGCCATCCTCGAAGAGAACGAAACCGTGCGCGATCTTCCCGCCCACCGGCTCGAGGAGGCGCTACAGCCGCTGTTGAAGTCTGTTCCCCACCGTTTTGCGATCGCGGCACCGCTCGTGTCCCTCCTGCTGGCACAGGACGTCGATCTGAGCCGTTACGAGTGGGCTGCGGTCATCGGGGCCGTGGCCGCCGTCTTCGCTGTTGCGGCGCTCGCCCTCAACGTCGGTCGGTTG
>JBFIPU010000140.1:0-4983 GCA_041609995.1 Acidimicrobiia bacterium
AGTCGAGATAAGTGCGCATCAGGTCGTAACTCGCCATACCCGCTTCTCCTCCTGACGGCTTCCCTTTCGAACCTACCAACCCGTCGCCTTCGTTATATAGCGTGCGACGGTGGCCGCCTCCTCATACGAGTCGAGAAACCCCGTGTCCAGGTTCGGGGTGATGCGCAGTACCGAGCGCGCCTCCTCTTCGAGGTGGTTGCACAGCCACGAATGTTCCAGGCCATATTCGTACGACAGTATTTCGAAGCCGAGGACTTCACCCCCCGGCTCCATCGGTACACCTCGTTCGAGCATGAGATAGACGCCATATTCCCCCAGCCCGGTAGGTGCTGGATGGTCGCTGAGAATGCGCTCACGGTCCGCCTCCGCAAGTCCGCAACCGAGGATCACGAGCCCTTCTCGGTCTTCGACGAATGCTTCGACGAACCCTGATATCACTGCGGGGCTGAATGCGACGTTGGGAGCACCGAGGTCTACATCAAAGTGCTGCCGGTACCAGCTGGCCACGTCGGCGAGTCGACTCGGTGGAACGCCGAAAACGGTGGCCTCTGCAGCATCGTTCTCATTCCACCAGAACTCGAAAGCCGGTTCTGCCAGGCACCCCGAAACGCTATGCACGATAGCCGGGAGCAGGTCAGGACCAGTCCAGGTCGGCCGGTCTATCGGTCTCAAGAGGAAGTAACCGCCTGCTGATATCGGGCTCTGGATCACGGGATGAAGCTAGGCCCGGTTGGGACGATCAGCGCTTGTTTTCGAAGGTGAAGCCCCCGAAATACTCCTGGTCGAACCAGGCGGTCTCCACCAAAGCTGCGTGTTCGTAGTAGCACTCGTCCATCAGCGGGACGACCAGGCCTTCGTCCGCTCCGGGGACGGGGCGGGCCCCTCCCCCGAACTCGATCCCGTCTTCCCGCCAGTGGAAGGGGTCGTCATAAATGACGCCATCGATGGCACCCATGCAGCGATACGAGGCCACTACCGCCTGTTCGACTTCCTCTCTCGTGATGACACCGTCGTCGATGGCAGCCTGCTGAGCGGCAGGGATACCGTCCGCATACATCGTCTGGACCATCCAGCCGAACGACTCGAGGTGTTCGGGGCGGCTACAGGCGACGAGGACGAATAGCAGTGCAAGGAGCGTGCGTGCCATCTGCGCGACGGTAACGGGCGTCCGGCCTCGGTCGTAGGGTCGAATGGTCGAACGGAACGGGTCTAGAACACGCCCGTCAACAGGGTCGTCCGCCCGCCGGCGGACACAGGGTTCGGTCCAACCACCGCGTACGCCACGCTCACTGCGCCCGCGTCGTACAACCGGTCTATGCCGGCGACCGGGTCGTGGGCGACCACGCGCCGGCGGTCGGCCTCGCCCACGTACCAGGCGGACGTCGGCGAATGCATCATCCCGGTCTCGGGACGGTAGACACCGATCTCGGCCGCCCCGTCGCCATCCCAGTCTCCAGCGAATGGGAAGTCGCCGTCATCTCCGAAAAGCGTCCACCAGTCGGCCACCCCGTGTCGGTTCGAGTTCTTCAGGTAGAAGATCTGCTCGGTTGGTCGATATACGCCAACCGTGTCGGTGCCATCTCCATTCCAGTCGCCGCACATCGGGACATCGTTGGCGATTCCGTAGAAGAAGGCCGTGTCGGCCACACCGGTCGTGTTCGAATTCCGCAAATACAGGTAACCGTCCGAGGGCCGATAAAGGCCGACGGTGTCGACTCCATCCCCGTCCCAGTCGCACATCAGAGGGATGTCTTGGGGGACGCCGAAGTAGATGTCGCGCCGATCACCGGCAGCTGTTCGCAGGCGCCATTTGCCGTTGACCGGATCATGCACCGCCGCACTCAGAGAGGGCGGCAAGGCGTTGAGGTGTATTCCGAGTGCCTCGCCCCGGTTGCCGAGACCGTCGACGGGCGTCACCTCTACGAGGTCGACCCCATCGGTCGGCTGGGGAACGGAGACCGAGGTCCCTGCCACCTCCAGTGTGGAGTCGCCCATCCGCACCTCGTAGTTCAGGGAGCTTCCGGTGTCATAGGCAGGCTGCCACCGGATCTGACCGTCGACGAACTCGAGCTCGGCCCCGGCCGGCCACCGGGGGGCGCTGCTGTCGTGGAAAGCCACGGTGAAACGGTCACCTGACCGACCGGTGACCTCGACCAGCACCCCGGGGGCGATCTGGGCGCTGTCGCCGACTGTGAGCACGTGGTCGAAGGAATAGGCGGCGGCGCCCAGGGGCTCGACCCTGCGGTTGAGCCCGGTGCATTTGCTGATCGAGCATGCTTCCGTCGTCTCATCCACCCGGTGAAGCGTGACGCCTTCCGCCCGCCCGTCCAGGTCCACGTCGTAACCCGCCCGCACCCGAACGTCGAGCGTCACGGCCACCCCTGGCGCGGCGGAGTAAACCGCCATCTGTGTTTCGTCGGAGCCGATCGGCCCAATCGTGACGACGTCGCCGGGCGACGCCATGTGGATCTGGTCGAAGTTCAGCCATCCGGCGGCGTATCTGTTGATGGCCGGGGTTCCGATCAGCTCGGTTCGGTCTCCGGTGCCGCCGCTGAGGATGTCGATGCGGTTGTCGTATTCGGCCCAGGTCCCGGTCGTCAGACCGGTGAAGCTGTGGCCGAGATGGAAGGAATGGCCGATCTCGTGGGCGGCGGTCATCAGGCGTGGGCTGCCGCCCGCGAGGGCTTCACCCTCGAGCAACACCGAGCGATGATTATCCGGGTAGGTGGTGCTGAGTCCGGGACACAGCGTGCCCGGGCACCAGGTGCCGGGGTGGGAGAGACCTCCGTCGCGCGCCTCGTTGGTCACGATGATGGCCCCGGTGGCTCCCGTGTCGACCGCGGTTCTCACCACCTCGGAGATGCAGCGGTCCCGGGTGGCGGTCACGATCTGGGCAGGGGTGAACGTCGCCTGATATCGACCTTGCGACAACCATGAGAAATACGGGCCGATGTAGTTGTTGAGCACCTGGGCCGATCCGATGGGTGTCACCGGCAGGGATCCGCCCGGAACCTCGCACACCCACACCTGCCAGTCGTGCGATCCGACACTGTTGGTGGTGAGCGCCGGGCGCGAAGCTATCAACCCTGCCGGATCGTCCTCATACGAATCTCCGCTGGCTGCGCCGGCCGCGCTCGACGCAAAGGCCACCGCGAGTGCCGCGAGACCGCGGAGCACCCTCCCCGTGTTAGCCATGCCATCAACGTATCCAGGGTCGCGAAAACTGTCGATGTCGTACGGGGACTAGTTCGATCGACCTATGTGCTTGTCATGAAGAGAGACTGTTTCGAACCTGTCGTGCGATTTCTGCGAAGCGGGCGGTCTGGTCGACCATGTCGGAGTCGGGCCAGAACACGAACCCGTCGATGCCGTGTTGGCCGAACAGCTCGCTCAGCTCGTCGACCCACTGGGCGGGTGGTCCCCGCAGGAAGCCCTCGCTGGGGCCATCGGTGATGACACCGTTGACATTGCAGATCCGCCTGATGTCGGCGGGATCGCGGCCGGCAGCGGTCGCCGCCTCGTCGATGATCTCATTCTTGGGGATCAGTTCGGCCACCGGCATGCGCGGAATCGAGGGAATCCAGCCATCGGCTTTCTCGCCCAGGAGCCGCAACGCTCGCGGTCCGTACACCCCGAGCCAGATGCCCATGTCGTGTGCTGGCTGCGGTCCCGGTTTGACGCCTGCCAGTCGGTAGTGCGCCCCCTCATATCGGACGGAACGTTCATCACTCCACATGAGGCGGATCACGTCGATGGCCTCTCCCAGCGCCTCCAACGACTGTCCGGGAGAACGGGTTGGTCCACCCATGGCTTCGATGGCCTCCCAGAATGCTCCGGCTCCCAGCCCGAGCTCGAACCGGCCGCCGCTCAGGATGTCGATGGTGGCCGCAGTCTTGGCCAGCACCGCAGGTGAACGCAGCGGCAGGTTGGCCACATCGGGAAAGACCGTCACTCGCTCGGTGCGAACGGCGACTGCGGTCATCAACGCAAACGTGTCAACGAACCGCCGTTGATATGGATGGTCCTGGATCCCGACCAGATCGAGTCCCTCTGTGTCGGCGATCCGCACCGCTTCCCACAACGTGTCGAGCTGCGATGCGTCCGGAATCGGAAAGATTCCGAACTCCGGCGTACGCCCCATGGCAGATCTCCCCGGTGAGCGAACCTCGACGTCAACCTACTCGCCCGGTATCGCAGCCGCTCGGCATCGGCTCGCACCGGCGCAGCGAGCGTCGAAGTTGGAGGCCGGGACTGAGTGCTGTTCAGCGCTTCGCTTGCTCCAATTCGATCTCGTGGATCCGGCGTCGGCCGGCGGCGGTGACCGTCAGCTTTTGTTCGGCTACTTCCAATGTCTCACCCACCTGAGGAATGCGACCGATCAGGGCGAGCACGAGGCCGCCGGCCGTGTGCCAATCTCCGTCGGGCAGCTCGATCCCCAGGGCTTCTTCGATGTCGACAATTGGCACGCGGGCGTCAATGCGCCATCGTCCTGCAGAGATTTCCTCGATGGTGCTCTGTCGCTCTTCCCCTTCGTCGGCGACCTCACCCACGAACTCCTCGACCACATCTTCGATCGTCACGATGCCGGCCGTGCCGCCATGCTCGTCGACCACGACGGCGAAGTGGCGGCCTGACTGCTGCATCTCGCGCAGCATCTCCAGGACTCGTTTGGTTTCCGGAACGATCAATACGTCTCGGACTAGCTGTCCTACAGGTTCGTTTCCACCTTCGGCCAAGTGGCCAGCCAGGTCTCGCAAGAGCACGACCCCGGACATTTCTTCGGGGTCACCCTGATGAACCGGCAGCCTCCGGTGCCCCGACTCGAGTGCGATGTCGAGCGCCTGGTCGGCCGGGGTATCCGAAGATACCGACACCACATCTATCCGAGGAACGAGGATCTCGTCCACGTGTTGGTCCCCAATGCGGAACGCCCGTTCCATCAGCTTCAGATCGCTGGGGGCAATCTCGCCGCTCTGGGCGGCC
>JBFIPU010000141.1:0-4818 GCA_041609995.1 Acidimicrobiia bacterium
CGTGTTCGCGGGTCACGAGACCACGGCCGAGACCCAGACCTGGCTGTTCTGGCTGCTCAACCAGCACCCGGGGGTCGAAGAGGAGCTCCGGCGAGAGATGGAAGACGTCCTGGGTGATCGCGACCCGACCCTGGATGACGTCGAATCGATGCCGTATACCCGCCAGGTGGTGGAAGAAACCATGCGGCTCTACCCGGCTGTGTACCTGACCATCAGGGAGGCCGATGCCGATCACCACGTGGTCGGCCACCACATTCCCGCTGGTACCCGGCTGGTGATCAACATCCGGGGGCTGCACATGGACCCGTCGGCCTGGGACCAACCGGACGCGTTTCGACCCGAGCGTTTTGCCGACGGCGCGGGCAGTGGGCGCCACCGCTTCCAGTACATCCCCTTTCTCGGCGGTCCCAAGAAGTGCGTCGGAGATCATTTTGCGATGCTGGAAATGCGGCTCACGGTGCCCACGCTGCTCCGTCGCCTCCGATTTGAATACTCCGGCGAACGACCACCCAAGGCGTTGGGCGGCTTCACGATGAAAGTCGACAACGGCATGCCGATGAGGGTCACCGGGATCTGATCGCTCGGTCATCCCCCGCGCTCCGGTCAATACGTCTGACAATCTGACTGCAACCGCGGTACTTCGCTCGGGACTAGGACGCCGACAGCGCGTAGCTCAACGCTTCCTCCCTGGACATGGAACGTCCCCGCTCCAACAGCTCCGCCGCAACGTCACCGTCGAGCGCTGAGCTGGCATCGTCCAGCCCCTCGATCTGGTCGGAGAAGGCCTGAATGAGATCGAGACCACTGCGATCCTGCAACGAGGCAAGAGCACCGACGATTGTCAGAGCTCGCTCGGGGTCCTTGTTCTCCACCGCCAGCTGGGCATAGTCCCTCAGAACGAGAATGATGCCCGAGATGTCTCCCGCATCCTGAAAGAGCTGCAGTGCTGCGTTCAACTGCGGACGCGCCTCGGCTACCTCTCCCAGCTTGAGATGGGTGGTCCCGAGCATGCGATGCGCCCAGGCCAGCATGAACATGTCGTCCATGTCCTGGTACAGGTCCAATGCCTGCTGGAGCCTGGGCTTGGCTTCGACCACTCGATCGTCTCCGTAGGCAACGGCTCCCCACCCCCAAATGGTCTTGGCGATCCCTTCGTCGTCATCCAATTTGGTGTAGATCAATTCCGACTCGTCGAGATACTTCAAGCCCTCGTCGGGCATGCCTCCGAACCCGTAGGCGAAGGCTGCGTTGTAGAGAGCGTCCGCCACGTCCGAATCTGTCCCATAGCGCCGTTCGAGCGCAAGCCGTTCCTCGCAGTACTCCCGCGAGTGTTCCATGTCGCCCGCCCAGTAGGCGAGACTGCCCGCTGCCCCGCACAACTGGGCTCGCAACTTGGGGTCTTGATCATTCTCGAGCTCGAGCACCCGCAAAGCCCAGCGAGAGCCCTCGGCGATATCACCTCGCATGTGCCAGTAGCGCCAGAGAGCAACGAACAAGCGGGACGCCTGCTCGACTGTGCCGGAGCCGATGGCCCATTCCAACGCCAGACGGAAGTCGGCCAGTGTCGATTCCAGGCGCAGAAGCCAGGCGTCGCGATCCTTTTGCACCAGATAGGGCTCGGCCTCCTCGGCTATGTCGAGGCACCATGCGCAATGGCGAGCCGCCAACTTCTCGCTTTCGTCCTCGTCTGTGAGCTTGGCAAGGGCATACGCCTTCAGTGTCTCCAAGAGCCGGTATGAAGCTCGTTCCCGGTCGGTGTCCGCATTCACAACGGATTTCCACACGAGGGAGCCGAGCAGGTCTGAAGCCGGCAGATCTATCAGGGGGCCGGTCATGCAGACGCTCTCCACCGCGTCGAGGTCGAAATTGCCGGCGAACACTCCGAGCCGGTTGAACAGCACCCGCTCATCGTCGGTCAGCAATTCGTATGACCAGTCGACGGTGGTTTGGAGGGTGGCCTGGCGGGGGTCGTGGCGGTGCCGGCCGCTCAACAAGGTGAATCGATCGTCCAACCGCTGCGAGATCTCCTCCAGAGTCAGGTGGGCGGCTTGCACGGCCGCCAACTCGATGGCGAGTGGTATGCCGTCGAGCCTGCGGCTGATGTCCGCTGCCGCCTGGGCCTGAGCCCCGGAGATGTCGACCTCGTCGCGAACTGCCTGGACCCGCTCCTCCAGCAGTAGTACGGCTTCGGTTTTGTCCCACCACGAGCCGGCCGCCGGCACCTCGAGAGGGGGCACGATATGGACAGCTTCGCCCGGGATGCCGAACGCCTCGCGACTCGTGACGAGCATTTGTACCCGGCGACAGCGGTCGAGGATCAGCTGCGCGAGGCGGGCCGTGCGGTCGAGTAGATGTTCGCAATTGTCGAGCACCAGCAGCGCTTCCAGGTCGGCAATCCGCTCGGCGAGCTCGAGCTCACGGCCGAAGAGGTCGATCGAGGCCTCACCCGGTTCGAGCTCAAGCGCTCCGGCCAGGTTGACGGCGATCAAATCACTGTCTCGCAGCGTTGCCAGGTCGACGAATACGGCGCCATCTTCGTAGGCATCGGCCGCTCGGCGGCCCGACTCGATCGCCAGCCGGGTCTTACCTGATCCACCCACCCCGGTGAGCGTGACGAGGCGATAGCGGTCGAGGAGGTTCCTGATCTTGTCCAGCTCGGCTTCCCGGCCGATCAATCCAGTCTGTGGCGTTGGGAAACCACGGATGGTGGCGGTGGTTTTGAGTTCGGCGAGTTCGCGCCGATTCCCCACCCCGAGCTTCTGCAGCAACGACGAGACGTGGCTCTCGACCGTTCGGACCGAGATGAACAGCCGTTCAGCTATCTCGGCATTGGTGAGGCGGTTGCCGAGCAGTCCCAAGACCTCGCGTTCTCGCCGCGTGATACCGGCACTTTCGAGAGTGCCCATATCGAAGAACATACACCAGCCGGGCCGGCGTCGGGTTGTGGCAACCCGGTACGCAACCGCAAATCCGTGGTTACCACGGATGACAGCGGGTGATCCCGTCCATTTACTTCACAACATGAGCATTTCATCCCATCCTCGCCCAGATAGTGCGGATATCGCCAAGGCCGCTCTCGGCAGCACGGCGGTCCGCAATCGCAAGCGGCCGGAAGAGACAACGGCTCCCGGCTCGCCCGACAGGGGCCCTACCGCCCCGCGAAAGGAAGGATCTCCAGGCAGACGACTCTTTCTCATAGCGGCTCTTGCCGCTCTCGTCGTTGCCGGCATCGCTGTTGGCCTCAATCGATCCTCAGGAGAAGTCGATCGGTCGGTCACCGGAATGAACTGGCACGCACAGCAAACCGACCTCGGCAACGTCGGCCCGGTCCCGCAGGGAACGGCGTCGATAGAGCGAACTGAGGACGGGTTCACGTACCAGGTCGACGCCGCCCTGCTCGTCCCCGGCAACGCCTACACCCTGTGGGTGGTGGTGGTCGATCAGCCCGGAGCCTGCGAAGGCACGCCGTGCGCCGGTCCCGACATCCTCCTGAACGAAGCCACCGACTCCCAGGTTGGTTACGGCACCGGCTTGGTGGCGCCTGACAGCGGCCGGGCCACGTTCGACGGATCCGTGCAGATCGGTGAGCTGGACGGGTGGTACGCCAACCGGGTGTTCGAAAACCCCGGGACGGCCGAAATCCACCTCGTCCTGAACGACCACGGTCCCGATATTCCGGAGATGCGGGCCGAGATGATCTCGACCTACCGGGGCGGCTGCTCGGACGCCAGTCCCTTCCCGCCGCCGTTCCCGGAGACTGCACTCGCCGACGGGGCATCGGGCCCCAACACGTGCCGGCTCTATCAGACCGGTGTGTTCGCCACCCGAGCTCCTGCCGCTTCGTCGACGGCCCCTGTGGTTGCGGACCCGAAGGACACAAGGCCGACACCCGACCTCGCCCCGACCGCTGGTTCAGCCGACGCCACGGCTGTTCCCGCCACTGTGTCGATTCTCCCCGACGCAGGGACGCGGCAGGAAACGGACGCCCCGGACGAGTTCGCCGAGACAGAGAGACCGCCCGACTACAACATCAACGTGCTACAGATCGAAGTGGGTGAGACGGTCACATGGACCAACGACGATCCCAACGGGGTCCACACGGTCACGGCCGTGGACGGCAGCTTCGACTCGGGTCGTCTGGCCCATGGGGAGCGATGGTCGCACACCTTCACCGAGGCAGGGGAGTTCGAATATCGCTGCTCACCCCATCCGTGGATGCGGGCGAAAGTGATCGTCGAGGCCTGACCCAATAGGCCGGCCTCTTCAACGCGCCGCTTTCCGAGCGGCGCGTTGACGTGCGAGCTATTTCTGGGGGAACAGGACGATCTTTGCCAGCTTCCACAGCAGGAAGAGGAAAGGAATCGCAAAAACCACCAGAAGGGTATTGCCGGCGCCAAAGCTCTCGTAGGTCGAGTGATAGACCCCTACGAGCCCGTCCTTGAACAACTGCCAGGCGTTGGTCACGCTCGGCTGTGCCCTGCTCGCATACGCCCCGACGGCCAGGATGACCACCACGGCTATGAACATGCCCTTTTTCATTGTCTCCATCGTCTCTCGTCGTCAGCAAACCGGGAGACGTCCTCACCTATCAGAAAAGCCCCAAAACCGGCTCCGGTCAACGGGATAACGCCGATTTCTGCGCAAAATCACTCTGACTGGTCACGGCCACTAATGGTGTTGCAGGACGAGCCCCGGTCGCAGACTTCTAGGGTTCTCGCCATGTCCGGGGAAGCGAGATCGGATCGAGTGGATGTCCGATCCGAGCTGAGTGATGGAGCCTCCGGCCGTCTCGCTCAGGCAGTGCTGTTTGGCTTGATC
>JBFIPU010000142.1:0-4717 GCA_041609995.1 Acidimicrobiia bacterium
AAGACGGGCTGCAGGAAGTAGTAGGTGGGTCCCAGCTGGGCGATCCACTGCGGCAGGTCGGGCCAGATGGTGAAGATGACGGGGAAGAACAGGAGGATGCCGCCGCCCTTCCAGGCGGCGAAGAGGGTATTGCTGTCCTTCGCCCACGACCCGAGGATGAGGCCGATCTCGGCCATCATCACGGCCCCGACGGCCAGCGCCAAGAGGAGCGCCACCGGGGCGGACCCGAATGCCGAATTGAGCGCCAGAGTGACGACGCCGGTCAGGAGGGCCAGGGCCACGCCGAACACCCCTTTGGCGATCAAGACACCGCTCGCCGACAGCGGCGTGACCAGCAGGGCATCGAGAGTGCGGTGCTCGCGCTCGTCTACTAGCGAAAAGGCGGGCACCATGGTCCCGGCGATGGCCACCGCCATGATCACCATCAGTGGAAGCAGCCGCAGAGACAGGTCCAGGCCCTCATCGCCGATGACCACGAGCTCCACCTCCACCACTCCGACGTCATCGGTGAGCCCCCGGACGAGATCCCCGATCGTCGCGCCGACGATCAGCCGGGTCGACTCGAGCGACTGGCCCGAGAGCGAGACCTGTACCGTGGGCTGGTCGCCGCGCCGTACTGCGTCGTCGAACCCGTCTTGCAGAATCAGACCGGCATCGAGGTCATGGTCCTCGACCATTCGCACCAAGGTGGCCGGATCGTCGAGGAGCTCGATGTCGAAGCCCTCGAGCTGGAGTGCGGCTTCCGGGATGGCGGAGTTGCCTTCGTCGACGATTCCCAGCCGGGGCTGGGGGTCGAACAACGATCCAAAGACGCTGCGTAACAACAAGGTGATGAAGACGGGGAGCACGAGCGCCCACAGCACGATCGGCGAACGTGGGCCCATGGCCAGGTCCTTGCGCAGCAGTTGTACCCATCTCATAGCGCCACCACCCGCCGCCGCAGCACCCACCAACCGGCCAGGAAGGCGACGGCGCACCAGCCGGCGAGAGCCGCAAACTGCCCGCCCAGCGCGCCAAAGCCGGTGTCGAAGGTCGTGATCTGCACAATGATGTCCACCAGCGGGAACGAGGGGATGGCCCTGATCCATGCTGCAGCCGTGCCCGGGAACATGGAGGCGATCGCCGGGATGAGGAGCGGAATGAGGAACAGCATCGACCAGAACACGATCGAGATAAAGTCCCGGCCGATGGAACCGGCGATCAGACCCAGGCCTGTCACCATGATCGCTCCCAGCAAGAGCGCCAGGAGCAGCGCCAGCGGTTGATTGCCCAACGACTGAATGGCCGCCATGAGCACCACAGCCTGGGCGAACGCCAGCAACGTGCCGGCGATTCCCTTGGCGGCGAGGAAGTCCGTGACTCGCGCCGGTGTCACCAGTACCGCCGTCACCGTCCGGCTTTGGACCTCGGAGGCGATCAGCGTGGCCAGCGCCATCATCTCGATCATCAGAACGAAGAACGCGAACAAGGGTCGCATTCGCTCCCGTAGCGACACCTGGTCGCCGGCCCGGTCGAGCCCGAGCACGATTTCGGTCTCCGCCGGTGCCGTGACGAGCGGTTGCCGACCGGCGGCCAGAAACCCGAGCTCGGTGACGATCGCCGACAGAGAAGACCGGATCTCGGGAGGCACATCACCGGTCACGTAAACAGTGACTGTTGTCGGGCTTCCGGCGGCGACGCTGCGAGGGAAGTCGTCGGGGAAGGACAGGCCAACCGAGATGCCTCCGGTTCCTCTTTCGATAGCCGCCCGCAGATCCTGGTCCGACGCAAAGGCAGTGATTGAAACGCCCTGGTCGGCGACCTGCTCGAATGCCTGGCCCATTCCCGACTGGACGATCCCCAGTTCGATGGTCTCGTCGACGGTGTCCGGCAGCACCCAGAAGATGAGCACGTAAAACAGCAGGCCGACGATGGTGATAACCACGTAGAAGCGGTCGCGGCTGAACTCACGAAGGTCCTTCGCCACGATGGTGCCGATGACCTCGAGCTTCATTGCAGGCCCCGTCCGGCGAATTCGACGAAGACGTCTTCGAGGGTGGCCTCTTCCGTGTGGATCGTGAGCAGGTCGGACTTCGCCACCGCGGCCCGAATTCGTTCCGAGGCGTCTTCGTCATCCAGGGCGACAATCGTCTCGTTCACCTGCGGGCCGTTGCGGGAACGGATCCGCACCGACCGCCGCCCATGGGCGAGTTTGAGGTTCTCCGGTGTGTCGATCGCCAGGATGCGGCCTTCGTTGATGAACGCCACGCGATCCGACAAGACGTCCGCCTCCATCATGTCGTGGGTGGTCAGCACCACGGTCGCCCCCCGGGCTGCTTCCTCTTGGATGATGGAACGGATTGCTCGCGAGGAAACGGGATCGAGGCCGTCGGTCGGCTCGTCGAGAAAGAGCACATCCGGGTGGTTCAGCAGGACCCTCGCCATCATGAGCCGCTGACGCATTCCTTTCGAGTAGGTGGCAACCCGGTCGCCGCCCCTGTCGGGCAGCCCCACCCGCTCCAGCAGTCCGTCGGTGTCAACGTCCTTGATTCCAAATAGCCGGCCGAAAAACCGGAGGTTCTCGACGCCCGACATGTTGGCGTAGAGGTTCTTCTCCTCGAAGCACACTCCCATCCGGGACTGGATGTCTTCCCGGTCGACCGGCATGTCTTTCCCCAGGATGCGGATCGAGCCCCGCTCCGGCGGGAGCTGGCCCGTGAGCATCTTGATGGTGGTCGATTTGCCGGCGCCGTTGGGGCCCAGCAGGCCGATGATCTCTCCCTCGGCGGCAGCGAAGCTCACTCCGTCCACGGCCCGGGTCGCCCCGTAGCTGAATGCGAGATCCGACACCTCGATGGCGAATTCGGCCACCGCGCCTCCTCTTTCGGCTCCTCGGAACGTAGCAGGCCGGCGGTTCTGCCGGGACGGTTCAGTGGCCTCAATTGCAACGCCATTTGGCACTACAGCGGAGGAGCGTGGCTCCCGCGATCGGGGAGCGGTCGGCCGTGCGCCGGGAGTGATGGTTTCGGTACGCCGGCAGCCCCGTCCATCTAGGGTTCCGGTCGAGGGGAAGGAACCACGTGAACATCAGGATCGGGGCCTCGCTGCCCCAGCAACATTCGACCTACGCCGAGCTGCGGGCCGGCTGGATGATGGCCGAGGAGCTCGGCGCGGACGTTCTCTACAACTGGGATCACTTCTATCCGCTGCGGGGCGACCCGGACGGGCTCCACTTCGAGGCCATGACCCTGCTGGCGGCCATGGCGGAGGTGACCGAGCGCATCGAATTCGGTTCGCTGGTGCTGTGCAACTCGTACCGCAACCCCAACCTGGTGGCCGATGCCACCCGTACCATCGACCACATCTCGGGCGGACGGCACATCCTCGGCATCGGCTCGGGATGGTTCGAGAAGGATTACATGGAATACGGCTACGAGTTCGGCACGGCCGGCAGCCGCCTACGTGACCTCGATGCCAACCTGCCCATCATCAAAGACCGATTGGCCAAACTGAATCCGCCGCCGCTGCGCCAGATCCCGATTTTGATCGGTGGGGGAGGCGAGAAGGTGACGCTCCGGATCGTGGCAGAGCACGCCGACATCTGGAACGGGATCGGCGACCCTGAGACCATGAAGCACAAGAACCAGGTGCTCGACGACTGGTGTGCCCAGGTGGGGCGGGATCCCACTGAGATCGAACGCTCGGTGGTGTTGATGAACCTCGAACAACACGACTTGGTGGACGATTATCTGGCGGCCGGCATCACGCATTTCATCGGCAGAGCGGGCACCCCGCCGTCCGATTGGGGACCCGTCAAGGAGCTGCTGGCCTGGCGGGACGCGGCCAACGCTTGAGGTACGGCCCGTGACCACCAGCCTGAGGACCGAGCTTGGTGACATCACCACGTTCGAGGTCGACGCCATCGTCAACGCTGCCAACTCCTCGCTGATGGGCGGGGGCGGGGTGGACGGCGCCATTCACCGGGCGGCCGGGCCGTCGCTGCTGGAGGAGTGCCGGGAGATCGTGCGCCGCCAGGGGGGCTGTGACACGGGTGACGCCGTGATCACGGCCGCCGGCGATCTGCCGGCCCGACACGTCATCCACACCGTGGGACCGGTGTGGACCGGTGACGCACCCGAAGAACACGACCGGCTGCTGGCTTCGTGCTACACCAGATCGCTCGAGCTGGCCGAGCAGCACGGGCTCGCGTCGATCGCCTTCCCCAACATCAGCACCGGCGTCTACGGATTTCCCAAGCCCCGGGCAGCCCAGGTGGCGATCGGAGCTGTCGAGTCCGCCGTTGCGCGGCTGGAATCGGTGACGGACATCATCTTCGTGTGTTTCGACCAGGAGAACCTGGACCTCTATCGGCATCACTTGGGGGACGGGCTCGAGACCCACTGAGTCCGTACTGACGAATGCAAGGGCGAATCCGAATGACCAGCGGGCCCACCTGCCGGATTTGCCATCATCGAGTGATGTTGATCGGCAGATCGACGGAGACGGCCGAGATGACGGCGGTTTCCGCCACCTGGAACCCTGGGTTCTGGGCGCATTCCAACCCGCGGGTTCGCGGCGGCGGTTTTCGCCACCTACAACCCTGGGTTCTGTGTGCGCCCCAACCCGCGGGTTCGTGACGGCGGTTTCCGCCACCTACAACCCTGGGTTGCGTGTGTTGGCCTTTCGGCCCTAGCCGGTTGGGTTCCTTGCCCGTATCGTTCTTTTGTGTCGGCGAAGG
>JBFIPU010000143.1:0-4579 GCA_041609995.1 Acidimicrobiia bacterium
ACCGTATGGCTGGCGGCCCGTGACGCCGAAACGCTGGAGGGCGTCCGAGCCTCCTTGGAGCAACCCCCCGGACCAGCCCACCGGGCCGTGCCGATCGACGTCCAGAATCGATCGGCCGTCGAGACGACGCTGACCGAGCTGATCTCAGCGGCGGGCAGGCCCGCGATCGTCGTCAACAACACCGGCGGGCCCGCCCCGGGCCTCGCCTCCGACTCCGACCCCGAGCTCTTCGCGGCCGCCTTCGAGGAACATCTGCTCGCCGCCCAGACGGTCTCACGCTTGGTTGTGCCGGGAATGAAGGAAGCCGGATACGGGCGCATCATCAACGTCATCTCGACCTCGGTCACGTCCCCCATCGCCGGCCTCGGGGTGAGCAATACCATTCGAGGAGCCATGGCCAACTGGGGACGAACGCTGGCTGCAGAACTGGGGAGATTCGGTATCACCGTCAACAACATCCTCCCGGGATACATCGCCACCGAGCGGCTCGAACTGTTCATGGCTCGCCGGGCCGAACTGGCCGGTGTCAGCGAAACGGAGATGCGACAGATCATGAGCGACTCGGTGCCGGTGGGCCGGCTGGGCACCCCGGCCGACATCGGCACGGTGGTCGCGTTCCTGGCTTCGCCCGCGGCCGGGTACATCAACGGGGTGAACCTGCCTGTCGACGGTGGCCGGCTGGTGGCGCTCAACAACTAGGTCTCACCTGCAGGCCTCGACAACTGAGAGAGGAGTCGACATGAACGTGGTATTGGCGGGGGCGGGCGCTTTCGGAAGAAAGCACCTCGACGGGATCAGGAACATCGACGGCGTCGATGTCGTGTCGATCGTGGGGCGAACGGCGGGGCCGACTCAGGAGATCGCAGACGAATACGGAGTCGCCCACGCCACCACCGATCTGGCCGAGTCATTGGAACTGCCGGGCGTCGACGCGGTCATCCTCGCCACTCCCACGCAGATGCACGCGGCCCAGGCAATCCAGTGCATGGATGCCGGCAAACACGTCGAGGTCGAAATCCCGCTGGCTGACAGCCTGGCCGATGCCGAGGCGGTGCTGGCCAAACAAGCAGAAACGGGTCTCGTGTGCATGGTCGGGCACACCCGCCGTTTCAACCCCTCCCACCAATGGATCCACCGCAAGATCCGCGCCGGGGAGCTTTCGATCCAGCAGATGGATGTCCAGACCTTCTTCTTCCGCCGAACCAACACCAACGCACTGGGCCAACCCCGTTCGTGGACCGATCATCTGCTCTGGCATCACGCAGCTCACACCGTCGACCTCTTTCAGTATCAAACCGGAGAGGACGTCGTCGCAGCCAACATCATGGAGGGCCCACACCACCCCGATCTGGGGATCGCCATGGACATGTCGATCCAACTGCAGACGGGCTCGGGTGCGCTGTGCACACTGTCCCTTTCCTTCAACAACGACGGGCCGCTCGGGACGTTCTTTCGCTACATCTGCGACAACGGCACATATGTGGCGCGATACGACGACCTGGTGACGGGTTACGACGAACCGATCGATGTCTCCGACGTCGACGTGTCGATGAACGGGATCGAGCTACAGGACCGCGAGTTTTTCTCCGCCATCCGCGAAGCGCGGGAACCGAACGCGTCCGTCGCCCAGGTCATGCCGTGCTATCAGGTCCTCCACGATCTCGAGCAGCAGCTGGCGGACCGATGAACCGGCGCCGGTCGATCGTCATCGAGGGCTTCACGCATCGCAGCCCCATCCCGGCCGCCTCCCAGGTCGGCCCGCTGCTCGTCTCCAGCCTCTTGACCGGGGCAAGTCCAGAATCGGGCGAAATCCCTGAATCGGTCGAGGACGAGATTCGGCACATCTTCGGCCACGTAGCCAGGATCCTCGACAGCGCCGGAGCCACTTGGTCGGACGTGGTCGAGATGACCTTCGCCATGGAAGATGCGATCGGCCGGGCGCACATCAACCCGATTTGGCTCGAGTACTTTCCGGATCCGGACGACCGCCCGGCGCGTGAAGTTCAGCAGCGAGGCGGGCTCCCCGCCGGTTCCCGCATCACTTGCCGGATCACCGCGTACGTGCAGTAGCGCGACCTCCAACAACCGAAGCCGGGGTCCGGTTCAACGAACGGCCACCGAGGCGTTCTCGAGAATGATGAGGCCGGCGGCGGTGTTCGAGGCCGGGACGTGATAGTGCCGATGGACCTCGCGGACCTCGAGGTCGAGAGCTCCCCGCATGATGAGCCACATGACCAGCTCGATGCCCTCGCTTCCGGCATCGCGCAGCAACTCCAGGTGAGACACCCCGGTCAAGCTCTCCGGGTCCTTCACCAGGCGGTCCAGCCACGCCTTGTCGAATGGGGTGTTGACAAGACCCGCCCGCTCCCCCTGCAGCTGATGCGACATGCCACCCGTTCCGAAAATACCGACGGTCAGATCCTCTTCCCAGAACGCCTGGACAGCCCGCCGGATGGCTCTTCCGAGCTGGAAACACCGGCGTCCGGTCGGGGGCGGATACTGGATCACGTTCACCGCCAGCGGTACCACGCGCACCGGCCACTCCGCCGGCGATCCAAACAGGATGGACAACGGAACCGTCAGGCCGTGGTCGACCGGCATCTTGTTCGCGATGGTGATGTCGAACTCGTCGAGGATCAACGACTCCGCCAGATGCCACGCCAGTTCGGGATAGCCGCTGACATCCGGGATCTTGCGCGGTCCGTAGCCCTCGTCTGCGATGGGGAAGACATCGGCGACACCCAACGCGAACGTGGGGATCATGTCCAGGTCGAAGGCCGATGCGTGGTCGTTGTAGACGACAATGAGCACATCCGGGGTCGAATCGGCCATCCATTTGCGGGCACCTTCGTAGCCCTCGAAGAGGGGGCGCCAGTACGGCTCCTCCTCCCGACCGTGATCGATGGCGGCCCCGATTGCCGGAACATGCGATGTGCCGACTCCGAACAGAATCTCAGCCATCGGGGTTCCTCCCTCCATCAAGCATCATCTGCTTGAACTCCGCTTCGCTCACGCCCGACATCTTTCCGCCCACGTATTGCATCGAGTGACCATCGAAAATGGCGATCTTGAAGGTGTAGTAGATGTTGCCACCCAACCGCAGCATCTCGAGCCAATCTCTTTCCAAGACTGCCTGCCGCTGCTCCGGCGTCATGGGAAACCGGTCGAGATAGGCCTCTTCGCCTTCCCGAAAAGCCTCCCGGTTGGCCGGGTCATTCAAGCTCATGCAGAACATGTTGAGGTGATAGCCCTTGCGGGAATGCTCGCCATCGAATACGTAGGTACCCGGTATGTCTTCATACTCTCGGTGATCTCGTGGCATGCAGGCCTCCTCGGCTGAGAACCCCAAATTACCTGATAGGCAGCACGCGTATCTGGCCATTTCGGCGAGGTGTTAGCTTTCGGAGTCCCTCGACCGACAAGGCGAACATGGAACACCGGGTCGTGCGCAACATCACCAGGGTGGCTCCGGAGCTCATCGCGGGCCTGGGGACGGCAGGCGTGGCAACCGTCCACGAATCCCAGGGCCGGACCGGACTGCTGGACCCGGGAGTCCATCCCATGCAACGGGGTGTGAAGGTGGCGGGGCCGGCAGTGACTGTGGCCGGCGCACCCGGCGACAACATCATGTTGCACGCTGCCATCGAGGTCCTCCAGCCCGGTGATGTGCTCGTGGTGTCGCTCAGCGAACCCGGCACGTATGGGATGTTCGGTGATCTGCTGGCAACCTCGGTTCGCGCCCACGGTGGCATCGGGCTCGTCATCGATTCCGCCGTCCGCGACATCGCCGACCTCAACGCAATGGGGTTTCCCGTTTGGGCCCGGGCGGTGCATGCCCAAGGCTCGGTGAAGGAGACGCCCGGTTCGGTCAACGTTCCCATCCACTTCGGTGGCACCCGGATCGACCCGGGAGACGTGGTGGTGGCCGACGACGATGGGGTTGTCATTGTGCCGGCCCGCACGGCGGCCGGGGTGCTGGAGGCTGCCAACACCCGGCTGGCCAAGGAGGAGGACAAGCGAGCCCGACTGGCTGCTGGCGAACTCACGCTCGACACCGACGGCTTGCGTGAGAAGCTGGTCGATCTCGGAGTGCAGTGGGTCGACTCCGCCGAAGAGACCTGAAATGCGAATAGCCGTGTTCGGTCTGGGCGAAGCCGGCTCGCTGATCGCCGCCGACCTCGCCACCGCCGGGGTCGACGTGCACGCCTATGACCCCGAGGACGTCCTCACCCCTCCGTCTGTGATTCGTCACGACGAACCGGCACCAGCGGTGGCAGGTGCCGAGCTGGTCATGGCCATCACCGCTGCTCGCGACGCCCAGGCTGCCATCGCCCAGGCGTGGGATGCAATCAGAAGGGGAACGATCTATGCCGACTTGTCGACCGCCCCGGCATCGCTCAAGCTGGATTTGTGTGACACGGCCACCCTGCGCGGCCTACCCTTCGTAGATGTCGCACTCATGGCGACGGTGCCCGGCAAGGGTGTCGCCACCCCCAGCCTGGCGTCGGGCCCCGGGGCCGCCGCATACGCCGAGTTGCTCGGCCCGCTGGGCGCAGTGGTCGAGGTCGTGTCGGAGGAG
>JBFIPU010000144.1:0-4566 GCA_041609995.1 Acidimicrobiia bacterium
CCATGGTGGACCGGCAGCGTTCACGACCACCATCCCTGATCAGGACATGACCTTCACGGCCAACTATTCGGACATCGGCGCTGCCGGTCGCACTATCGACATCCACGCTGCCGGACAGCAGGGCGATGAAGAAATGCAGCTCTGGATCGATGGGGCGCCGGTGGCCACGTGGACCGTCACCGCCACCTCTACATCGAGCCCGGGCGTCTATTCGGTCGCCGACTACCCGGGCGATCTCACGGCTCTCCAGGTTCACTTCACCAACAATGGACCGGCCGGCCAGCCCGACCGCAACCTGTTCGTCGACAAGGTGGTTGTCGACGGTGTCGACTACCAAACCGAAGACCCGTCCGTGTTCGGCACCGACGTGTTCGACGGCACCTCCTACTGCGTGAGCGGCAATCATCAGACCGAATGGCTCTACTGCAACGGCTATTTCGAGTACCAGGTCGATGCGGCGCCGCCGGCCCCGCCTGACAACTTCGACATGTGGGACACGTGTTGGCGCTGTATCACGAGGGGTACCGACGCCGAGCTGCTCACGTACCTCGACTACCTGGAGACGGCGGGATTCGATGGGAGCTGGATCTGGGTCGTCCCCGCCTACTGGGGCCAGGACGACTTCGACGGCGATTGGGGTGGCGGTACCACAGAGCCCAACTGGCGCGGCAACGTGATCGGCGACCTCGGCAACCCGGGAACGGCCTACCTGAACGATCTCAACTGGTTCCTGGATCGGGCTGAAGAGCGGGGACTGCAGGTGGGTCTGGTGCCGGCCTGGGCGTCGGCCCTGGTGGGGACCCAGCCGCGAGCCGGCGAAGCGCGGGCCCCATCACCCGCAGCGGCGCCGCTCAACGAGACGAACGCATTCGCCTACGGCCAGGCGCTGGCGAACGTGTTAGGGGGACACCCGGCCATCGCCTACTGGGTGCTCGGCGGAGACTGGGCCTACGACGTAACCGAGCAAGGGGTCACCACCGAATATTGGCAGGATGAGGTGCTGACCGAGCAGACCTGGATCAACTTCCGGGACGGCCTCCGTACCGGAGATACCAGCACCGTCACCTATCACACCGGCCCGTACGACCATAGCCGGACCCTTTTCTCTGATCGGGAATGGAACGAGGCACTCTCGATACACACCAGCCATTGCACCGAACCCCAGGCCGCCGAGGCGATGCTGCTGGCCCAGGCCGGGTTGGGCAAGCCGATCATCTCGTCCGAGATGCGGTATGAGACGTGGGCGCCACCCTGGTGTCCTTTGCACGCCACCGACCCCGTCGACGAATTCGACATCGAAGCCGACGCATACGCCGTCTTGAACTCGGGCGCCGCCGGATACGTCTACGGGCACCAGGATCGTTGGCTCTACGACAGCAGCGCCTCCTTCCTGGCCAGCCTCAACTCGCCCGGTGCCGCTCGGGCCGTGGCGGTGGCGAGCTCCACCACCGGGAGCTGCGGATCGAACAGCATTCCGATCTCGTTTCCCGTGTCCGGCTCGCAGGGCGATGAAACGCTGGTCCTCCGGATCAACGGTGTGACCCATGGCACGTTTGGCCCGTTTGGCTCCGGCTTCGGGCCCTACCAGGTTCAGCAGTACACCTACACCTGCGACGAGCCCATCGAAACCGTCCGGCTGTCATTCGACGACCTCAACAACCCGGACCAGGACGTGCGGATCGACAGCGTGACCGTGGACGGAGTCACCTTCGAATCCGAAGAGGCGCTGGCTGCCGGAATCTACACAACCGAGTGCGTGCCTCCTTCTGCTCCCATCACGGACCACGGCCGAGAAACCCTCTACTGCGATGGGTTCTTCGAGTACCGGGTGAGCGGGGGCCCGGGAACCGGAAGCTTCACGCTGATGTTCGTGGGCGACTCGATCACCGAGGGCACCGATGGCGACAACGCATACCGGGGGCCGTTCGAGACTCTTCTGGCCGATGCGGGCTACACGTACGACTTCATCGGCGTACGGCAGACCTCGCCCGGAGGCATCGGCGACCCCGATCACGAAGGACGCGGTGGCGCCACCAGCGGAGAGCGGCACAGCGAGATGTTGGCCTCCAATTCGTATGCGCTGGCTCCCGACTATGCCTTCATCCACCTGGGCACCAACAACATCTTCAACAGCGGCGGGTGGAACGCCGGCATGCCCGACCAGTTCGAGCAGGAACTCATCGCCATCATCGACGAGTTTCGAATCTACAAGCCTGACATCGGCATCTTCCTGGCCCAACCCATTCCGTGTGACCTGGGAACGGTGTGCACCCAGCGCCTGCCCCAGCTGCGATCAAAGATCACGGACGTCGTGGCTGCCATGCACACCGCCGCCTCGCCCGTCATCGAGGTCGACCACCGGGTCGGCTTCGATCTGGTCGCCGACCTCAAGGCCGATGACGTCCACCCGAGTGCGTCCGGTCGACAGAAGATGGCCGACCGCTGGTTTGCCGCCTTCGAGCCGGTCTTGCTCGGGATGAGCGCCAACGAGTTCGTCGTCCACCAGCCGCCCCGGCTCCAGCTCGGTGACGCCCCACTCACCGGCTACGCCGGATCGACCACGGACCAGATCGAGATCAGGTGGCAGACCGTTCCCGGTGTCGGGGTCACGAGCGGGACGTTCCAGGTGCAGTATCGGCCGAGCGGGACCACAGCCTGGGTGGCGACCCCGTCGCCCGTCCAGAGTGCGCTCGGGATCGGCGGCCGGGTCGACCACTCGAGCGTGATCACCGGTCTCAACTATGGCACCACCTATGAGTACCGGGTCCGTCACTACGAAGACGCAACGCTGATCGAAACCTATCAGGCGACATTCGACACTCGTTTGGCGCCTGGCACGCCAACCCCCTTCTCCTTCGTTGCCTACGGCGATTCCGCCAACCGGACCAACAACACAGGGTTCGAGGCGTTGCAGGCAGGTATCAACACGACCGATGCGGCATTTGCGCTGCTGCTGGGTGACAACGCCTACGAGGACGCAAGCACCATCGACCTCGACGGCAGGTTCATGCCGCTGTGGGCACCGAGCGCCACATCCTGGAACAGGTCACATATCGACTATGTCAGCTATGGCAACCACGAGATAGCCAACGGGTTTTCGAATGGTGAAGGAACCGAAGCGGCGTTCTCGGTTCCCATCCCCCTGACCGGGGTGACGGCGCCCGCCTCACCGCCGGCCGGAGAACGACCGGAACACAACTACTCGTTCGACTACGGCGGCGTCCACTTCGTGACGTTCGATTCCAATGCGTTCGATGATCCAGCTCGCCTCGACGCGCTGCTCACCTGGGTCGAGGCCGACCTGGCGGCCAGCACTGCCCGCTGGCAAGTCGTCTTCGCCCACCATCCGGTGGCGGGGGGGCCCAATACGCCCGAGTTGACACCCGCCACCGACTACTACCAGCAGGTGGTCGACCGCCTCTACGCCGCCGGCGTCGATTTGTTGCTGACCGGCCACGATCACACGTATTCACGCTCATTCCCGCTGACCGGTCAGTCAGGGGGAATCGCCACCTTCGTCAACGACACCGACAACGTGTACGCCGAGGGCGCCGGCCTGGTCCATGTCATCAGCGCCAGGGGCGGACACAACTTGCGAGGAGGAACCTTCAGCCAGTTCCCCTACGTAGCGGCCGGCGTCTCCAACGACACGTCGCTCGAGCCAGGTTTTACGACGATCAACGTGACGGAGAACAACTTGTCGATCGAGTACATCACGGCTTCGGGAGTTGTCCTGGACGCATTCACGATCTCAGATTCGGTTGCCAATCCTCCGACGGCGATGGACGACGGTCCCTATACCCTGGCCGAGGGGGCGAAGCTGGACACGGTGGCCGCGGGGGTGCCCGGCGTATTGGCCAACGACACCGACCCGGATTTGCCGACAGACACGTTGACTGCCACGCAAGAACTGTCCGATACCGGACCCTCGCACGGGTCCTTGACCCTCAACCCGGACGGGACCTTCATCTACACCCACGACGGCACCGAAAACTTCTCCGACTCATTCACCTACACCCTCACCGACGCCGTCGGCAACACCGACCAGGCCACCGTCACCATCAACATCACCCCTGAGTCCGATACCGTTGCTCCGACGGTGTCGATTGATGTACCGGTGGATGGGTCATCGGTTTCGGGTCCGGGGGTGACGATTTCGGGTACGGCGTCTGATGGTGAATCGGGAGTGGATCGGGTGAAGGTCATGATCCAGAACACCATCACCGGTGACTACTGGAACGGCACCACCTGGACCCCCACCTGGTCCTGGGTCGACGCCAACACCACCAACCAATACACCAATTGGAACTACCCCCTCACCCTCCTCAACAGCACCTACCTGGCCGCCGCCTGGTCCTGGGACCAAGCCAACAACGTCAGCCCCATCAACACCAGCAACTTCACCATTGGACCCTCCGACACCAATCCCCCCACCGTTGCCATCACCAACCCCACCCATGGGTCAACCGTGCCCGGCCCCGATGTCACCATCACCGGTACCGCTGCTGACAACGAAACCGGGGTGGATCGGGTGCGGTTGTCAGTCCTCAACGTGGCAACCAACCA
>JBFIPU010000145.1:0-4561 GCA_041609995.1 Acidimicrobiia bacterium
CAACCCCGGCGGAAGATCCACCGCCGAATACGTCAACCCATCCCCATCCGGATCCGACGCCGCAGCCGACAACGACACCACCCCACCCTCCGCATCCGACCGATCCCCCAAATCCTGACCAAACACCGGCACCCGATTCGTCTTCCGGTCACAAGACAAGGCCGTGTAAGGGACGAGATCATCGACCACGCGGGCCGGTTCGGCTCCAAACAGCTCGAACAGGGCCCCTCCCGCCGAGAGCCCCCACAGGTTGCCGAAGGTGTCGTAGCTGAGGTCAACGACGGCGGAGGAGTTCAGAACGTCCGTAGCCGCCCCCGTCGACTTGTCGATCGCATGCAACTTCCACTGGCTCCCGCCATCGTTTCCCATGGCCCGCAGCTGGCCGCCCTCGTCTGCAACCAGGCCGGTGAAGTCAATCTGCGCAGCTTTGTCCGAGGCGAGCACCACATAGCCGACCCCGGGTCCGAAGGCGTCAGGTACTGAAAAGCCAGTTGCCGGGTCGGCCTGGAACAGCAGATCGGCGGTGCCCGTTTCGCGTTGAATGCCGTACAGCGTTCCGGTGGCCTGGTCGATCGCGATCGAGACGACGTTGTTGAGGTTCCGATTACCGAGCGGCCCGGGCTGGTTACCGAAGGCACCGAGGCTCGTGAGCGTTGACGCACCGGGGTCGATTATGGCGAGATTGGTCGAGGCCAGAACGACGTAGATGATGCCGCCTGCGACCTCCCGGGTGGCAGATGTGAGATTCGTGCCGCCAAACGAACCGATCCCCGTTTCGTTCGTGGCCGGGTCAACATCGGCCAGGTCGGTGACACTGAGCTCCGTTTGCCCAGGGGATCCGATCAAGTAACACGATCCTTCGGCGGCCTGAGCCGGGACCGGTGGGGCCAAGAATGTGGCAACCACGGCAGCGATTACCGCGATGAGCACAGTGGGGCCCAGTCTCCTGGTCGGCCCTTCGGTCCGCAGCGCCGCGATCACGTTCAGGCAGCGGGTGAGATGCGAGACTCGAGCTGCGGCTCGACGGGCTTCTTGGGGAGCGTGACGGAAAACCGGGTCCAGTCCCCGACGCGCTCATATCGGGCAACACCATGCATTCCTCGCGCCAGCGCTCCCACGGCAGCCAGCCCCATGCCAAGCGTGCCTTCGGTGAGCGGGGCGTCACCCTCGTGAAAGTACGACTGGAAAAGCCGGCCCCGATCATGTTCGGAAACTCCCTCCCCGTCATCGGCCACAACCAACGTGACGGTGCTGTCGTCCTGGCCGATGGTCACCTCGATACGCGGGCCGCCGTGCCGATGCGCATTGGAGAGAAGATTTCGGAGAATGTGCCGGAAGCGCATAGGGTCCACCCATGCACGGGCCTTCGGGGCATCCACGACGACGCCTTCGATGCCAACGAAGTCTTCCACGAACTCCTCGACTTTTTTGGCGATGTCGACATCTTCGAACTGGTACGTCAGGTTTCCGGCGTCGACCCGGGCGAGAACCAAGATGTCTTCGACCATCCGAGTCAGCTCGACGGCCTCGGTGTATATCACCTGCAACAAGTCGGTTGACGATTCTTGATCGACCAGCCCCTGCTCGAGCAGCAACTCGCTGAGGCCAAATATGCTCGTGAGTGGCGTCCTGAGTTCATGGGAGACATTGGCGATGAACTCGTCCTTGGCTCGCATGATCGCCTGCTCGGCCTCCAGCTGCGCCGATAGTTCAACCTCGGCAACCCGCACCTGATTCTGGGCGAGCCATCGATACCCGAGGATGGCGAGCAGCGGCACCAGTAGAGCCACCAGGAAGGCGACGGTGCTTCCGGATTGTCCGGCCAGGCCCCCGGAGGCGTCGATGCGTCCCTGTGAGGCATCGCGAATCTCAAAGAGGTCATCGCGGAGTTGTTCGAAGTGGACCACGCCACCCGCCAGCGCCTCGCTCGCTCGTGACGTCTCTCCCAGAGTGATTGCAGTCAGGACATCGTCGGCTACCCGCAGGGCCGCGGCGGAACTGTCAGCGAGTCCGGCACCGGGCTCAACAACCTCCGCCAAAGAGCTCGTTGCATTCTCGAGCTCGGTCACACGGCGGTGGGCCTCGGCGACCGCCCTATCGACCGTTTCCTGATCGGCCACCTCGAGCGCCTGGTCCTCTTTGAGCAACAGCGCCTGGCTCAATGCCATCACGGAGATCTCGTTGGCACCAAGAGCCCGCTCCGATCGTTCCAGAACGGTGGCATCGTCCACAATCTGGCGTGCAATGAAGGTGTTCGCCAATAGGAGGGCACCGACTGCGAGCGCGATGACGGCCGCGACCGATCCTCCGATCAGTGCGGTACGCGAAATCCCACCCTGGTCATCCTGCACGGATTCCCACGTCATGTGGAGTTCATCGGCTGCTTCCGGTCCGGATTGACCGATATCAGAGGGCGCACCGCAAAGCGACTTCAATGGAACCGCTCGTGTTACCGACGGCGTCGCCGGATCGAGGCTCGTGACAGCCACGCACGATCAGAAGAAGGCCACCATTCCTGGCAACTTCGTATCGGCACCGACAGGTCCCTGGCTGATGAGTCGCAGAGATCGACCGGGCGGGCCTCCCCGGATTCGAGGCGGTCGTGCATGGTGGAAGCACGAGTAAGGCTTTGGTCTTTCCACGCCCGGCTCATCACCGAAAACCCAGCGCCATCGGGTCGGGTGTGACGAAGTGGGATCCGATGAGGCTCGGCGTGGCATTGCCGATGCCTCCGACCGACCGGGGCTTCGACACGGGTGAGGCCGCTTGCTAGCGTGCGCTCCGGTCGCAACGCCCGGAAGGAACGATGCCGATGAGTGACCCCTGGAACTCCCCGCTGTCGCCGATCAGCTTTCTGGAACGGTCGGCCGTGGCCTTCGCCGACAGGCCGGCAATCGTGGACGGTGAATATCGGTTCACTTACGCAGAGATGTGGCATAGGGCCCAACGGTTGGCCGGTGGCCTCATCGCTCGGGGAGTCGAACCGGGAGATCGCGTTGCGGTTCTGGCGCCGAATACCCGCGTGCTGCTCGAACCACATAACGGCGTACCGCTGGCAGGCGGGGTGCTGGTTGCTCTGAACCAGCGCTTGTCCGCCAACGAACTGTCCTACATCGTCAACCATGCAGAAGCCAAAGTGCTCATCTATGACCATGCGTGGCAGGAACAGGCCGAAGTCATCGCCGACCAGGCGCCGCACGAGCTGACCCTGATTCGGGCCGACGGACCGGACGACGAATACGAGCTCCTGATCGCCGGTTCCGATCCGGCGCGAATACCGGTGACGGACGAACGCAGTTTGATCAGCCTCAACTACACCTCCGGCACGACGGGCCAGCCCAAGGGCGTCATGTATCTCCACCGGGGCGCCTATCTCAACGCGTTGTCCAACGCCTTTCACGCCGGCCTCGACACCAACAGCGTGTTCTTGTGGACGCTGCCGATGTTCCACTGCAACGGATGGACATTCACCTGGGCGACGACAGCGGCCGGAGCCACCCACCTTTGCATGCGCGAGCTCACGCCGGCTGCGATCTGGAATGCGATCCGCAACGAAGGGGTGACGCACTTCAACGGCGCCCCGACCGTGCTGACCATGATCGCCCACGACGACGCCGCCAAGGCCGGCCCGGCTCCGCAACGCATCGAGGCCGCCACCGGAGGAGCTCCGCCCTCACCCACCATCCTCGCCGAGATGGCCGAGCTCAACATCAACGTCACCCACCTGTACGGACTGACCGAAACGTACGGACCGCTCACCATCTGTCAGTGGCAACCACAGTGGAATGAGCTCCCAACCGACGACCAGGCGCGGATACGCGCCCGTCAGGGCGTGGGGATGCTGGCTTCTGACCGGGTCCGGGTGGTCGATGACGACGGCAACGACGTGCCGCCCGACGGTGAGACCATGGGGCAAGTGGCGGCGAGGGGCAACAACTTGATGGGGGGTTATTACAAGGACCCGGAGGCCACCGAAAACGCCATGCCCGGCGGCTGGTTCCGAACCGGCGACGTGGGTGTCATGCACCCGGACGGATACGTCGAGCTCAAGGATCGGAGCAAAGACGTGATCATCTCCGGCGGCGAGAACATCTCATCGATCGAGGTCGAACAGGCGATCGTTCGGCACCCGGCAGTGCTCGAGGTCGCCGTGATCGGTGAGCCGGACGAGACGTGGGGTGAGGTGCCGGTGGCGTACGCCAGCCTGAAGCCGGGAACGACCGCCACCGAGGAAGAGATCATCGAACATGTGAAGAACACCATCGCCCGCTTCAAGGCTCCCAAGCGAGTGATATTCACCGATCTCCCCAAGACGTCGACCGGCAAGATCCAGAAGTTCGTCTTGCGAGACAAGGCCTGGGCCGGCCACGACCGGCACATCGGCTGACCTGTCGAATCGCGACCGTCTCGAAGGACGGAGCCCATTCGCACAGCCCCGCGGACGGAGACGGTCCTGGCCCATTCACAGGAATCGGATCAACAGCCCCAGTGTCGGGAACGCCGCGAGGGAGGTCGCCAGGATGGCACCGGTCGCCACCTCCGTCTCGAGCTCGAACTCGAC
>JBFIPU010000146.1:0-4350 GCA_041609995.1 Acidimicrobiia bacterium
CCAAGGTGCCACCCGATCGAAATCGGGTGGGAACAGGTGGTGGTCGGCCTCCCACGGGGTGCCCTCTTCCCACACCGAATTGGTGTTCGCCTTCTCGTAGATGCCGATGAGGCCGGAGTACCGCTCCATCCGGATGTAGCCGGACACGTGCGGATCGTCCCGCACCACTGGCAGCTCACGCTCGAGCTCGGCAAACTCAGGGATTTCCTCGGTGACGAAGTAGTGGTGGGTCATGGGAACGATGGGTGGGTTCAAGCCCACCCACTGGCCGACCTGGCGGGCGTAGGTGCCGGCCGCGTTGACGATGACGTCGGCCGTGTGGTCGCCTTTGTCGGTCTCGACACGCCAGCTGTGGTCGGCCAGCTGCACCGTATTGGTCACCAGCGTGTTGCGTGAGATGGTGGCGCCCCGTTGGCGCGCACCGATGGCAAAAGCCTGGGCGGCGCTGGCCGGATCGAGGTGGCCGTCGTCCGGGGTATACAACGCACCGATGACTCCGTCGAGGTTGTAGAAGGGATGGATCTCGGCGATGAAGTCGGGGTCCACCAGCGACATCTCGTTGCCCACCCCGCGGCCGATGGCCAGGGTATAGCGGAGCCAGTCGTACTCCGGATCACTGTAGGCGAGCCGGAGGCTGCCGCACTTGTGCCAGCTGACACCTTGCCCGGTCTCGTCCTCCAGCTCGCCGTACTTGCGAGTGCCGTATCGGGTCATGGAGGCGAGGCCGTAGCTGGAGGTCGAGTGGGTGATCTGCCCGGCGGCGTGCCAGGTGGAACCGGACGCCAGCTCCCCTTTCTCGAGCAGCAGCACGTCGCTCCACCCTTCCTGCGTCAGGTGGTAGGCGAGCCCGGTGCCCATGATCCCCCCGCCGATGATGATGCACTTGAAATCGGTCATTCCTGTACTTCCACTGCGTTACCCAGGGTTCTAGGTGGCGGTTTTCGCCGCCTAGAACCCTGGGTTGCGTTACAACGGTATGGTACGTTTGTGTGACCAGGAGTTGCGAATCAAACGGGTGTACCAATGACGACTGCAGAGCTGCTCGATCGGCTCTCCTCCGGGATGGAAGACATGAGCCCCCAGCTGCGCAAGGCCGCAGCGTTCGTGCTGGACCACCCGTCCGACATCGGGCTCGCCTCTGTGCGGGAGCTGGCCTCAGCGGCCGACGTCAAACCGAACACCCTCGTCCGCATGGCTCGGGCAATTGGCTTCGACGGGTTCGAAGACTTTCGCCGGCCTTTCCGGCAGGAGCTGCAGGATCGTTCGTTCCCCGACCGGGCGCAGTGGCTGCAAGAGCTGTCAGCGGGCGGGAAGCTCGATTCGCTCTATGCCGACATGGCGGGCGCCGCCCTCGCGAATGTCGAGCAGATGTACGCCGCCACCACCCCCGGCGAGATGCAACAGATGGCAGACGCCGTCGTTGCCAGCCGGCACACCTACATCATCGGCGTCGGCGCCAATTATGCGCTCGCCCACAACTTCGCATATCTGGTGGGCATGGCCGTGGACAACGTGACGGCGGTCCCCCACGAGGGCAACGTCCCCATGGACACCATCGTTCGGGCCGGCAGCCACGACGTCGTCATCGCCCTCACGTTCGAACCGTACCGGTCCGAGGTGGTGCAGGCGACCCGGGCCGCCAGGGGGCAGGGCGCCTCGGTGATTGCCATCACCGACTCCCACGGATCCCCGATCGCAACCGGAGCGGATCACGTGATCCTGACGCCGTCCGAAACACCGCAGTTCTTTCCCTCGACGCTGGCAGCAGCTGCGGCGCTGGAAACCCTGGCGTCGTTCATCGTGGCCGACGCCGATCCGGACGTGGTGGCCCGCATCGACCGCTTCCACGAGCAGCGATACGATGTCGGCGTCTACTGGAAGGAGGGTTCGTGACCAGCGACTACGTGACCCCCCAGCGCGCCATGGACCCGTCCGTCTACCTCGATCCCCAGGTCTTCGAAACCGAGCTCGAGACGGTCCTCGCCACGACCTGGCAGTACGCCTGCCACGTCTCGGAGATCGTCGAGGCCGGCGACTATGTGACGTTCGAGATCGCCGGCGAGCCGCTCATGACCGTGCGTGGCAACGACGGTGCGGTCCGCACCTTCTTCAACGTTTGCCAACACCGCGGCCACCAGCTCGTGTCCGGCAAAGGATCGCGCAAGCTGGTGGTGTGCCCCTACCACGCGTGGACCTACAAGCTCGACGGATCGCTCCACCGGGCCCCGCACGCCGATGGGCGGGCCGGATTCGACGCCGGCGAGATCTGCCTGACCGGCGTTCGCACCGAGAACTTCAACGGCTTCGTTTTCGTCAACCTCGATGAACGCGCCCCCTCCATGGACGAGGTCTACCCCGGCATTCGTGAAGCGATGGCGGTGTTTCTTCCGACCATCGAACGGATGCGGCCCATCGAGCGCCGGGACTTCGTGGCGGAGTGCAATTGGAAGGTGGCGATCGAGAACTACAACGAGTGCTACCACTGCCGCCACGCCCATCCCTCGTTCAGCAAGGGGGTCGTGCTCCCCGACAGCTATCACATCACGCCGGTTGGCCAATGCCTGCACCACGAGGCCCAGCGAGCTCCGGACCAGTACTACGAGGTCGACCTCGAGTCCTCCCCCCACGCCGCCGAATACAGCTCCTTCTTTCTGTGGCCCTTGTTCTCGGCCCAGGTGTATCCGGGCCCGGTGCTCAACACGTTCGTGTGGAGGCCGGAGTCGGTGGGCCGCACCCCCTTCTACCGGGAGTGGTTCAGCCTGGAAGGTGTTGAATCCGACGTGGTCCGCACTGTTGCCGAAGAGGACGCCAATACCACCGTGGCAGAGGACCTCGCCCTGGTGGCATCCGTGCAGAAAGGCATGGCGAGCCGTGGCTACCGGCCCGGACCGCTGATCCTCGACCCCGACATGGGCGTCAACAGCGAGCACACCGTCGCCGCCATCAAGAAGTGGTATCAGGACGCCATGCTCGGAGAACACGCATGAGCATCGATGTCTCCCGGCTCGGCTCCAAATACATCGGTCACGCCGGGTTCGTCACGACACCGAAATACTTCGACGACGCAATCCAGGAGTTCCTCAAAGTCGCACCCAAGGGAGTCGGTGCCATCCAGCGGGTGTTGTCGCTCGACGGTTACTCGTGGAAACTCGGCCAACGGGTCGACGGCATGGCGGAAATGGAGCACTCGGCCAAGGCGCTGGCCGAGTCCAACTGCGATGTAGTCATGCAGGTGGGGACCAACTGGGTGCACGCCGCCGGCACCACCCCGTCAGACATCATGGCCACCATCGGCCGGGTCTCGTCAGAGATCGGAGTTCCGTTCGTCATGGCGGGCCAGGCGATCGTCGAGGGGCTCAACCACCTCGGGGCCCGGCGGATCGCGGTGGCCAACAGCTACTACCGGGACGACTGGCGCGACGGCATCAACCGCTACCTCACCAAGGCCGGGTTCGAAATCGTCGCCTCCGGATCGATCATGGACCAGGGAATCGTGGCGGACCTCGAAGAGGCACTGGCAATCGAGGATGCCACGTTGTGGAACTACCCCGATTTCATCGTCCGCCGGGCAATCGTCGAGATGTACCACGCAGCTCCCGAGGTGGACGCGGTGGTGCAGACCGGCGCCGGTTTCCGCACCATTGGCCTCCTGCAGAGCATCGAAGACGAGATAGGGGTGCCGGTGGTTGCGTCCGACGGCGCGACCTTCTGGGCAGGTCTACGGGCCCTCGGCCTGCCGGCCACACCCGGCTTCGGATCTCTCCTCGACGGTACCCGGTTGTGATGGACCAGCGGATCCTGGTCCTGTGGGCTACCCCTCGCTCCACCTCCACTGCTTTCGAATGGATGATGCGAATGAGGGGAGATTTCATCACGCTCCACGAGCCCTTCGGTCCCGCCTATTACCGGGGCGAGGACCGGCGCACCACCCGACCAGCCGAGAACCCTCTGGACGTCGGTCGTACGTATGCCTCCACGTGGCAAGAGATCTTGGACACACGCAGGCAAGGGCGGGTGTTCAGCAAGGATTTCCCCAACTACATCATGCACATGGCCGACGGTGAGTTCCTCGACCATTTCCAGCACACGTTCCTCATCCGGGATCCAGCCAAAGCGTTGGCGTCGATGTACAACCAGTGGGAGGAGTTCACCATGGACGAAGCCTCGTACGCCGACCTCCGGGAGATGTTCGACATGGTGGTCGAACGATACGGCGAGATCCCCCCGGTCATCGACTCCGACGACCTGCTGGACGACAACGTCGGGATGGTGAAGGCCTATTGCCAGGCGGTGGGGATCGAGTTCATCCCCGAAGCACTCGAGTGGGACGAAGGCGATCGGCAGGAGGTC
>JBFIPU010000147.1:0-4320 GCA_041609995.1 Acidimicrobiia bacterium
CCTCCCCGAGACGACTGCCGTGCTCCTGTCGGGGAACGCGCTGAGCCGGGGCTCGTGCGCCGAAGCCACCCGCTGGATTGCCGAGGAAGCAGACCGGCAGGGCAAGGTCGTCTTTCTCGACCTCGACCTGCGCCCGACCGAGTGGACCGATCATCGAGAGTACGGAGCAGCGATCAGGGACATTCTGGCGCACGTCGACGTCGTGATCGGAACGGAGGAGGAGTTCCACGAGGCGCTGTCGGATCAACCAGACCAAGTGATGGCCCGGGGAGCCGAGCTGACCGAAGCCCAGCACAACGAGATCGACGCCAAGCTCACCGCCCTGGTGGCGGGTGGCGGGCCGTCGCTGGCCGTGCTCAAGACGGGCGCAGCGGGGGTGGTCCTGATCGAGGCGGCCGGCAGGACGCCCGTGTCCGGCTACCCGGTCGAGGTTCTCAACACCGTGGGGGCGGGCGACGCGTTCGCCGGCGGTTTGATCACCAAACGCCTCCAGGGCTGGGATTGGCCGGACGCCGCCTCCTTTGCCAATGCCTGCGGTGCCATCGTGGTCACCCGGCACGGCTGCGCCTCGGCCTTCCCGACCGAAGACGAGATCGTGGCCTTCCTGGCGGCCCGGTCATGACCGACCCGCAGCCCGACTTCCGCCTCGACGGGAAGGTGGCGCTGGTGACGGGAGCCGGCCGGGGCATCGGGCACGATCTGGTCAAGGCCACGGCGGGTGCGGGGGCCACTGTCGTGGCGGGCGTCCGCCGCCTCGTTGACGCCGCTCCCCTCGTCGACGGCAAGCGCATCTCGGCCGTGACCCTGGACGTCACCGACCTCACCGGCATCACCGCCGCCGTGGACGAAGTGGTCGATCAACACGGCCGGCTCGACATCCTCGTCAACAACGCTGGGCTGGGTGCCAACCACCCGGCGGAGGCCGTCACCGAGGCCGACTGGGATGAGATGATGGATGTCAACCTCAAGGGGCTGTTCTTCTGCAGCCAGGCCGCCGGGAAGGTGATGTTGGCTCAGGGCGAGGGCCGCATCATCAACCTGAGCAGCCAGGCGGGGGTGGTCGGGATTCGCGATCATGTCGTCTATTCGGCCTCGAAAGGTGGGGTCAACCTGCTCACCAAGGTGCTGGCGCTGGAGTGGTCGCACCGGGGCGTGACGGTCAATGCAGTGGCGCCGACGTTCATCTACACGCCTGGGACCGCCGAGCGGCTGGACGATCCGACCTACCTGGCGGGCGTGCTGGAGCGGCTGCCCATCGGCCGGGTGGGCACCACCACCGATGTGGCCGGAGCGGTGATCTATCTGGCCTCCCCCGCCGGGGCGATGGTCACCGGACACATTCTGCTGGTCGACGGAGGCTGGACCAGCCAGTGATTCAACGCCGGTCGCGCCGCGACTGCTCCCATACGTCGAGCCACTCACCGGCGTCGAACGTGTGGTCCCTGCCGGGCTCCTCGACGAGGCTTGCCAGGCCTTCATTGACGGCTCCGCGAAGTCGGCGCCCGATGCGCTTCATGAACCCCACGATCCCTACGATGATCAGCCCGGCGATGCCCACGATCAGCAACGAGGCCAAGATCCGGGCCAGCAGCGGCCCGAACAAGACAAACAGCACGATCAGCCACACAGCCCGGCGGCGATTGGGCTTGGTGCTCGACCTGACCTCCACCAGGGTGCGGCGGCCGTCCTTTTGCCGGACGGCTTCGACGACGGAGTCGATCCGGCGATTCATCCGGCGCTGGATGCGCTCCTCGACCCGCTTCATCGCTTCTTCCAGATCAGCCGAATCTCGATCGACGATCACCCCGCCCCGCACCTCATCGGGCAGCGTGAGCCGTTCAGTCAGCGAGGGATTGCGATCGAGGTCGGTGTCGAATTCCTCCAGCAGGGCCTGGCGGAGCGCTTCCTCGCTGACACCTACCTCATTGGCGATGCTCACGAGCTCGTCGTAGTCGAACGTGCTCTCGGCCTGGGCCCGCCGCTCGGAATCGGCTGCGATCGCCCGGCCCAGGATGCGTTCCGCCATCGGGGCCGACACCGCGTCGAGCGAGTCCATCAGCTCTTCGGCGGCTCGCTCCTGCCGCTGGCGCCGATTGATCGATTCGTAGGTCACCCGCCGAGCCTACGGCGAAGGCAAGGGCATCACCCAAGGGTGGTGGTCTCGACGACCTGGCGGAGCCGGCCGGTTTCGACGTCGTAGACGTGGCCGGAGACGGCGAGCTCACGGGGAACCATCTGGTTGGAGCGGAGCCGCTCCACGTCGGCGGCCACCGTCTGATCGAGATCGGGGATGGCGTAGGTGTCGACGACGGCCTCGGTGCCGAACCGCTCCGTCACCTGGGCCGCCACATCTGGCTCGGCAAACCGAGCCATGCCACATTTGGTGTGCGGGATGATGACCAGCTCGATCGACGGGGTCGTGCCCGAGGCCATGCCCATCAGGGTCCACAAGATGGATACCTCGAGCGCCACCGCGTCGGTCACACGCGCCCCGACATTGCGCAGCACCAGCGCGTCACCCAGCTCGAGCCCGACGTAACGGCCCGGATCGACCCGGGCGTCCACACACGTCAGGATGAGGGTCGACAGGTTCGGCTTGATCGGCAGATCCCCCTGATCGAAGCCATCGGCGAAGACCGCATTGCGCTGATAGAGCGTTTCCAGATCCGACATGGGTTCCCTCCTCCTGGTGATGTGCGACTGGAAGCGAGACTACCAACAGCAAAGGAGCCGGGCGTTGCCGCCCGGCTCCCTCAATTCGCGTCTGACTCCGTGGTTACGAGCCGGGAATCGTCATCAGGAGTAGTTGCCCTTCCTCTCTTTTGATCGTGATCCCGGGCTCGGTCGTCGTATCGACGTTGACGAACGGCAGATCGTGTGCCTGGACATCCAGCAGCCACGAGCCGGGTCCGAAGTAGGTCGAGGCGTCGACGATGCCAGAGGATTCGCCGCCGATGTCGACGACGTCCGCAACCGGCCGCCAACTACCGTTGCTGAACTTGTACTGCCAGATCTGCGCGAAGTCAGCGTCTTCCTGCACCATCAGGCTCTTCTTGCTGGTGTCGATGTTGTCCGGTGCCTCGAAAGCCACGAACTTCGGATGATCGGCCGAGGCGTCACCGTCGGCCATCACCGTGAAGCTGTCGACGGCCAGGGGGTCGTCGGCGTTGAACACGAACTGGAAGATGCGACCATTGTCGGCGAAACCGGGGCCCGGATCTCGGTTGAGTCGGCCGGTGTCAGCATCGGGCTTCACGCGGCTGGCGCCGGTATCGGCCACGTACACCACACTCGGGTCGTTCTTGTCTACCGCGATGTCCTCGAGTCGCACGAACGTGAACACGTTGTTGGCGATCGACCAGTTCTCGAGCGCGTTCTGCGGCGGTTCGTCCGTCGTTCCCTTGGCCACGTTTTCGGGCACCGGGATGAACTCACCCCGCATCTCGTCATCGATCCCGAGATCCAGATAGTCGTTGGCGCCGTTGAACGCATCCGCTGCATCGACGGCCACGCCGTTCTTGTGCGTGACCCGGAAGGCATACAGCGTGCCTTCATCCGCGAACATCGCCTCCTGGTCATCAGCCGTGTACAGATACAACTGCGACGTGGTGGCGGTGAATGTGTCGTCGGTGGACAACAAGACGAGTTCGTCATAGCCGGGGACGGCAACGGTGTTCTCGTGGTTGTGACGGCCCATGCCGGGAATGTGCGCGAAATCACCGGTGGCGGTGTCGAGGGCCACCGCATAGCCACCCTGGCGTAGCGGGGCGACCGCCGGATCGGACCCGTACGGTGCTCCTGCCGGAACCTCGGCGAGGTTGCTGGTTTCCTCGTTGGCGAAGAAGACGTGCGTATCGAAGCCGTCCGCCGGAGTGCCGACAAAGGCCGAGCAGAAGCGCAAGAAGCCGTTGTCCGACGAGATCGCCACCTCGGCGCTGAGCACTCTCCCGGTTCGGGTGTCCAACGTCCATCGTGTGACGGACGCATCGTTGAAGTCACGAGCATTTCGGAAGGGGATCGTGGACTGTTCATGCGCTACATAAACGTCCACGGTGGCAGGCCGCTGGCCACGCCGCCCTTTGGAGTCGGGATGACCGTCGTCGTCAGGTACCAGGCCGATGCCGTCCGGTATTCCCTCGAACATCACGCCGTCCACCTTTTCGCCGACGCTGATAATGGGTGTGACCGTGCCGCCCGTCACCGTGACGGTGATGAGGGCCGGGTCGGATGTCATGAACCCATGTCCACCCGCCGCGGCCGGCAGGGGTACCAGCGCCATCGCCGTCATGAATGCCACCAACAATCCCACAGTTCGTCTGA
>JBFIPU010000148.1:0-4292 GCA_041609995.1 Acidimicrobiia bacterium
CAGCTCCGGTTCTTTCAGAACCTCCGTTGGGGGACCATTGTGTGGAAGCTCGGCTTCGTCTGGCTGCTCGTCTCCTTCAATGGTCCCCGACGGGGAGCAAGCTTGCTTGCGGAAATGGGGGAAGGTACCGCCGAGTGAGCGGAGCGAGGGAGGGGGTAGGGGGAAGACCGAGCGGATAGCTGGTTGTGGGTTTCTCGTCGAGTGGTGAAGGGTCTTGGGGTGGTGTGTTGGTTTGCCCCTACCCCTGCTTCAACTTCGTTCTGGAGCCAAGGAACGCGAAGCGTTCCCACCTTCCGCCGACTTGGTCGGCTTCCCGTTGGGGGACCATTGTGTGGAAGCTCGACTTCGTCTCGCTGCCCGTTTTCTTCAATGGTCCCCCACGGGGAGCAAGCTTGCTTGCGGACGTGGGGGAAGGTACCGCCGAGTGAGCGGAGCGAGGGAGGGGGTAGGGGGAAGAAGGAGCGGATAGCTGGTTTTGGAAATGGGTTGGGGGGAGTCGGTGGAGAAGGGTGCCTAGAGCTGGTCTGTTCTTTGGCCCCCTACCCCTCCTTCACTTCGTTCCGGAGCCAAGGAACGCAAAGCGTTCCCACCTTCCCCCGTCTTCAGATGCTGCGCATCTTCCCGACGGGGGACCATTTGGTAGCAAAGCTCCACTTCGTCTCGCTGCCCCTTTTCAATGGTCCCCACGAGGAGCAAGCTGTGCTGACCATTCGATCTACTTGAGTCGGCTCGATTCGGAGGTCATTCGTTGGCTGGCCAGTTGTGCTTCGGCGAACGTGCGCTGCACCTCGTGGACCGACGGGCCCCGGTCGTGCACGATCAGGTGGTATCCCAGCCAGATCAACGACAGACCTATCAGCTCTGTGACGAACAAGACCTCCACGTAGCCGGCTCGGGTGAAGGCCCCGCCGATGCCCGGGAGCAGGCCGCCCACCGCAATCCAAATGTTCCCCCATTTGCGGCGGGCGGCCCCACCTTGCCCCCGGTATTTGATGGCTGAATAGATGGCCCCGCCCACGAGAAAGATCAGCGCATAGGTGTTGATGAGCGGAGAGAAGAGCCGCACCCACTGCCACGAGATGACCTCGGCCGAGAGGCGGTGCTCCACCAACTCGAGCCGCAGTGGCGTCACGACCGCGAAGACAGCAGCAACGGAGATGTACCCCATCAGCAACCGCGCCAGCCGATCGGCGGTCTGGCGTTGCAGGAGCAAGTACACGGTTCCCTGGGCCAGCGGTGCGCCCCCCAACAGTGCTCCGGCGATGTACCAGGAGCGAAAGATCGGTTCGTGCCACCCGAAGAGCGTGGTCAGCGCCTCGGTCAGAGTTCCGAGGCCGAACAGCATCACGCCGATCATCCACCACATGACATGGCGGGCCTGTGGTTTGGCTCGCCAGTGGAGAAACAGCACTCGGGAGAAGGCGACGGCCACGATGGTCGAGGCGATCGGCAGGTAGTTGATCATCTCCAAAACCACCAAAAGAGGATGCTGTAACCATCTTCCGACAGGGAGTCGGATCAGGTAACCGGCAGCACCAGTGGTCGGTCGTGAAAGGGATGGTCGATCACGCGGAGTGGTTCCTGGTAGACCTCCGAGAGGAGATCGGCACGCAACACCTCATGCGGCGAGCCGCCGGCCATTTCGCGTCCACGGTCCAAGAGCACGAGCCAATCGGCGACAGCGGCGGCCGCGTTCAAGTCGTGGAACACGGCAATGACACCGGCGCCGTGGCCGGCCAGGTTGCGCAGCTGCCGTAGCAACACCATGCCGTGCCCGATGTCGAGTCCTCCGGCCGGCTCGTCCAGCAACACCAGCGGCGTCTCCTGAGCCAGCACTCGTGCAATCGACACCCGCGCCTGTTCGCCTCCGCTGAGGCTGGCGAAAACCCGATGGCGGAACTCGAACACGTCACAGGCCTTCAATGCTGCGATGACCGCCTCTTCATCGGAAGCGGGTGAATTGTTCGGGTCGCGGCGGTGAGGGTGGCGCGCCATCATGACGACCTCCCAGGTGGTGAACGGAACGTCGAAAGGGCGGGTTTGCGTGAGCACCGACCGATGCCTGGCCCGCTCGAGCAAGCTGAGCGTCGAGGCATCAAACCCGAGGTACTCGACGGTGCCCGACGACGGTCGCCGTTCGGCCGCCAGCACGGACATCAGGGTCGATTTGCCCGCACCGTTGGGCCCGATGACGGCCGTGATCGACCCCTCCCTCTGGGTGATCGAGATGTGGTCGACCAGCACCGCCTTGCCGATCACGACCTTCACCGCTTCGGCGCGCAGCAACTCCGTCATATCGCCCGCCCCACTCTCCGCGTGAGCCACAGGAAGAAAGGACCCCCGAAGGCGGCCGTCAACAATCCCACCGGTACTTCCACCGGGGAAGCCAGCGTGCGAGCCGCGATATCGGCAACCGTGATGAACAAGGCGCCGAGCAACGCCGACCCGATCAGCAGCGTTCGATGCTGCGGCCCCAGGAGCCGGCGTGTGAGGTGCGGCACCAGCAACCCGATAAAGCCGATCACGCCGGCGGCGCCGACAGTCGACCCCACCGCCACGGCCGTGGCATATAGCACGACGCTCCGAATCAGCTCGACGTCGACCCCCAGATGCTGTGCCTGGTTCTCGCCCAGCGCCAGCAGGTCGAGCGATCGGGATGCGGTGACCAGTGCCACCAGGGCGCCACCACAGATGACGGCGGTGGTGGCCAGGGTTCGCCACGTCGCTCCCGTCAGGCTGCCCAGGAGCCAGAACTCGATCGGTGGCACCGCGTTGCGTCCGATCGAAAAGACGAGAAACCCCACCCAAGCAGACAGCACGGCACCCAGCGCCACGCCGCTCAGAATCAGGCGGGTGGGGCCGGGGGTGGGGTCGTTGGCCAGACGCCGGAGGACGGCCACCGTTGCCATGGCGCCCACGACGCCGCCCGCAACGCTTCCCGCCGTACCATCGCCCAGAGCCACGAGCGCCAGCACCGCCCCGACCGATGCCCCGGGCCCGATGCCGAGGAGCTGCGGATCGGCCAGGGGGTTGCGAAGCAGTCCCTGGAGGGCGGCTCCGGCAACGCCCAGGCCGGCCCCGACCACCATTCCCATGAGTATGCGCGGGATCCGGATTTCGAGGAGCACGGCGGTTGCCTGGAACGACGGAGACAACGCCGTCTCGAGCCCCAGCCGCCGGGCCAGCACCGCAATCACTTCCTCGAACTCGATGGGGACGGCACCGACACCGGCGCTCACCGCAGCGGCGGCGGCGAGCATAACAATCAAGCCCGCCGCCGGCGCCGCGACCTGCCGCCCGGCTCGCGAACTCAGGACCTACTGTCCCGCGTAGAGGTCAGTCACCAGCTGTTCGAGCGCATCGCCCGTCCGGGGTCCGAAGTTCAGGAAAAAGCCGTCGTCGTACACCAGGAACTCGCCGTTCTGGCCGGCTGGTGTTTCCGATACGCCTGGCAGGTCCATCAGGGCATCGACCCCACCGAGGGCCTCCACTCCGGCGGACGGGGCCACGATGACATCAGGTGCGGCAGCCACCAAGGCCTCGGGTGTCAGCGGGACGGCCCCGAAGACTCCGGTGTCGGCGGCGGCATCCACGGCCCCGGCGCCGGTGATGAGCGCATTCGTCACCATTCCGCCGCCGAACATGAACACCTGCTGGGGTCCCCGCACATACAGGTATGCCACGCGAGGGGGCTCAACGTCAGAGGCCACCAGTCCCTGAGCCGCCGCGATGTCTGACGCCACCTCGGCCGCCAGTTCCTGGCCGGCGTCCGGGACTCCCAGAATCTCGGCGATCTGATTGATCTTGGTCTGCACCCCTTCCAGGGTGGTCTGGGTCTCGAGGATCGCCACCGGAATGCCGGCTGCCCGCAGCTGCTCAATCGCCTCCTTGGGAGCGATTTGGGTGTCGCCAATCACCACGGTCGGCTGGAACGCCAACACCCCTTCGGGGGCGAGCTGCTGGCCGAATCCGACCCTGGGCAGTCCTTCGGTTTCGGGCGGGTGGGTGGTCGTGACATCGACGGCCACAAGGCGGTCAGTCAGCCCGAGGGCGGCGATTACTTCGGTGATGTCACCGTTGAGCGACACCACCCGGCTGGTGTCGGTGATTGTCGACTCGACGCCGTCGGCGCCGACGAACGAGGTCGGCTGCTCCGCCGAATCGGCGGCCGTGGTTGCAACGGTGGTCGTCGTGGTGGTGGTTGCGAGGCTCGTTGAGCTGTCGTCGCTGGCGGGCAGCGGCTCGGCCGGGTTGGTGGAACATGCCGCCCCGGCCATCGCCAAGATCAGCAG
>JBFIPU010000149.1:0-4188 GCA_041609995.1 Acidimicrobiia bacterium
AGCGGCTGATGTCGCTCAAAACTTCCAAGGAACGCCGAAGGCGTTCCCGGTGTCGGAGAGAGGACTTGAACCTCCACGGGCTTATCGCCCACTAGGCCCTCAACCTAGCGCGTCTACCAATTCCGCCACTCCGACAGAGGTCGGGCAGTATAGAAAGCCGCTGCCGTTCCAACTACCGCCGCCGCAGCGTACCACCAGGCGATGGTCGTGGTGAGCGAGGGCTGCAGGGGAAAGACGACCAGGCGGATGATCCCGGCCAGGGCAAGTGCCAACGAGGTGGACAGCCAGGGCCGGTGGCGCCACCGGAACACGAACAGGCCGGCGAGCACCATCAAGACGGCGGCGTAGAGCTCGACCGGGTGGCGGGTGATGGTGCTGCCCTCGATGGCAAAGGCCCACGGCAGGTCCGACGGCGATCCCAGACACGTTCCGCGCAGCAGGCATCCCGCGTGCCAGCCGGCGAGGCCGAACAAGGCCGCAGGTGCCAGCTGGCCGAGCAATCCGGGCAGCTCTTTCCGTTGCAGGTAGGCGGCCGCCCCGAGGGCCCCGATTGTGGCGCCGACCGTGTCGACTCCTGCGCGAACCAGCACGGTGTCGGCCGGGTGGGTGAGCGGATTGACCCCGCCCCGGATCATCGCCACCAGACGTCCGACCACCAGCCCGACGACGCCGGCCGTGAGCGCCAGCTCCCACACGTCGCGGACGCAAACGGTTGGGTCGCGGCGGCCCATCCACCATAACCCGCCGTAGAGAAAAGCGACCGCGATGAGCACATTGCCGAGCAGCGTGAATTCCATCAGGAACGCCGCAGGATCTCGTCGATGTTGAACGCCAAGGCCCGCTCATCGATGACGCCGAAATGGAGCTCGACCAACGTTCCCCCGGGAGCGTAGAAGAACGTGAGGGGCACGCCGTTGCCGCCCAGGGTCGCCGGAACCGCCCCGGACGGGTCGAAATAGTGGTCGAATCCCGTCAGCTGGAACTCGTCGAGGAAGGCCCGGGCGTTGTCCTGAGAATCGGAGATGTCGATGCCGATGAAGGTGATCTGTTCGCCGAATTCGGCGTGCGCCCGGCGCAGCAGCGGCGCCTCGGATCGGCACGGAATGCACCAAGACGCCCATACGTTCACGACCACCGGCTGGGTTGACCGGGCCAGCAGCTGCTCGATGGCGGCCGGAGTGGTGGGAGGCAGCGGCGAAACCGCAGTCGGGTCGCCGGCCGGGCTGCAGGCGAAGAGGACCATGGCCAGGGCCATCAGGAGCGAGCGCCGATGCATCCAACCATTAGAGCAGCTCTGGCTACGTAGCCGATGCCTACCCTCTCGTCCGTGTTTCACATCGTGCTGCACCGCCCCGAGATCCCACCCAACACCGGCAACGTGATGCGGCTGGCCGCCAACACGGGCGTCACGCTTCATTTGGTCCACCCGCTCGGTTTTCCGCTGGACGACGCCAAGCTGAAGCGGGCGGGAATGGATTATCGAGAATACGCCGCGGTCGTCGAGCACCGCGACTTCGGAGGATTGCTGGAGGCGCTCCCGTCCGCCCGGGTTTTCGCCGTCTCCCGGGACGGCGACCGTCGGTACGACTCGGTGGCTTTCGCGGCTGGTGACGTGTTGGTGTTTGGCCAGGAATCCACCGGTCTACCGGCGGCCATTCTGCAACATGCGAGGGTGGCAGACGTCCTACGTGTGCCGATGCGGCCCGGCAGCCGGAGCCTCAACCTGGCGAACACCGTTGCCATCGTCATGTACGAAGCGCTCCGCCAGCATGGGTTTCCGGGATTGGGTTCGACGGAACGGGATGGCGCCAGTTAAATGATGGCCATGGCATACCGACTGATGCTCGCGCTGGGCATCCTGGTGCTGGTCGCGCTCCCTGCGCTCGCCGACGAACCGTCGGCACGGTTACTAGGAGATCAGGAAGCCGGCGCGTCCACCGGCTCCTCTGTGGCCTTGGATGGCACGTTTGCCGTGGTTGGAGCCCCCAACACCGGCGCCAACCGGGGGGCGGCCTACATCTACGAGGAGAACCAGGACGGAACCTGGCGGAGAGCGGCCTCCATCACGGGACTGGGGGGAAACGGGGCGAGAGCGGGGACCTCGGTGGCGGTGTCGTCACCGAGGGCGGTGATCGGCGTCCCCGGTCGAGGGGAGGCGGCCATCTTCACGCGGGTCGATGGATTCTGGCTGGCGGGCCAGACCCTGGAAGGCGAGCCGGGATTCGGTACCGAGGTGGCGGTGGAAGGCTCGGTGGTCCTGGTGTCGACCATCGATGAGGACCTCAATGGAACGGTGTCGGTGTTTGAAAACGGGCCGGACGGCGGATGGCCGCTGATCGCCACACTCACCTCGCCGGAGGCGTCACTATTCGACCGCTTTGGCGACGCTCTCGCCATAGACGGCAACACGATTACGGTCGGCGCCCCCGCCGATTCGATCGCTGCCAGCGGGGCCGGTGCCGTCCACGTGTTCAACCGCATCAACAATGCATGGCAGCGAACCGCCACGGTCTATCCGTCCGATCCGGTCCGGCAGGGGGCGTTCGGCAGAAGCATTTCGATGGACGCCGGCCGCATGGCGGTCGGGTCGGATGAGGGCGTCTACATCTTCCTGCGGAACAACGCCGGTTTCTGGGTCCAGGAAACCAAGCTGTCGGCAACGGTACCGGGCGGCCTATTCGGCTTCGACGTCGCCCTGGTTCGGGATCGGTTGGCAGTCGGATCCCCCACAGCCGGGGGGGAAGGCCAGGTCGTCGTATGGGACCGTCAACGATCGGGTGAGTGGATTTCTGCTGGGACGCTGTCCGCGGTTCCAGATCCCGACAGCCCCGGCGCATTCTTCGGCGCGTCGGTGGCGATGGGCGAAGAGATGCTGCTGGTGGGCCGCCCGGGAACGTCCAATACGTATGTGGGCGGGGCCGATGTCTATGGCCTGCCGTTGATGGGCGAACCGCCCCCGCTCGGGCCCGTGAATGACGCCGTGGGTATGTTCGACCCCGCCACCGGACTTTGGGCGATCCCGGCGGACGCCCCGTCGTTCTACTACGGCGTCCCGGGTGATATTCCGCTGATGGGTGACTGGGACTGTGATGGAAGCGAGACCGTGGGCATGTTCCGGCCCTCGAATGGCTTCGCCTACCTGCGCAACAGCAATGATTTCGGGATCGCCGATGTCAGCTTCTTTCTCGGTATCGCCGGCGACATTCCGCTGGCGGGTGATTGGAACGACGACGGATGCGACACCCTGGCAGTGTTCCGCCAGGGTCTGGTGCTCGTTCGCAACACCCTCACCACCGGTTTCGCCGACGAGGTGTTCTTCTATGGGCTGGCGACGGACACGCCCATCACCGGAGACTGGGATGGCAACGGCACCACCGATATCGGGGCGTACCGTCCTTCCAACGGTTTCGTCTATTTGCGCAACAGCCGCACCACCGGCGTGGCCGACCTCGAGTTCTTCTTCGGCCGGCCGGACGACGTCGTCATCGCCGGCGACTGGGACAATGATGGTGACGACACCATCGGAGTGCTGCGCCCGGGTGAGCGAACGGTGTACCTCAGCTACGAGAACGAGACGCGGGTGGCCGACGAACGCTTTCTGGTGCCGGCCGCCAATCAGATTCCCATCGCTTTTGACCGGTCCGGGAGCTGATCCCAGCTGATTCGGCACACCCTGCTTCTGTGCGAAGGCAGGGGAGTGGCTAGCGGACGGACAGGCCGGCGTCGATCCAGGTCAGGATGCCGCCCTCCAGTTCGTAGATCTCGGTGAAGCCCAGCTGCTTCATCGTCTTGACCGTCTGGCCGGACCGGTTGCCCGAGCGGCAGTAGACGAAGTAGGGGGCGTCCTTGTCGAGCGAGTCGAGCGAGGCCGCAAAAGTCGGCTCGTAGAAGTCGAGATTCACAGCGTCTGCCAGGTGACCGGAGTCGAATTCCTCCGGCGTACGCACGTCGAGAACCACCAGGCCTGATGGGGGATCGGCCAGAAAATCGGCCGCGGCGGGAGCGGGGGTCAGCTCGGCAACCGCAGTATCGCCTCCCCCGCAGGCGGCGAGCATGACAACCAGCAGCATGGTGAGCAAACGGGGCATCTTCACGGAGCTGGATGGTAATTCCCCATGCCGCGAAAACGCGCGCCGTTCCGCGGTCTTGGCGGTTACCGCCGAGGTGCGGACGGGCAGGTGACGGAGG
>JBFIPU010000150.1:0-4105 GCA_041609995.1 Acidimicrobiia bacterium
GCCACCGAATACCACTCCGAACCCCACCGCCAAAACACCCTCACCCACTACCTTCACTACTACAACTGGCACCGACCTCACACCGCCATCAACAACCAATCACCCATCACCCGAGTAACCAACCTCCCCGAACCGCACAGGGGGGGTGTGGGACTGCTTCTTTGGGCGTCAGCCGGATTGGCGTAGGTCGCGACGGTCGTACAGCATCACGGCGAGGACAGTGAGTGCCACGAACATCGCCACGAGGGCGGCTAGGTGACCCCACGGCATTCCGTTGTTGAGGGGGTCGGAGCCGAGGAAATAGTAGAAGGGCGAGGCCTTCGCCCACCCGGCCAGGCCTTCGCTGAGCGGCAGGAACGCGAACACCATGTAGGAGACGAACGCCGTCCCGGCGGTCGAATACGTCACGAGTTTTGTTCGGCCGGTGGCGGCGGAGATCGCCATTGCCAGCGCTCCGAACACGATGCCGAGGGCGGTGACGAGCACAGAGATGGCGGCGATGTTGCCGAGGCTCACGTCGAGATTGCCGATGGCGTTGCCTATGGCGGTGCCCACGAACGTGACACCGCCGACGATGGTCGCCCCGACGATCATGGTCACTGTCTTCTCGAGGATGATCCGACGGCGCGGTACCGGGTTGCCGAGCAGCAAACCCATCGTGCGGGCGGACTCCTCGCCCGCGATGCCTTTGGCGGCGACCACGATCGTCACCGCCATGACTGCGACCGGGGCCATCAGCGAGTAGATCTCGGCTTGATAGAAGCCGGCGGCAGTGCTCATGTCGGCCCCACCCACCATGGCCACGAGCGTCTCCGGGAGGTCGGCGGCGAACTGGAGCACAGCCTCGTCCATGAGGCCGTACAGCGGCCCCATCATGACGGCGAGCAGCCCCATCACGTAGGCGGTGACGACGATGAGCGCCTGGTGGTCGGACAGCGTCTTGATCCAGATCGCCGAAACGCGTGCCGATCCGGCCAGGCGGTCGATCACCTTGCGGGTCAGCGGATTGGTGCGGAGCCGGTCGAGGATGGTGGTGCCCACGTCACGCTCGCGCAGATCGCGGTGGTTGACGCCGACGTAGGCCACCAGCCAGAAGAGAGCAATGCCGCCCCCGAGCACGGCCAGGTGGCCCCAGTCGACCCCGTTGAAGACGGGCTGGCTGCCGTCGTAGTAGTACCACGGGACCGCCTTGCGAAGGTCCTCCCAGCCTTCGATGATCGGGAACAGTCCGGCGGCGATGAACGACACGATCATGGCGCCGACCGTCACGCCGGTGGCCAACGTCTGCTTGCCCGTCCAGGCGCTGATCGCCATCGCAAGCGATCCGAAGAACAAAGCGATGGCGAAGATGTGCAGCATCAGCGCGTTGGGATGCATGCCCTCGACCGACACACCGGTGGCGGGCGGCACGATGAGTGCCCCGATCCACATGATCAGAGCGCCCAGCGCAGTCAGCCCGACCAGCGCAGCCGCTTTGGACGCCAGCACGGCGGTGCGGCTCTTGGGATTGCCGAGCAGGAGGCCGAGGGTGCCGTGCCGTTCTTCGCCGGCCACCGACGACGATCCGACCGACAGCGCCAGACCGGCCAGGGTGAGCGCACCGTACGAGGCGTAGACGGCGCCGTAGGCGAGACTGCCGACGTCGGCGTCGGGCGGGATGTTCATCATCGAGAGGAACACGTCGGGCATCGAGGTATAGATGGACAGGTCGATGTCCTGGTAGATGATCATGCCCCACCACAGGATCACGGCGATCACGGCAGATCCGATGGCGAAACCCTTCCACCGATCGCGTACCGTCTTGGTGGCGATGTTGGCGAGCATCAGGCGCTCACCTCCTCGTCCCGGTAGTAGGTGAGGAAGATCTCTTCGAGGTCGGCCTCCTCGCTCGTGATGTCGAGGATGTCGTTGTGCGATGTGGCTGCCTTCAGCAGGGCGTCCATGCGTCCGTCGAAAGACAGCAGCACGTGGTTGTTCTCGACCGTGACGCCGCGCACACCGTCGACGGCTTCGAACGTGGCCGGATCGACTGGCGCCCCGAATTCGAAACGCACTTGCCGGATGGCCTTTGAGCGAAGCTCGTGAACCGACTCGAGTGCGATCAGGCGCCCTTGCCGAATGATTCCCACCCGGTCGGCGACCCGTTGAACCTCCGACAGGGTGTGGCTCGAGAGAAACACGCCGCGCCCTTCGGCGGCTACTTCTCGCATCATCGTCTGGAACTCGCGCTGCATGAGCGGGTCGAGGCCAGAGCTGGGCTCGTCCATGATGAGGACGTCGGGCCTGTTCATGAACGCCTGGATCAGCCCGACTTTTTGTCGGTTGCCCGACGACAGGTCGCCCACCTTCTTGGACAGGTCGGCATCGAGCCGTTCTGCCAGCTGGTCGACGTACGACCAGTCGACCCCGCCGCGCAGGTTTGCGAAATAGGTGAGGGTGTCGCGGCCGGTGAGGTTGGGATACATGGCGAGGTCGCCCGGCACGTACCCGATCCGGCGGCGGATCTCGACGGACATCTCATGGCTGTCCATCCCGAGGATGGACGCCTTGCCCGCGGTGGGCCGGATCTCGTCGAGGATCGTCCGGATGGTGGTGGTCTTGCCGGCGCCATTCGGGCCCAAGAACCCGAAGACCTCGCCGAGGCGGACGTCGAGATCGAGGTCGACGAGGGCCGGGAAATCCCCGTAGTGCTTGGTGAGGCCTTCGGTGTGGATGGCGTTTTCGTGGTTCATCGTCTGCTTCTCTCTCTGGTCTCGGTGTCGGCTTTGGCGGAACCATCCGGCGGTGGGACGCCTGTTCCGATCGAGTCGGTGATGTTTTGCGTGAACTCTTCGGTGAAAATTCCTCGACCGAGCAATTCGAAGACGGCGGCGATGTAGGCCAGGCCATTCGGGTCATCGGCCAGGTCGTCGCCGACGAGGTCGACACCCAGGAGGCGTTCGACATGTCGATGCATGGCCAACGCTCCGAGCGACCAGATCGACAAGAGCACGGCACGGGTGCGAGCGTCGCTCGTGGGGCGCAGCATCCCGGACACCTCTCCTTCGCGGAGGTATTCCTGCGCATCGGCGATGAGGTCGTCGACGAGTTTGTCGACAGATTCCGACTCGTCAACGAGCACCCGGGCGAGGTAGCGCAGCAGGTGGCCATGGTGTTGGCTGCGAAGCGTTGCGACGAGATCGAGGTTGGGCCCGGCGGCCATCACGTCTGATTTCTCAGCTCGAATGACATCTGCGATGTATTCGTCGCACGCCCTTCGGAGCCCATCCATCGAGCCGAAGTGATGAATCACCAGGCCAGTGGACACATCCGCCTCACTGGCGACCTTTCTGGCGGTGGTTGCGGCGAATCCGTGCTCGGCCATCACCTCGATCGCTGCGTCGCGGATCTTGGCCTTCGTGGAACGGTCGTCGGCCGGGTCGTTCGCCATTGAACGCATGTTCAATATTCTATACAGATGTTCAATGGTTCGACGTGGCGGAGCGGTTGGCGACCCGGGCGGCTAGCGCAGCGCCCGCGCCACGGCCAGGCCGGCGACCGCTCCGAAGAGATGGCCCTCCCAAGACACTCCGGACTGAGGGATGAATCCGCCCAACACGGCACCGCCGTACAGGACCACAGCGATGATCGCAGGGATGATCGGGCCGGCGCGGCGCGAAAAGAACGCTCGTCCGACCAGGTAGCCGAAGTATCCGAACACGAGCCCGCTGGCGCCGATGTGGTTGGCACTGCGCGCCAGCAGCCAGGTCAGGCCCCCTCCTACCAGCATGATGGCGAGTGTCACCATCACGAAGGCCCGGGGTCCTCGCAGCGCCACCAGACCGCCGAGGATGGCGAGCGGGATCGTATTGGCGACGAGATGGCCAAGCCCGGCGTGCAAGAACGGCGAGAACACGATCCCGTCGAGGCCGTCCGTGCGGCGGGGGAGGATGCCGCCCACGTTCTGGAGCCGGTCTTGCAGCAGCAGGCCGTCCACGACCTCTACCGCCCACATCGAGATGACGAGCGCTGCCACCACGCCCACGCTGGTCGTCAACCAGCCGCTTCGCCTCGCGTCGGTCTCGAGGTTCACGATCCGACCTTACCGCCGAACCCGAGTTGTGCA
>JBFIPU010000151.1:0-4012 GCA_041609995.1 Acidimicrobiia bacterium
GCTGCGTGCCGAGACCTTGGTTCCCTCGACCAGATCGGCTCCGGGATCGGTGGGAGTAGATACTCGGCGGGTCAGTCTCACCGACGCCGTCAGAAACAGGGCCTGGCTGGCGGTGCTGGAGAGCTGTTCTCCCCATTGGACCGGGATCGTCTGTTCGAGTGATGCGGCAGCCCATGCCAGGCCGAAAACGATCGCGAGGCTGCCGGCGTAGAACGCCACCCCCCAGCGGTCCTGCTTGTTCGAGGACCACCGCATGAGGACCGCGACTGCCAGCACGTTGGCGAGCGTCGCCACCGCCAACAGCAACACGAACCAGGCGTCTGAGTCGAGCGCCAGGATCGAGCCTGCGGCGACGATCACCCCGGTTGCCGCGATCAATCCACCAACGCCCACGGTTGATGCTCGTTGCTGATCCGCTGCGAAGGCCGCTCGAAGGCCGGTGGTCAACAGCACGAACCCAGGTGCCAGAAACCAGAACAGGAGGTCGTCGAGGATCGCGAAGTCACTGGCCCTGTCCGACAGCGCCAGGATCAGCTTGTAAGTCGGCTTCGTCAACCCGCCAACCGCCAGCAGCACCAGGCTCGCCGAGACGTACATACCCGCTCGCCGGTCGAGGAGAAGAGACTTGCGGGCCAGCAGCCAGAGTGCCAAGGCATTGAGGACAACCGGCACGAAATCCTCGAGGGCCAGCAGCAACACGTTGACGTTGTCCATGTCATCAACGTAGCGCCGCATTCAGTTCGAAGATGGCGCGCACACGCTCAAGGGGGTGCCCAGCGAGTGGCAGGTCCACGCCGCCGTCTGAAGTGGTGGCAGATGACGAGCCGACGGTCACCGCCTGAGAGAACAGTCAGCTTCGCTGTCCGCCAGGAGAACGCTTGCAGACGGCCAAGCACCCGGGGTGGGTCGTCTTACGCCTCGCTCTTCATTTCTCGCTCGAAGCCGAGCCGCACGATACGTTGGTGCTCCAACACCAGCACGACGAACATCACCACGACGACCAGACCCAGCATCACCACTCCGGCAAGCGACGCACCCAGAAAAACAATGGCGGCGATGACGGCGGCGCCGACCGTCCGTTCGATTGCCTGGGCCCGAAAGGCTCGCCACACGGCGATGGCGACACCAATGAGAAAAAGGAACAGCCCGCCGGCCAACATCGCCCGAAACGCCAACTCGACCTCGTCGAGCGGGTGCAGAGCGATCTCCTCCAGCGCCGCAGCAGACAGGATGATCCCGGCGACGAGCGGGGCATGCGCCCACGTGTAGACATCCCGGATGTACTGCCCGGCTGATCTTCCGTCGAGTTTCGAGGCGGCGAACTCGAGCCCGGGGCTGGGTCGATCGAAGTAGGCCCACCAGAGCAGGCCGGCGAAGGCCCCGGCGGCGAGCAAGGCCAGGACCGTGGCGCCGGCCAGACTCTCACCCTTCCGCAGTGTCGCTACGACCGGGATGCCGATGGCGACAATCACCTCGCCCAGAGCGATGATCACGATCAGGCCATGGCGCTCGGCGAAGTGTCCCGGCCGCACCAGCCACTCGCCCTCGGCAGCCCTGATCATCGCCCACAACACGATGCCTGCCGCCGCCAGCCAGAAGACCAGCCGGGTCGAACCGTCGGTGAACGAACCGATCACGAGCACGGTGATCGCCACCAGATTGGGGGCAATCCAGCTGATGATGGCCTCGCGATAATTGATCTCGGTGCTCGTCGCCAGCGTCTGCATGCGGAACCCGATGAGCATGATGACGGCGAGCGAGATGGCGAAGATGGGCCCGCCGCCCTCCAACGCAAACGTGGTAGAGCCTGCCATGGGGATGCTGACGACGGTGGCGATCAAGAACAACGCCCGCACCGGCCGCCCGTTGCCGGACACGGCATTGGCCGACCATGTCAGCTGTTGCCACGGCAGCCACAACAAGGCGAAGAGTAGGGCAGCCTTGCCGACCCCGGCCCAGGTGTGTTCCTCGATCAGCAACCTCACCAGCTGGGAGAACGCAAACACATACGCCAGGTCGAAGAACAGCTCGACCGGGTCGGCGGTGAAATCCTCGGTGAGCGGTGGTAGCTCGATCGCTCTCATTCCGGCCTCCTTGGTAGGGCGTCAGTGTGCTTTGGGCCCTTAGTTAGATGGTGCCGTCGCTCATGCTCCCACCTTCGCGGGTGAAGTGGCTTCCCCTGCTCGAATATGTGGCGGGAAGATGCATGAATTTGGAGTAGGTGCGGATCGTCCAGGACACCGGGCCACGGAAGAAGTAGCGATCGGGCTCGGCGATCTCATCGATGTCCTTTTTGTACCGCTCAGCCGTGCCTTTGCTGAGGTGGAATTTGAGCTCTTTGGTGTCCTCGAAGACCTCGTGGATGATGAGGGCATCCTCCCCGATCACCCGGTACGCCTCGAAGCGAATCATGCCCTCTTCCAGGTCGAAGGCGTCGGTCGCGACCTGCTGCCACCAATGAATCAGTTCGTCGAGTTTGGAGGCGTCGCTCGGTTTGTTCGTCCACTTCGCCGTCACGTTGATTGCGGACGCCGGGTCGGGCATGCGGTAGTCGTCCTTCACAAATCCGAAAAGGAACTCTCCGACTGCGGCGTTCACGCCCTTGGCCCGGATGGCCTCACGGGCGTTCGCCGGTACTTCGACGCCGCGGACAAGGTGCAGGTCCGGCTTCGCGATGGCCGTCAACGGGCCCATGTGCTCGGCAGCCGTCGTGGAGAAGTAGTGGACCAGGGCGTCCGGATCCCGGAAGACGTGGTGGACCAGCACGGCGTCCTCGCCGACAGCATGATTGATCTCGGTGGACAGAACCCCGGCATCGGCCCGGGCGCCCTGGTGGATATCCTCCCACTCCTGCAGCATCTCACGGGATTCCTCAGTGGTGCGAAAACGTCCGCCTGACACCGAGGGGACCCACTTGCCGGTGATGGTGATCTCGCGACCAATACGTGAAGGTTTGGCGAGATAGCTTGGGAGGGGATCGATGAAGGTCACGCTGCAGGCTCCGATCGTGTGAAGGTGGTGCCGGGGCTAACAGCAGCTTGGCACATGAACAGGCGATTCATCGGTCGAACCCGGCTTCGTGGGTGGCGAATTCGCCGCCCAGTTGCATCTGCTCGGTCGCCTGCTTCATATCTTCGGGTACGTCCCCAAAGAAGAAGAACGGCCCTGGCGCCGCAATCGCGAGTAGTTGTGGGAAGTGATCAGCCGCGGTCGTGCTGAGATGGAATCCCATGGCACCGGCGTCCTCGAACTCGTCCCGGACATACACCGCGTTCTCCTGCTCCGAAACGTAAATATGTACTGCCTCGGCCCCCGGTTCGTTCGACTCCATGGCGTCGGTGACACCTCGGTAAATCGAGATGAGTTCGCCGAGCTTTCCTGGCTGTGCCGTCCATTTGTAGACGACCGTGATGTGGCTGCTATCCATTTGCTCCTCCTGCTGGGGGGATCTGGGGGACCTCGGCGTAAGTAATCGATCGATTGCTTTACGGAAGGTAATCGATCAGTTACCATGTGTCAAATCAAGACGGAGAATCTGATCGGGAGAGCGAAACAGTACGAACGAACCGAACTGCTCGACCGGGCCGTAGAGCTGTTCCGGCGACAGGGATTCAACGGCACCAGCACCGCAGAGCTGGTGGACGAACTCGGCGTGAACCGCAAGAGCATGTATGCCGAGTTTGGTTCCAAGCAGGGGCTGTTCGAGGCCACGCTGGAGCACTACAGCCGAAAGCACGTCACCAACGTGCTGGCTCCGATCGAGGCCCCCGGCGCAGGAGTTGAGGCCATCCGTCAAGCCTTCACGGATTATGCGTCAGCCGGAGAGGGCTGGTTTCACGGCCGTGGCTGCCTCATGTGCAATACCGCGGTCGAGCGGGGCGCTCTCGACCCGGCAAGCGGTCAATACGTCGCTGCGTACTTGGAGCGCATCAAACAAGCCTTCCGGAAAGCTCTCGAGAACGGAAGAGAAGCGGGAGATATTGCCGAAAGGGTTGACCTCGACGAGCTGGCA
>JBFIPU010000152.1:0-3966 GCA_041609995.1 Acidimicrobiia bacterium
GAAGCCGAGATCGCCGAAAGCGCCCGGTTGCGGCATCTTCGCACCCGTCTCGATGCCCTCATCGCGCTGGGCTTGGTTCGGCCGGCGCCGGCCGACGAGATGCTGAGCGAAGCTGACCTCGACGACGTGAGGTGGGAGGTGGACGAGCTCGACTCCCACGTCCAACCCTTGGTGACGAGAATCGACGCGCTCGAAGCCGAGCGCAGCACCCTTCCCCGCCATGTCGAGTCGCTGCGCCGCCTGGCGCCCCTGGTACCCCAATTACCGGAGCTCGGGGCATATGAGACCGTTGCTCTCCTCATTGACCGCCGCCACGAAGCCGTGGTCGCGCTGTTGCGCGACGAGCTGGCTGAACTTCTGGACACCCATTTTGAAGTCATCTCCGACCGGGTCGATCCGGATACGGTCGGGGCGGTGCTCGTCTTTCCCCGTCGGGAGTCGCGTCGCGTCCACGCCCTGCTGGCCCAACAGCAAGTCAGCCGTGTCCATCTCCCGGACGAATACCGTCAGATGTCGCTGGTGGCAGCCATTGACTCCATGGAACAGAGGATTGGCCGGCTGCCGGGCGAGATCGAAGAGGCTCGAAGCGACCTTGTGAGACTGCTCGGCCACCGTAGCCACTGGCACGCCGCTCGCGCTGTCATTGAGCGCCGGCTTTCCCAGCTCGATGCGTTGCGCAACATCGGCACGACCCAGCGCACATTTGCGGTGATCGGCTGGACGCCTCGCCGGGACCTGGCCGAGCTGGCGGCTGCCCTCCGGTCGGAGGTGGGGGCCGAGGTGCTGCTCACGGATCTCGATGTGGCCGAGGAAGAGGAGCCGCCGATTCTGCTCACGAACCCCGCACCGGCCCGTCCCTTTCAGATTTTCCTGGGGATGCTGTCACTACCCCGCTATGGGACATTTGACCCCACCGTCCTGATGGCGCTGTTCATGCCGTTCTTCTTTGGGCTCATGCTCGGGGACGTCGCCTACGGGTTGATCTTGTTGGGTTTGGCCACTTGGGTGAAGAAACGGTGGGGCCCGCGTAGCGAGGTCATCGCCGACCTGACCCGCGTCCTCCGGATCGGCGCGGTTTGGGCAATGACGTGGGGCGTCGTCTTTGGCGAGGTGTTTGGTGACCTCGGACACAGGCTCGTCGGCCTCGAACCGCTCTGGATCGATCGGGCGGAAGCCATTCTGCCGCTACTTCTCCTGGCTGTGGGCATCGGAGCAGCCCACATGATCCTCGGTCTCCTGCTCGGCCTCCGGGTTTCCGCCCGGTCGGCCGACCGCCGCACGTTTGGCGAGCGGGCCGCCCTGCTGCTGGCTCTCTCCGCGTTGTTCGTCATTGCCGGCGTGACGGCTGAGCTGCTGCCAACCGGGTTGATGTCTCCTTCAATAGTGGCCGTGGTCGTGGCATTGACGATTCTCATCTCGCTGCAGTGGCCCATGGGACTCGTCATGGGTCCGCTCGAGCTGCTCGGCGCCATCAGCAACGTGTTGTCGTATCTGCGGATCGCCGCCATCGGGCTCGCATCGGTGTTCCTGGCGCGGGTGGCCAATGAGCTCGGCGACTCGGCTCCGCTGGTCCTCGGGCTCATCATCGCTGCATTGTTTCACGCGCTCAACCTGGCGCTCGGCACCTTTAGCCCGACGATCCAGGCGCTGCGGCTTCATTACGTCGAGTTTTTCGGCAAGTTCTACGAGCAGGGAGGTGAACCGTTCATGCCCTTCGGGGGCGCTGCTTCTTCGAACTTGGAACCGGCCGCTCCCACCGGAGTTCTTATCGACGCCTGAGAAGAAAGGAGAAGAACATGGAAATCGGACTTCTGGGAATTGGAGCCGGGATCGCCGTCGGTCTTGCGGCTATTGCTACCGGCTACGCCCAAGCCCGCATCGGCTCGGCCGGAATTGGAGCCATGGCAGAGAAACCAGAACTGCTCGGTCGCGTCATCCTGATGGTGGCGATTCCGGAAACGCTGGTGATCCTCGGGTTCGCGGTCGCGGCCATGATCATCTTCATCCTCGGGGCGTAAACCGATGCCTCTTGAAGAGATCCTGGCTGCGCTCCGCAGAGACGGCGATGACGAAGTCGCCCGGATAACTGCCGATCGTGACGCCGCCGTGGCCGCCGTGATGCAGTCCGCTCACGAACGGGCGCGAGAAGTCGAGGCTTCCGCCGCAACGGCACGCGACGGAGCCCTGGCCAGGGAGACCGAGGTGATTCGCCATCGGGCCGAACTACAGGTGGTGCGACGCCTGCAAGATGAGCGGGAGTCAGTATTTCAAGAGATTCTGGGTCAGGCGAGACAACGCCTGGCGAACTATCGGAACGACCCCGATTACCCGGCGACGATTGAGGCTTTGCTGGAAGAATGCCGTGCGTTTCTAGGCACCATCGAAGTCGTGATGGTCGACCCGCGCGACGCCGAGCTGGTTGGGGCCGCATTGCATCGATTCGGCCCAGCCCAGCTTCAGCCCTCGCTCGAGAGCTGGGGAGGGGTCGTGGCCCACAATGGAAAGGGCGTCTTTGTCCGCAACACGCTCGAGGAGCGTTTGGGTCAGGCGGAGGTCGACTTGCGACAGCAGATCGGCCAACTCGTGCCCGGACTTGACGGTCGAAGCGAGCGGGGAGCACAGCCGTGAGCGAAGGCTTCGAATACGGCAACGCTCGGGTGCGGGCTCGCAGGGCCGACCTGTTCGGCCGGGCCCAGTATGAGGAGTTGGTCGGCCTCGACGTCGATCGGCTTCTGGCGACCTTGAGCGACACTGCTTACCGCCCCGACCTGGTGGCTGCCACGAGCCGGTATCACGGGATGCGCTTGTTCGATGAGGCGCTCCGCACCAACCTGGCCCGAAACTTGCGCGATCTGGTGATGTGGTATGACGGCGCGGCGGCGACGCTGCTGACACTGATCGTTGGACGGTGGGACGTCCGCAACATCCGCACGATCCTCCGGGGCCAATTTGCTCGCGCCGAACCCGACGAGATCCGGGCTGCGCTGGTGCCCGCCGGTGCGCTCACAGACGACGTGCTGGGAGAGCTGGCGGATCAGCCGGGCTTGCGACCGGTGGTCGAGTTGATGCTTGCGTGGGGCGTTCCTTCCCGGCAAACGGCCCGGGCGGTGGCCGACGCGTTGGAGGAATTCGAATCGTCGGCGAACTGGCAGGCACTCGAACGCATCATGGACCTGGCCGATGCCGAGCAGTTGCGCCGCGCGCTCGACGATGCCGAGCCAGAAGTTGCCCGCATCCTGCGCGCCGAGATTGACCGGATCAACTTGCTCACGGCTGTCCGTTTGCACCAGGCCGGGTCAGACGGCCGCCCCGGGGATACCGCGGAATTGGCGGAGCATTTCCTGGACGGTGGCGTCATCCCGGTGACCGAATTGGTGGAGGCGACCCAGGCGCCAGACTCCGCCGCCGCCGCCGCCATCCTGTTGGAGTCCCCCGTGGAAACGGCCTGGCGACCGGCAATCCAACAGTGGAGCGAATCGGCGAACCTGGTGGAGCTCGGTGACGCACTCGACGAGATGCTGACCAGGTCGGCAGCGGGCATGTTCGCCACGGCCGACCCTCTCGGTCCCGGAGTTCCGCTGGCTTTCGTGTGGGCCAAGCAGAACGAGGTCGAGAATCTGCGGACGATCGGAGCGGCCCTTGCGGCCGGTGTGCCGCCCGATCTCATAGAGGAAGAGTTGGTGATTTTGTGATGAGGAAACCATGGCCCGATTGACAATGGTGGCGCCGTCCGAATTGGCAGTCGGCTTCCGGCTGGCAGGAACCGATGTCGTGACCGTCGACGACCCGGCTGACACCGAGGCGGTCATGGCGAGGCTGGCCCGCGATCCCGAAGTGGGCGTGATCGGCATCTATGCCCCGCTGTTCGACGGACTCGAGCCCGCCATCCAACATGCCTACGAAGATCTGGTGGCACCGGTTGTCATCGCAGTCCCGCTCGGAGCCGCCGGCTCCGAGGAGATGGAC
>JBFIPU010000153.1:0-3835 GCA_041609995.1 Acidimicrobiia bacterium
CTGGCAGGCACCCCGATGGGGTGAGGTGGGAAGCAGGAGGCATGCCATGCCCAAGCGGGTGGCATTCGTGTTGATCCTGATGCTGCTGGTGGGCGCGTCGGTGCCGGCTGGCGCAGAGCCAAGGGGCTTCGTCAGGGAGGGCTTGCCGTACGGCTACTTCTACGGAACCTTCGGTGAAACTCCGGAGCTCGTTGTCATCGCCGGTGGATTCGCAGAGGAATTCTGCCCGGAAGGGTTCGATGGGACGCCCGGAATTGCAGCATCACGCGTGTTCGTTCGCGAGGATGGTTCGGTCGATGTGAAGGTCAACGACAAGAACCAACCCATTCACCTCTATGAGGTCACCTCCGATGCCATGGCCTGGATCGGGCAGGTGTGCTCGGACATCGCACAGGGAGCCGATGCGCCCGAGCCGCTGGCAAGCGGGTTTGCCAAGCTCAAGGTTAGGGACAGTTATCTTTTCGAAGGCGGGCCCCCCGTGCACCTGTTCAACTCGGTGAATGGGAAGGCCACCGGGCCCGACGGCACCAGATTCAAGGTCAAGGCGTCCGCCGACATACCGTTCGAGAACGGGGTGCCGGTCGGCACGCCGCCAGACTGGGTCAGTTTCAGCTTGAAACCAATCGGCAACTGACAGCCTCTGGGTGGCCCCCGGGCTGTCGACAACCGAATGTGGTGCTCTTCCGTGGCAGACTGGCGATATGCCTTTGGCCGACCATTTCGCCACGATCGAACTGGGCAATGCGGTCGACGATCTGACCCGCCAGCTGCTGGACGAGCTCGCCGCCCTGCTCGATCGGGTGAAGCCGAAGAAGCTCGACCGCCAACGATCGACCATCACCCCCGGTATCGAAGGTATCTCTATCGAGCTCCGTCATCTCGACGACCCCGACCTGGCGGTCGACATCGAGGCGTTCGGCGAGGAGGTGGTCGTCAACTACGGCGAAGAGCACGAACATTTCAATGTCGAGCACGAGTACATGGAATTCGTGATCGGTCCGTTCGCAGCAGATTCCATGGTGCCCCGCGTCATCTCGTTCCTGGAGGCGCTCATCACCGGCCGGATCGAGCTGCATGTCAGCCACCGACTGATCTATGTGAGCACCGACAGCTACTGGATCAACGACCAGGGCGAACGCGAGCGCTTTCTCAATGGGGGAACCGTGATCCCCACCTTCCGCTGGACCAAAGAGCCGATCGTGAGAACGTTCGACTTTCGATAGATCCACGCCGCGACAAGCCGATCTCGAATGTCACAAGGGTCGACGGGCAGGTGGAGCGAGACGGTCATAGGATTCGCGTAGCCAGAAGGGACGTGTGACGACCGGGTCGTTCGATGCCGAAGAAAAGGAACGGCGCCTTCGCGCCGAGGCCGATTCGTGGGACACGGCCTCGCCCGTCGACGCCGAACCCGGTGACATCCCGACCATCGACATCGGCGACTACCTGGCGACCGGCGACTCAACCACCCTCGAGGCTGTGGCCGCTCAACTGGGCCAGGCGTGCGAGACCGTCGGTTTCTACCAACTCGTCGGACACGACATCCCACCGGGCCTGATCACCGACACGTTTGCAGCCGTGCGGCGCTTCCACGACCTCCCGGTCGAAGAGAAACTGAAGCTCCGAATGGATCGCCCGGGGTGGCCGCTCGGTGGAGTCGGATACCTGCCGGTGGGAGAACGCAAGCTGCCCCGCCGCGCCAAAGGCAACCTCAACGAGGCCTTCATCGTCAAGGGCGACCGCGCCATCGGGCCCGACGACAATCAATGGCCGGATGAGGCCGTGATCCCCGGTTTCCGGTCCACGATCGAGGCGTACGCGGCCGCCATCAAGGGACTGGCCCTCCGCCTGCTGCCGATCTACGCCATGGCTCTCGGGGTCGAGGCCCATTACTTCGACGGGGCCTTTCTCTACCCCTTCTGGCGGCTGCGGATGACCCACTATCCGCCCCAGGAGCAGCTAGGCGCAGACCAGGACCAGTACGGCATCTCACCACATGTCGACACGACGTTCCTCACCTTGCTGTTGCAGGACTCCCCCGGTCTCACGATCTACAACGCCAAGCGAGATCGCTGGATCAACGTGCCGGTGATCGAGAACGCATTCGTGGTGAACTCGGGAGAGCTGCTCAAGCAATGGGCCAACGACCGGTACGTGAGCGCCCGCCATTTCGCCAACACCACCGGCGATGCCTCCCGCTATTCGATCCCGTTCTTCTTCAACGCCACTGCCGATTACCGGATGCACTGCATCCCCACGTGCTGGGATGACGACAACCCTCCCCGCTATCCGCCCATTTCCTACCTCGAGAGCCAGGCAATCGCCCAGGGCGAGTAACACTCCTGAATGTCGGCGACCGCGGCGCTGTGCTGTCCGAAAGTGGCCCTCGTGGGCCGCCAATCGGCAGGCTCTGCAGGCCGGAATGCCGACTCGATACCATGTCCGTGGACGAGGAAAGCACCGCATATCCATGACGTCGACCACCGATCCGCCATCGATGCCACAACCGGCAGTGGAGAGAGAGGCCACTTCCACCCGCATGGAGGAGCTGGGTCTCGAGCCGTGGGATGTACTCGTATTGCTGGCCACGGTGTTTCTGGCGATCTTCATGCCGATCGAGGCGGTATTCGGCTCCCTCGATGCCATCTGGCTCATCGCGGCATCGGCCGCAATCTCGGTCGTGTTGGCCATCGACATCCGCCGGCGGCTTCGCTCCCTTGGTGGGTCCTATCTACGTGGCTGGTTCACGGTCGACCTGCTGGCTGCGATCCCCTTCGATCTGTTCGCGCTGGCACCCGGCATCGCCGGCACCTCGGCTGCGACCGGGTTGAGACTCCTCGCTCTGATGCGAGTCTTGCGCGTGTCCCGGTTGTTCTTGCTCCAGCGCCGCTGGCGAGTGCAGTCCTCGCTCAACCCCGCAGTGCTGCGCTTGGCGTTCTTCGTCTTCTGGATCGCCCTGGTGGCACATTGGATGGCAAGTGGCTGGATCGCCCTCGACGGCTTCGAGTCCGGCCCCCCGGACCTGCCTCCGTATCAGTCGGCGCTGTACTGGGCGATCACCACGCTCACCACGGTTGGCTACGGTGACATCACTCCGATAGGTGTCGGCCAGACCTTCTACACCATGGGAGCCATGGCCTTCGGCGCTGCGATGTACGGCTACATCATCGGCAACGTGGCGAGCTTGTTGTCCAATGTCGATCTCATCCGGGCGCGGCACCTCCGGCGAGTGGAGACCGTCAACCACTTCATGCGCGACCGTCACGTTCCCCTCGAGCTCCAGGCCCGGGTACGGGACTACTACAACTACATCTGGGAGAGCCGGATCGGCCAGGAGACCGAGATCCTCGAAGATCTCCCCAAGCCGCTTCGCATCGAGATCGCGCTCCACACCCACCGCACCATCTTGGAGCAGGTCCCCTTGTTCGCGGGAGCCGATGGAGAGTTCTTCCGAGAACTGGTGGTGCATTTGCGGCCGGTGGTGTTCCTCCCTGGTCAGCCTCTGATGAAGCGCGGCGAGGTGGGCCGCGAACTGTATTTCATCGACCAGGGCTCGGTGGAGGTGCTGGACCGTGACGACAGCGAGGTCCTGGCCGTGTTGAGAGATGGCGACTTCGTCGGCGAGATGGCCTTGTTGGCCGACCAACCGAGGGCCAACACGGTCATTGCCGTCGAGTACTGCCGCGTGTATGCCCTCGACCGGGCCGGTCTCGATCGGGTGCTGGCAGGCTTCCCCGAAGTGGCAGCAGAGATGCGCAGCATTGCCGACGCGCGAGCCATCGAGTCGAGTACGGATGATGAGGCGGTTGGCACCGACCCGGCATTGGGTGACTGA
>JBFIPU010000154.1:0-3746 GCA_041609995.1 Acidimicrobiia bacterium
ACGAGACCGCCAAAGGTCCGATCCCGAAGTTGTCCCGGGCGATCTGGGCGCCGTAGATGTACACGCTCGTGCCCGCCAGCGTGAACAGGGCAAGGGCCGCCAACAGGACGAGATTGCTGCGAGATGGACTGACCCGGCGCTGGCGGCGAACCGCACCTGCCGACAGTGACTGTGGAATCAGGAGAACCGCGGCGGCCACGGCCGCCAGGACCGCATACGCCAGCCGGAAGCCGCCGGCCTGCACGAGCGCTCCCAAGATGGGCGCCCCGGCGATGGCGCCGACCGGTCCGACTGCAGTGACATCGGCCAGGCGCCGGCGCTCATGGACCGAATCGGCCCACACCACCCAGGTAACGAGGCCGGCCCCCACCCCGGCACCGAAGCGGTACACGGATAGCAGCTCGAACGACGGCGCCATGGCACTGAGGACATCGACCACCAGCAGGATGGCTACACCAGTGCGCAGCAGGCCGGCCGATGGAGCCAGGCGGCGGCCGGCGATGACGTTGGTGAGCCCGAAGCCGCCCACCTGGGCAGTCGAGATCAGCCCGGCTGTGCCCGCCGCAACGCCGAAGTCGGCCGCTATATCCGGTATCGCAAACGGCGTGAGCACGAACATGAACGTGGCGCTGAGAGCCGTGAGCAGCAATCCGATGGAAGCATGCGGGCGCAGGCCGTAGATGAGGCGGAGCGGTGCAAACATGAGGTAGCCGCAGGAGCGTAGCCCCTGTCATGACCGTGTCGTGACACCGGCGCCGACAGTCGCGACCGGCTCAAACCGGAAGGCTGAACGGCGACAGCCCGACCGGGCACTCGCCTGCCGCGACACATCAGATCCAGGGGCGCTCATCACGAGCCTGGAAGCTCGTTTGCGGTGACACCAAACGGGGTGGCGATGGCATCGGTTGTATGGGACCGGCGACGCATCTACCCAGTACCGCCGCAGCCCGGATCCGTGGAATGATGTCGCCCGGCCGGCCCGAGGATGCGCATCGGATCCGCAACTAGCGTGAGCGCATGGACAATCATTTCAACTACATCGAGCTGCGGGTCGCCGATCCAGCAGAACTGGCCCGCACTCGCGACTTCCTGTCAGAGGTGTTCGGCTGGTCCTACAAGATGTGGACCGACGAATACGCCGACACCGCCGACAGCGGCATGGTCAGCGGCCTCAGCGCCGAACAAGAAGCTGCGACCATCCCGCTTCCTGCGATCGAGACCGACGACCTCGAAGCCATGTACAACCGGGTCACCAAAGCCGGCGGGGTGGTGACGCAAGAGATCTGGAGCTACCCCGGCGGGAGACGGTTCAATTTTCGGGAGCCCTCGGGCAACGAGATCGCCGTTTTCACCGAAGAACCCCTCGAATAAACGCCGGCTCTGCTCGGCGTCTAGTAGCGATCGACAGTTCGACTGTGGATGGCGGGATCATGGTCCAGTTTGCGAGCCCAGGCGAACCATCGTTGCCAAAGGGAAGAGCCAGAGGGACACGTCGCTCCTGGTTGGGGCGAGCAACCACGCAACCTAGAAGTAGATCTCTCAACGGGACCCAGCATCGCTCAGGGGTTTGCCGGCCGGCCTTTCGGCGAAGACCGGGTCCGGTACTGCGAGGTTATCGTCAGCCTCCGTCCGGCGAATAACCATCCGTCGCCGTCGACGTCGAAACAGAGCAGCAGCAGCTCCCCCGGCTCGAAATAGTCGCCACTGAAAGAGAAGACATCCTTCAACCCCGGTCCGAGTGCCCCGAGACCGGCGCGCAGCCGGCGCATCCGCTCATCTTCGCGGCTGATCAGACCGTCGAGCTCCTCATCACTCGGCCCGTCTCCGACATCGAGGATCTGACAAGCCCGAACACGATCCGATCGGTTCTCGATCTCGATGTAGAAGGGACCGGCTGGTATCGCCGCTGGGGCGAGTTCGAGCCGGTCCCCGTGATCGACGACCGCCAGCCGGACGGCGTCGGCGGAAGTATCGACGGGTATCGGGTCGACCCGGACGAGCCACCAGGCATTGTCTCGTTGGACGATGGAAAGGCTCAATATCTCCTCACGCACCGAGTAGATCCCGATGACGGCTGATGCGGCCTCGGGCGTGTCGCCGGCCACGACCTCGTGCACCTGCCATGTGCCTTGCGACTCCTCCGACATCGAATAGCCGGCGAAGACGAGACCAGCCAAGTCTGGCTCGACGCTCACCCCGTCCGGCCCGGGAGCGGTGAAATCTGATGCCGCCACCGATTGCAGCAACTCCACGTCGTTGTTCGCAAGACTCTCGACGACGGCCTCGGCCACCACCTCCGGACCGGACGCCGCAGATCCGCTCACCGCACCGCAGCCGACCACGATCAACCCGAGAACGAAAGCCCGAACCGCACCCATCACCGCGCCACCCCCTTTCCCCTTCAGACACTATCCACCGGCCCGACGCACGGGCACCCGTTGTGGGCCACGACATGTGGCAAATAGTGCCAGCCGGTGAAGGGCGTAGTGCCATCGAACCCTCAAAGTCAGCAATTCTCCGATGGGCGGCCGTAGCGGTCATCGAGAGAATTGGTGATGTCAACACCACCTGGCTGCAGCTTTGTCCGCTCTTGGGGGGACGCGTTTTGAATTCGACCCACCTGCGACGATTCTCCGTGACGGTGTGCGCGCTCGTCGTAGTCGTGGCCGCAGGTGGTCTCGTGGCCGCTGCCGGCGCTCAATCGACCGAACAGCTGACGTTTGCCCCATCGGCCGACGCTCGGGTCCTGGAATCGGATCCGGACATCAACTACGGCTCCAACAGCAAGCTCAATGTCGACCTCCCCGATGAACACAGCTATCTCCGCTTCGAGGTGGCCAACGTCGCCGGTCCCGTCGAGAGCGCTGTTCTGCGGATATTTGCCAGAAACGGAACGGACGATGGCCCTGGCATCTATCCGACGAACAACAACTGGGCGGAAAACTCGATCACGTGGAACAATCGCGAGCCGCCCGCCGGTGGAGAGCTCGCCAACGTCGGGGTAGTTCCCCGCAACTCCTGGGTCGAATACGACCTGACTACCCACATCACCGGCGACGGGACCTTCAGCTTCGTCCTTCTGCCCGACAGCACCGACGGCGTGCGATACCACTCACGTGAGGGCAGCAATCCTCCGGAGCTGATCGTGTCCTACATCCCCAACCAACCGCCGATCGCCGCCGACGATCTGGTCTCGACAGACGAGGATGTCGCCGTCACCTTCGTGGTGGTCAGCAACGATGTCGATCCGGAAGGGGCGCTCAACTCCTCCTCAACCAACACGTCGTGCCCGGGCTGTGTTGGCCCCACCAATGGGTCCCTGGTCAACAACGGTGATGGAAGCTTCGACTACACACCGGCCCCTGACTTCAACGGACCGGATTCCTTCATCTATGAGGTGTGCGACACCGAGGGGGCCTGCTCGACTGCCACCGTTGACATCTCGATCAATCCGGTGCCCGACCCTCCGGTGGCCGTGGATGACCAGGCATCCACCACCGAAAGCCAAGCGGTCACCGTGCCGGCATCGGCCAATGACACGGACGCCGACGGCGATCTGGTTGCCGCCTCGGCCAACACGTCTTGTGTGGGTTGTAGTGACCCGGCCAACGGCACCCTGGTCAATCACGGCGACGGCACCTTCACCTACACCCCCAACCCCGGCTTCAACGGAATCGACACCTTCATCTATGAGGTGTGTGACACCCTGGGGGCCTGCTCGACGGCCACCGTCACCATCACCGTGG
>JBFIPU010000155.1:0-3663 GCA_041609995.1 Acidimicrobiia bacterium
GAGACACCCCTTTCGCGTCTTTGCACAACCCAGGGTTCTAGGTGGCGCAAAACGCCGTCCCGAACCCGCGGGTTGGCCCGCACACACAACCCAGGGTTCTAGGTGGCGGAAACCGCCGCCACGAACCCGCGGGTTGGCCCGCACGCACAACCCAGGGTTGTAGGTGGCGGAAACCGCCGTCCCGAACCCGCGGGTTGGCACGCGTGGACATCTGCGGAGGCCGTCAACGACATTGCTAGCGTCGACCAGATGAGCGAAGCCGAACGGGTCAAATGGGATCAGCGTTACGCCGAAGGTGATTACCGGCCCCGTCCGTGGGCCTCTCCCTTCCTCGAAGAGTGGCTGCCGAGGCTGGGATCCGGCCGGGCACTCGATGTCGCCTGTGGCGCCGGCCGCAACGCACTGGCCCTGGCGGCGGCAGGGTTCGACGTCGAGGCCGTCGACATCTCAGCGGTGGCGATCGACATGGGCCGGCAGGCGGCTGCCGACCGCGGCCTGGAAATCGACTGGCGAGTGGCCGATCTCGACGAACTCTCGCTGCCGGCCGGCCGGTATCAGCTGATCACCGTGTTTCGCTACCGCAACCGGGACCTGTGGCCGAAGCTCATCCCGGCCCTGGCCCCCGACGGATGGCTGTTGATCGAGCACCATTTCCGCACGACGGCCGACGTCGCCGGGCCGTCCGACGACTTCCGGCTGGAGCCGCAGGAACTGCTGCGAGCTTTCGCCGGCCTCCGCATCGTTCAGTACCAGGAGACCATCGAACCAGATCGCAGTGGTGATCTCTTTGCGCTGCAGCGAATGGCAGCGTGCGCCGGCAACCCCGGATTCTGAAGGTCCCGCCATCGCAGGACCCACTGGACCTTTGTCTGAGCCCGGGGATGGGTTATAACTCCAAGGATGTCCAACCAGCTCAGACTTCGCCGATTGGCGGTCGCCGTGGAGCGGCGTTGGGACGCCCTGCGGCAGTCCCGTAGATCGGGGCGCCCACCCGAGCATCTGCGGATCGTCCCCTATCGCGGTCACGGTTCAGGCCGCACCGTGGTAGTGAGGGGTCGGGTTCTCGACAACCCGGCGCCCTCGCCGGCCCTGGAGGACGAAGGGTTCCGGGCCACCGTCGGACGCACCATCGCCCGGTTCATGACTGACGAACTGCCGGACGTGCCGCTGTATGTTCGACTGGGCGGCACCGAGGCGGAATCGACCAGCGACCACGACGGCTATTTCGAGGCCCGCTTCGAGGCCGACCTTTCCGACCCTGCCGACGGGTGGGTGCATGGCACGGTGGGCCTGCGAGGCTCGTATCTGGGAATGGCGGACGATCACGCCACCGCCTGCGCAGTCCGTGTCCCGGAACCGGGAGCCAGGTTCGGGGTCATCTCCGACATCGACGACACCATCCTGTTGACAGGCGCCCAGCGGGCGCTCAGTGTCATCCGCAACACGCTGGCCGGATCGGCGCTGACCCGAGCGGCGTATGCGGGAGCCGCCGAGCTGTACCGCGGCCTCGAATCGGGCACCTCCGGGTCGGATCGCAACCCCCTCTTCTACGTCTCCTCCAGCCCGTGGAATCTGTATGGCTTCCTGGCAGATTTCATGGACCACAACGGGTTCCCGGACGGTCCGCTGCTATTACGTGATTTTCTCGGCGGGGAAGACGATCACTCCCACCACGCCCACAAAGGAGAACAGATCGACGAGGTGCTGGAGCTGCACCCCGACCTCCCATTCGTGCTCATCGGAGACTCCGGCCAGCACGATCCCGACATCTACGCGCAAGCAGTGCGCCGCCACCCGGGCCGCATTCTCGCCGTGTATATCCGGGAAGTCCGCCTTGATCCAGGTGATGGCAGGGTCGAGGCGGTCTCGCAGGAGTGGGACGACTCGGTGCCCTTCGTCCTGGCTGCCGACTCGGGTGTGGTGGCAGACCACGCCGCCGGCCTGGGGCTCATCGGAGCTGAAGACGTCGACGCTGTTCGCGATGCCTTGGATTGACCGAGCGGCCACTCGCAACTGACCGGAAATCGAAGCGAGGTCCCAGGATTTACGGTGAGCACCCGCGACCTGTCTCCGGGCATCGGATCCGAAGTCTCTTCCCCACCAGGACACACTGATACGTAGAGTCAGAGTGGCGACAGCGCCGACCTCGTTCTGCGTTGCCGACTTCCCCGAAAAGGCCAGTTGCTCAGGGCGCCAACGAACGGGGGCCGGATGCCCGAAGACCTGGTGTTCTACTACTTGAGGCGGGTCGGGCTCGGGTTGTTGATTCTCGTCGTGTCCACCATGGTGGGTTTCGGCGAGCCCGCAGCAGCGGAGATGCCGACCGATTCCGCGCCGGGGCCCTACGAGATCCACTTTCCGTCCGGAGTCCTTCCTGCGACGAGCGATACTGTGGGCGAAGCGGCCCAATCACTCTCGGGTACAACCCTGCACGTGCCCGCAGACCACAGCTCGATACAAGCAGCTATTGATGCCGCCGTGGATGGCGACACGGTCCTCGTGTCACCAGGCATCTACGTCGAGAACCTGACCATTGCCGGCAAGACCATCACGCTCGCTTCGCTATTTCACACAACCCAGGACCCCGCCATGGTCGACCAGACGATCATCGACGGATCCAACCGCACCGTTATTACGGTCGACGACACGGTCGGCCCGGCAACCAGCATCATCGGATTCACCATCCGGAACGGGGAAGACGGGATCCGCCCATACGGCGAGCTCTCGATCTTGCACAACCGGATCACCGACACGAGAGATGGCATCGACTACGAAGGCGGCGATGGCATCTGCCGGTTCAACGTCTTCGAGTTCAACGGTGACGACGGGATCGACCTCGATGGGTCCTCGGAGGTCATCATGGAAGACAACATCATCGTCAACAACGGCGACGACGGGATCGAGATTCGGATGCAGAGCTACACGGGACCGACCCTCAATATCGTCATCCGCAACAACGTCATTTCGAACAATGAAGAGGACGGAATCCAGATCATCGACTATCCAGGCCTATCCGACCGGCACTTCCTCATCGAGCACAACCTCATCGAAGCGAACGCCATGGTCGGAATCGGGCTGATGGACAATGCCGACACCACCGAGGACTTCCGCGCAGCCAGCATCCCCGAACCGATTCATGTCTTCGACAACACGTTCGTCGGTAATCCCTACGGCCTCACGGGTGGTGACAATCTCGTAGCGCTCAACAACTTGTTCGTCGACTCCATCACGATGGGGATGAAGGAAACCGACGGCGGCTCGATCGCTGCGTACAACCTCTTTTGGAACAACGGCATCGACCAGATGGGCAGCAACATCGACTTCACCAATACCCTGTTCGAGGACCCGCTTCTCGACGCCGACGCCCGTCTGCAGGTCGGCAGCCCGGCGATCGACGCCGGCACGGCCTTCTTCGAATGGCAGGGCCAAACGGTCCTCGATCGGCCCCCGGACAGCTACCAGGGAGCCAATCCCGACCTCGGTGCGTTCGAATCCGACTTCACGAGTACTGAGGACTCCGTGTCGGTAACAGTGGCACCAGCAGCGGTAGACGAGGATGGGGACCCCAACCTGGTGTATACCTTCACCCGCACCGACACCACCGAAGCACTGACGGTGAATTTCTCGGTGGCCGGCACCGCTGACCTCAACACCGATTACACC
>JBFIPU010000156.1:0-3606 GCA_041609995.1 Acidimicrobiia bacterium
GCGGCACCCTTCGGGGACTTCACCGCGACATCGACGCTCTGAGGGCCCTTGCTGTTCGTGGCATTGACGTTCGGCCACAAAGGCGGTAGCTCTCCGACGCGACTACGGCTTTGTAGACCACTTCCAGCGTGCGGTTGTTCCAACCACCAAAGCGTGTAGCCGCCGGAAAACAAATGAAAGATGGCCACCTTGCGGTGGCCATCTTTCGGGCTAACACGGGAGGCGGGAAACCTCTCGCCGTTAGTATCGTCACCCCGATGGAAAACTTGAGGTATTTCCGCGAAATTCAGGAAGCCAGCATCGAGGGACTAGTCACCCACCTCAGACAGCATTCGCTGCGCACCGACGGGCCCTTCACCCTTCGTTCGGGAACGATCGCCTCCTGGTACCTCGACGGCCGCCAAACAACCCTCGATGGTCCCGGTGCCGTGTACGTCGGGCGGGCGGTGCTCGGCGTGCTCGATGAATCGGTAGAGGCGGTCGGCGGCATGACCATGGGGGCAGACCCGATCGCGGTCGCCGCCGCCCTCACGGCTGCCATGGAGGATGTCCCGTTGCGTGCCTTCAGCGTCCGAAAGGAGGCCAAGGACCACGGCCTCGGAGGCCGCCTGGTGGGCCCCGTACTGCCGGGCGATGTAGTGGCGGTTCTGGAAGACACGACGTCCACCGGAGGTGCGCTGTTGGAGGCGATCGAAGTAGCCCGTGATGCCGGCCTGGAGGTGGTACAGGCGTTGGCGCTACTCGACCGATCGGACGGCAAGGTCGCCCACGTGATGGAACAGGCAGATGTCTCATTCACGTCGCTCGTCACGCCAAAGGATCTGGGTATCGCCTCGTGAAATACGAGCTGTACCGCTCGGCGTTGTTCGGCTGGCTCGTCGGCATTGCGTCCGTCCCACTGGTGTTGCTCGGGTTCGACGTCCTGGTCCTGCCCAAGGTCGGACCCGGCTACACGCGCTTCATCGATCGGCTCGCCGACCTGGCCGGTCTCAACCGGCCGGGCGCCAACGGCAGCGAGGAGGCGTGGGCCCTCATCTTCACGTTGGCCGGCGTCGCCATGCTCATGTGGTCGACCAAGGAGATGTTCGCCCCCCGCCCGGTACTGAGAGCCGATCAGACCGGAGTCACGTTCAACATGCTCGGCGGCCCGGCGGCGGGCACGGTCCTTCTCCCCTGGGAGGAGGTGACCGGCACCGAAGCGGTTGTGCTGGAGGACGCCGACGGCGACGTCCCGGCCTTGCGCGTGAGGGTCGTCGATGCCCGTCGCCTGCCATCACATCCGTGGGGAGGGGAATGGGTCGACGGAGCGCTGGTGCTACGGGCGAACGCCTGGGTGGACGATCCAATCATCGTTGCGGCCCGGCTGGACGCTCTCAGAATCGGCGCCCTTCCGCCCGATGTCACACCGGATCGCGCCCACTATGGACGCGTGACGTGGGGGGTGCTGCTGGTGATCCTCGGGCTCGTCGTCGTGGGGTATTTGCTGTTCGACTCCGATCGAACCGCCAACTGGCCTTTCATTCCCGCCGCACTGCTGGCCGCCTTCGGTCTCCTGGTCGTGGTGGCGGGAATGCGGCAGGCCTTCGACACCCGATATGACTGGATGGCGCCGGAGGAGGCGACATGAGTCGTCGGTTCGGCGCCCACGTCGATTTTGCCCATCCGCTGGCAGAAGCCGAGGCTCGGGGGGCAGACATCATCCAGATGTTCCTGTCGAACCCGCAAGGTTGGAAGAAGCCCGGGCCCCGGCCCGACGCCGCCGAACTCGCCGCCTCACCTGTCGCCATCGTCGTCCATTCTCCCTACCTCATCAACGTCTGTGCGGGGAACAACCGAATCCGGATTCCCAGCCGCAAGATCCTCAACGACACCCTCGAGGCGGCGGAAGCGATCGGCGCCGAAGCCGTGATCGTCCATGGCGGGCATGTGTCCGACGACGAGGTGCCAGAGGTCGGTATCGAGCGATGGCAAAAAGCGCTGGCCCAGGTCGAGAGCGAGGTTCCGATTCTGATCGAGAACACGGCGTCGGGCGATCGGGCCATCGCCCGGGAGGTCGAGATGATTGCGCGGCTGTGGGAGGCGATCGGCGATACGGGCGTCGGCTTTTGCCTCGACACGTGTCACGCCTGGGCCGCCGGTGAGCCGCTGGAGGGTCTCGTCGAGCGAGTGCTCGCCGCAACCGGAAGAATCGACTTGCTCCACTGCAACGGTTCCCGGGATCCGTTCGACAGCCGCCGCGATCGCCATGCATTGCTCAGAGACAGCGAAATACCGTTGGAAACCATCGCCAACATCGTGGCGAGCACCGATTGCCCGGTCATCCTCGAGACGCCAGGTGACCCGGCCGCTCACCGCGAGGAGATTGACCTCGTGCGATCCTTCGCCGGGCGTAGCTGACCCGGTCACCCTCCGCATCTGGCCCGTGCCGGAAACCCTCAAACGGCGACTCAGCGGGGCCGATGTATTGATCACAGCCGGTATACCGCGTAGCGAAAGGTTGTGGCGATGGTGGAAAGAGCCGCTGTCGACAACTCAGAGCCCATGCCGGAATGGGTCAATCGCCTGTCCTGGTTTCACGCGCGCATTCGGGAAGCTCTCGACCTCGATACCGGTGAGGTTCTCCAGTTCGCAGTCGATGCCATTGCCCGCGTGATGGACTCCGATCGGGCCGTATTGCACGTCTTCGAGCCGAGCATCCGCGATGTGCGGCGATCCGTGGTCGGCGGGCCAGGGAGGACCCGGTACCGACCGCGCCCGTATGAGGATCACATCAACGGTTCCAGCGGCATGGCCTTTGCCCACGCGGCAGCCGTGTTGGTCGACCCTCACCTGATTCCGTCAGATGATGAGGTGGCATCTATGGTGGCCGCCCCTGTTCCCCTCCGCGCCGGGAAGACGGCCACCATCGCCGTCATCAACGATGAGACCCAGCGGCATTTCAACGAGGCAGACGTTTCCACCATGAACATCGTCGCCCACGAACTCGGGATGCTGATCGACAGTCATGAGCGCCTCGCCGCCGAGAAGAGCCAACGCCGGCTGGCGGAGTCACTGCGAGAGGTCACGGCATCGATGGTCTCCTCACTGGACTTCACCGCGGTGCTCGGAGCACTCCTCCACGGCCTCGAGCCCATGATGCCATTCGCCTCGGCTGCCGTGCTGCTGCGGGACGGTGAGACCATGCGGGTCATGGCCAGCCGCGGCATCGACGATGCCGCCAACCTGCAAAACGTCTACCTGAGAGTCTCGGATGACCCGATCCTCAAGGAGATCGTCGACACCCAGGGCCATGTTGTCATTCACGGGCTCGAGGCCGAGAAATCTCCCCCCTATGCCGGCGGAGAGTATGTTGAGCACTTCATCTCGATGCCGCTCGTCTCGCGTAACCGGGTGATCGGTGTTCTGGCCGTGAGCCGGAACGGAGGAGAGCCGTTCGATCTCGAGGAACTCATTGTGTTGGACGCCTTCTCTGTCCAGGGCTCAGTGGCGATCCAGAACGCACGTCTGTTCCAATCCACCCAGGAGTCGCTGGCCAAGACCGAGACCCTGTATCAGACGGCCCAGGCTCTCATTGCGTTCGATTCGCTCACCGAGATGCTCCAAACC
>JBFIPU010000157.1:0-3575 GCA_041609995.1 Acidimicrobiia bacterium
CCCTGGTGCTCGGCCTGTTGGTCGGATCCCTTCTCTGGCGGCTGGCGAGGATCATTCCTTTCGCCGGTCCCGTGCTGTGGCTGGTGGCGGTATCGACGGGGGTCGGGTCTTTCGTGCTGACCATGTTCGGCCGCCGCACCGCAACCGCCCTGCCGCCTGCTCCCGGCGGCAACGGGCCGGCGCAGCCGGTCGAAGACGGCGGTGACGGCGACACTCCAGAGCCGGCCGACGGTGGCGGTGTGGCCCCTGAACCGGCCGGCGGGCCCGATGCCGCTCCGGACCTGAACGGGAGGGAACCGACGGGTGCCGGCGATCTCTCAGCGGAGCAGGAGCGGGATTAACCGCTCTTCGTCGGTGAGCCCGCCATGGTGGCCGATCATGCGCGTGTCCGAGAAGCGGTGGAGGATGGCGTAACCGGGATCGGCGAACAGGACCCCATCGGGCAAGCGATCCGGGTGGCGGTGGGTTCCCGATCCCCAGTAGCGGTCGAGATCGGCAGTCGCCACGTACGTGCCGGGCACCTCGCCCGTGGGCGCCGACCCCTTGATGAACATGGCGCGGGAGTCGCCGTAGAGAATCCGGTCCCTGTGGTCGGCTTTCGGCAGCTTGACCTGGCGTTCGGCCGGGATGTCGACGTGCCCATGATCGGATGTGCCCACGAGCACGATTTCGGGAGCAAGGAGAATGCGCAGTTGTTCCCAGACACCGGCCACCATACTGAGGGCATCTCGATATTCGGTCGAGTTCTGCCCGGTCATGTGAGCTGCAATGTCCACATGGGGGAGGTAGGCCACCACCAGGCGCCGCGGCCGGGCCAGCCCGGTTACCGCCTCCACCCACTCCCCGGTGGTGTGCACCCCCTCGAAGCGGGCCCCGCGGTAGAGCGTGCGGCTGAGGGGCGATCCTGCGAAATTGGCCGGCTGCACCACCACGGACTCGATGCCCGCCCGGGCGAGGCGTTCCCACATGGTCTCGGGGAGGAACCCCTCGTGGTCGAACCCGAACGGCTCACCCCACAGGGTCGTCCATTTGATGGTGTTCGCCACCAGATCGGCGTCTGGCAGGTACAGCTGGTAGCCGATAAGGCCGTGGCCGCTGGGCGGAAGCCCGGTAGCCATGGTTGCGAGACTCACGGTGGTGGTCGACGGGAACGGGGCGTCGAGGTCAGTGGTTCGGGCCGCCCGCAAAGGTTCGGCGGCCGGGTGGTCGAGTTGGCATGAACCCAGGCCGTCGAACACCGCCAGCACCCAACTGTCTCCCTCGGGGAGCGGGGCATCCAGTCGATCGCAAGGGGGATCGCTGCCCAGGCGCGCCTCGATCTCCGCTACCAAGTTGACCAGCCCACGTCCCGAGTAATCCGGGGGGCTCAGGCGAAACTGCATCGAGCCAGATACTGTACGCTTATCACACGCGGGTACGAGCTTCGCGGCTGATGGCGGGCCGGCGAAGTCGCGATGGCGCTGATCGAAGGAGAACATGAAACGACCGACGGTCTCGGTGATCGTCCCCGCCTACAACGAGGCGGCGACCATCGAGCGCAATCTTGGTGAGCTGCATCGTTACACGCTCGACAACCAGCAGTTCTCATGGGAGATCATCGTCGTCGATGACGGATCGACCGACGAGACCGGCGACCTCGTGCAGCGATTTGCCGAAGGCCGGCCCAACGTTCGGGTCCTGCAACACCGGGTCAACTTCAAGCTCGGTCAGGCGCTCCGCTACGCCTTCGGGGTGGCGGGCGGGGATTACGTCGTCACCTTCGACAGCGATCTGTCGTACTCGGTCGACCACATCGGCCTCATGCTCGATGAGCTGATCGCCACCGACGCCAAGATCGTCGTCGCCTCCCCTTATGCCCCGGGCGGCCGGACCACCAACGTCCCGTTCGTGCGGCGGGTGTTGTCGCGCGGTGCCAACTGGTTCTTGTCGCTGGCGGCGAAGGGAGAGCTCACCACCCTGACCGGAATGGTCCGGGCCTACGACGGCGTCTTTCTCCGCTCGCTCAATCTCAAGGCGATGGACGCCGAGATCAACCCGGAGATCATCTACAAGGCCCAGTTGCTGCGGGCCCTGATCCACGAGGTTCCGGCCCACCTCGACTGGACGTTCCACGAGACCGGCGGGCGGCGCCGACCGGGGCCGTTCAAGATCAGCCGGGGCGTCATGTCCAATGCCCTGCTGGCCTTTGTGTTCCGCCCGTTCATGTTCTTCGTCCTGCCCGGGCTGGTATTGCTCGCCCTCACGATCATCGGACTTGTCAACGTCGGTATTCGCATCGGTCAGGAGGGTGGGGTGGCGGAGGCTTTCAGCCGGTACCCGCTCGCATTCCTGGCCACCGCCGTGGGCCTCATCGTCGGTACGCAGCTGATGGGGATGGGCGTCATGGCCATGCAGTCGAAGCGATATTTCGAGGAGCTGTTTCATCTCGGCACCTCGGTGTACAAACAGGGCCTTGCTGGTGGGACCGCCGCTGAGGGAGTGGACCAAAGGCTGGCGTAGGCCTTGGGGCGCTTCGCCAATTTCCGCAACCCGATTGGGCTGGTGGGTCGCATCCTTCGCGATCGCAACCCGGCCGGCATCGAGGCGCTGCTGCGGACGGGCGCCGAGGCTCCGATCTCGCTCCTCGATCGGATGCTGGCCGCCAACGAGGCGGAGTTGCTGGCTGCCGCTGCCCCCAGCCGGCATCCGGCCGTGTTGATCGTCGGCGCCCCTCGCAGCGGCACGACGCTCGTGCACCAGTTGCTGGTGAACCACACGTATTCGTCCTACTTCACCAATCGCAATTCGATGTTTCACCGTTCACCGCTGGCGGCTTCGGTCCGGTTCGACCGGTTCCCCGGATCGACCCGACTGGCCAGCTATTACGGCTTGTCAGCCGGCAACGACGCCCCCAACGACGCCTTCCACATCTGGAACCGATGGCTGGGTGAGGACCGCTACCGGCCGGTTCCTCCCACCGACCCGCGTGACCTGGCCCGGTTCTTCGACGCCTGGCGCACGGCCCACGATCTGCCGCTCGTCAGCAAGAACAACCGAAATACCGCCGCCATGACCGGTCTGGCGGCCGCCATCGATGGTGCCGTCTTCGTGATCGTGCGGCGCGATCCCGTGTACGTGGCGCAAAGTCTCCTGGAGGCCAGAGAGCGGATCCAGGGCTCTGACCGGGTCGGCTGGGGTCTGAGCGCCCGGTCGGGGGGTGACCCACTCGACGATGTCATCTCCCAGGTCGAGGAGGTGGACTCCGTCATCGACGAACAGCGGCCGCCCGGGAGCGTGGACGTGCAGTACGAGCAGCTGGTCGATCGCCCCGACCTCGTCGTCAAATCCATCGCCGAACAAACCGGCTTGACGGTGCGCCGGCTGGATGAGATCGGCTGGGTGGAAGACGGCAACATCGACCGACTCCCTGCTGTCACGATGGACCGGCTCCGTGCCCGGTTGAGCGCCGGCTAACCCGACCTCACGCCCCGTAACACCTCCACCCCCGCAGCTGTGAACACGGGGACCAGGCCGTCCTCGGCTTCCAGGCTCGCTCGGAACGACCCGTCGTCGTCTCCGTGGAACGTGCGGCTGTA
>JBFIPU010000158.1:0-3540 GCA_041609995.1 Acidimicrobiia bacterium
ACCAACTTCCAACTGTTCGGAACCCAAACCTGGGGCATCCAAACCTTCCGCAACTACAGCCCACCAGGAACCACCAACTACATCATCCCAGTAGGAGCCCACCTCCCCACCGGCACCTACCAATACCTCACCTTCGTCCACGACCACGACACCAACAACCCAACCGCCGAATCCATCTTCTCCAACGTCCAGGTATACGAAGGCTCTCCGCCTCCTCCGCCTCCGCCTCCGCCTTCGGGGGCGATCGATTTCAACACGGTGACCATCTCCTCGTATGGCAACCAGGACGTCTCAGGAGTCGCCGAAGTCTCAGGCGCCAGCGGTGAAACACTGCGGATCACCGGCAACGGATGGAAGAAGATCGACTTCCCCTACACCATCACCGCAGACACCATCCTCGAATTCGACTTCACCTCCAACAACCAAGGCGAAATCCACGGGATCGGCTTCGACAACGACAACACCATCTCCCAGAACACCAACTTCCAACTGTTCGGAACCCAAACCTGGGGCATCCAAACCTTCCGCAACTACAGCCCACCAGGAACCACCAACTACATCATCCCAGTAGGAGCCCACCTCCCCGCCGGCACCTACCAATACCTCACCTTCGTCCACGACCACGACACCAGCACACCAACCGCCGAATCAGTCTTCACCAACGTCCAGGTATACGAGCAGGGCTCGTGAACGAACACCAGATTGATCCTTGACTACTCTCCGTGGCCGGGGTGAGAATGGGGCTTCTGGTGCGACTCAGTTGACACGCCGAAGCTTGCCGTTGGTGGCGGCTCAATTCTGGACTTCGACTGTCACCTTGCGGGGGAGGACCTCCGGCTTCTTGGGGACGACGATCTCGAGGATGCCATCCTTGGAGGTCGCCGTGATGGCGTCGGCGTCGGCGCCCTCGGGCAAGAGGACGGTCCGCTTGAACTGACCCTCGAAGATCTCCTTGCGGTGGTAGCCGCCCTCGTCGGTCTCGTTCTCGAACTTCCGATGACCAGTCAGCGTGAGGGTGCCACCCTCGACGGTCACGTCGAGCGACTCGGCGTCGATGCCGGGCACCTCGGCGCGCACGACCAGGTTGGCATCACGCTCGAAGACGTCCACCCGCGGCAGCCACATGCCTGTGCGTGGCGTCGGGGAGTCGAACATCCGGTCGAGATCGCGCACCAACTCGAAGGGATCAAACCGTACCAAGCTCATAGTCGAACCTCCTGGGGTTGGATTTTCTCGCTCACGATGATCCAAGAAATCTAAGTCATTCTCACTCAGGTTGTCAAGACCGGGTCGGTTCTCCATCCGAGATCGTTCGCAGGCTCGTAGAGCAGGTACCCAGAACGGACATCGGAAGGAGTCCCACGATGAAGAAGCTGTTCCTACTGCTGGCGGTGATGGCCGTGCTCCTCGTCCCCACGGCGGCCATCGCCCAGGATGAAGGCACCGTCACGGTCGTTCATGGAGTACCGGACCTGGAGGTCGATGTGTGGGTGAACGGAGAGGCGACGCTCGAAGGCTTCACCTTCGGCACCGTCACCGATCCCCTCACACTGCCGGCCGGTGACTATGAGATCGAGATCTATCCCGCCGGAACCGATCCCGAGGGGAACGACCCTGCCCTGGCTGGAAGCGCCTCGGTCACGGCCGGGCTCAACGCCACCATCGTCGCCCACCTCACCGAGGCCGGCGATCCGACGCTGAGTGTGTTCGTCAACGACACGTCGGCGATCGACGCCGGCAACGGACGGGTCACTGCCCGCCATACGGCCGCGGCGCCGACCGTGGACATCCTGGCCGGTGACGATCCTCTGTTCGCAGGCGTGGCCAATCCCCAGGAAGGCGTGGCCGACGTCCCTGCTGACACCTACCCGGTGTCGATCGTGCCGGCAGGCGCAACCGAGCCGGTGGTGTTCGAGACCGACCTCGAGATCCCTGAGGGCACGAACGTCATCGTCTACGCCGTCGGCTCTCTGGAGGGCGAGTCATTCATGGTCCTCGCCCAGTCGATCTCCGGTCTCGGCAGCGCTCCGGCCGGGGTGCCGACGGGCACCGGCGGCGACGCCGGATCCGGATTCCCGCTGGCCTTGCTCGTCGCCTCGATTGGCATCGCCGCGCTGGTGGGTGGCACCACGGTGCTGCGCCGCAACGGCCGCTGACAGCCTCGACCAGCCGGGGGAGTGGATGCCACTCCCCCGGCTGAGTACCTTCTTCTCCCGTGAAACGTCTTGGCTGGGGCTTGATAGTCGGCGGCGCTCTGCTCGCCGGCGCTTCGCTGTGGATGGCGCTCGCCGGAGACGCCTCCACCTCTGGTTCCGCCGTTGCGGTGGAGCAAGCGCTGCGTCAGGGCGCGTCCTCGGCAGCGCGCACCCCGCCCACCGGACTTCCCCGCCCGACCGCCGAAGCCGAACCTGACGATCCCGACCCGGCGGAGATCACGGCGGTCGCCCCAACGCCCATCGAGATCCCAGAGCCGGTGGGGCTCCGTATCGGGACGATCGGCATCGACGCCCCGGTAGACCCTTATGGTGTCGATGCGGCGACGAGCCAGATGGACGTTCCCGACAACGTCACGGACGTGGCGTGGTATCGGTTCGGACCCTCACCGGGCGAGGCGGGTTCTGCCGTGCTTGCCGCCCACGTCGATCTTGCCGGCCAGGGTCCCGGCGTGTTCTTCGATTTGCGGAAGCTGGAGAAGGGCGATTCCGTCGTCATAACGTACACCGACAGATCCGAACGATCCTTCCGTGTCATTGCCCGCACCGTCTACGCCAAGGACGAGCTCCCGACGGACGTCCTGTTTGCGAAGGAGGGACCCCCGGTTCTGACCCTCATCACGTGCGGTGGCGCCTTCAGCCGGTCCGACCGCAGCTACGACAGCAACGTGGTGGTCTACGCAGTGCCGGCAGGCGTGCCCTCGGCTCGGTTCGCATCGTCGGATGACCCCGGTGGGATCAGCGGAGGGTTCGCTCCAGGGCATCGAGGATGAGGCTGAGGCCGAACTCGAACTCGGTGTCGAAGCTGTACTTCGACCTCCGTGCATGTCGTGCCAGCTCCGCGAGGTGCGGGTGATCCACGCTCGGGATGCGATCGGGGGTGGAACCAGATCCCAGGTTCGTTTCCTCCGAGCCCCTCAACGACATGCTGGTTTCTTGGATGACGTGTCCGTACACGTAGCTGTCGAGTAGCCAGAATGCATGGGCGGCATTCTCGATGGAGAAGCCGGCCGAGCGCAGCGTTCCGATGATCGCATCCAGGTAGCCGAGGGCAGTCGGCCCCGTCGATCCGCGCGCCTCGAGCAGGCCGATCGCCCACGAGTGGCGGCTGAGGACCCGGCGGGCCGAGGCCGCCCTCTGCCGCACGGCTTCCTTCCAGTCGGCGCCATCGCTCGGGACCTCGATGGCGCCGATGACGAGCTCGAACATCCCGTCGAGGATCTCGTCCTTGCTGGCGACGTGTTTGTAGAGCGACATCGCCTCGACGCCGAGCTCGGTGCCCAGGCGACGCATCGTCAAGGCGTGGAGCCCTGCCCGGTCGGCCACG
>JBFIPU010000159.1:0-3452 GCA_041609995.1 Acidimicrobiia bacterium
GACTACTGCCGCGGCAAGATCGCCCATTTCAAGATCCCGCGGTACGTGCGGTTCGTCGACGAGTTCCCGATGACCGTCACCGGCAAGGTCCAGAAGTTCGTCATGCGGGAGGAGATGGCGGCCGAGCTGGGCCTCGCTGACGTCGAGACGGCCTGACGAATCGATTCGAACGGCCCTGGCGGGCCGGGGTCTCCCGGGGTGCAATGGGTCCAGGCGACGAAAGGCCCCCCGATGTTCGCGAACCCCGCACCGCTCGGACTGATGGGCTTCGGGATGACGACGGTGCTGCTGAACCTACACAACGCCGGGTTCTTCCCCATGGACGACCTCATCCTCGCGATGGGATTGTTCTACGGCGGGCTCGCCCAGGTCATCGCCGGGATCATGGCCTACCGGCGCGCCGACACGTTCGCCATGACCGCGTTCACGAGCTACGGCCTGTTCTGGCTGAGCCTGGTGGCGATCGTCCAGTTCGGCGACGCCGACCGGGTGTTCATGGGCTGGTACCTGTTCCTGTGGGGCGCCTTCACGGCGGCGATGTTCTTCGGGACGCTGCGCAAGCCGCGGGCGCTGCAGGTGGTGTTCGCCAGCCTCGCCGCGCTGTTCTTCCTGCTGGCGGTGGGGGACTGGTGGGGGCTCGGCACGGTGACCGAGATCGGCGGCTGGGTCGGCATCTTCACCGGCGCCTCGGCGATGTACCTGGCGATCGCCGAGATCATCAACGAGGCCGAAGGCCGCGAGGTCCTCCCCATCGGCGCTCCGGCGCCGGCGCCCGCGGCAGCGGCCGACGAGCGGGTGCTGGCGGCGTAGGTTGCGGCCGGTTGCGCGACATTGGGGGACTGTTCGTCCGGCGATGACGGATGACGGGCTATAGCTTCGCTACCCATTGATAAGCGGGATTTCCCGACGCCCACAAAGGCTAGGTGGCAGGTCCAGCTCAACTGGTCGGCCTCTCGTGCGGGGCGGTTGAGCAGGACAGCGTCGCGTAGGTTTGAGTTGCAGCCCTGACCATGGTGAAGGGTTAGGGATAGACGGTGCGCTAGGCCGGCCTAGGGAGCCGGCACGGGGTCTTCAGGGGACTCCTTGCGCCCTGAAGACCCCCACCCAACGGTCGTTTCCTCAAGGAGGTACCTGATGATTGACCCTGGCTCGATTATCACGGCGGCCAGCATTGTCGCTGGCTTCGGTGTAACCGTTCTCATGTTTCGTTTACAGCGAGAGCTGGCGATCTCAGACGCGAACTGGCGGAGGCGGAAGCAAGAGTCCACTACGGTGACAGATACCGCGACATGGCTGCCACTGGCAGACCTCCTTGTCCTCGTCGCTGTCCTGATGGCCTTGCTAGTCGGAGTGGCCCCGCTGTTGATGTCGGCATCGCCATCGGCCAATGATCTCAGCGAGGCTGCTGCGGCGTCTGCCGCCGCGACCGTTCTCCTCGCCGGCTACGTTCCATCAATCCTCGCGCACTACAACATGCTGGTCGGACTCAACAAGACCAGGCGGAACCCACAACCTCTTGAAGCCATCTTTGTGCTGGCCACCGTCACATGGGCCGCCGTGACTTACGTACGGGTCCTCGGGTCGTTCGCGTAACCGTGTTGCGGGCCGTCGGTGTCGCTGTTCGCCGATCCGGAAATCTGTGGACCCGGATGTCGGTGAATCGCGATCAACGACCTCACCAACCGACCGGCTGGCCATCGATAAGCGGCCTTCTGGGTACCTGACAGCCGCGCGTTTTCACTCAACGGGTGCGCCAAAGCTGGCTCCCTTCAGCCGAACTGGCCGCCCACCAGTACCAGGTCACCCACCGCTGGGTACGCCGAATCAGCGTTGCCTTGGGTGAGGGTGTGGCGCAAGAACACCAGACCGGCTGGAGGGCGGTACACCCCGGGGGTATCGACGCCATCGACGACGCCCCAGTCGCCCGCGACGAACTGGTCGCCTGGATCACCGAAGAAGATCTGGCCGTCAGCGACCCCAGTGTCCAGGGAGTTTCGCCAGTAGAAGAAGCCCGTCGACTCGCGGTGCAGACCGACCTCGTCCTTGCCGTCGCCGTCCCAGTCGCCCACCACCGGCTTGTCGCCGGGGTCGCCAAAGCCGAACGAGAAGTCGGCGGCGCCCAGCCCGCCCTCGTTCTGGCCCAGCTTGTTGATGACGTAGAAGCGCTGCTCGCCTGGCCGGTAGATGCTGAGCGTGTCGCAGCCATCCCCGTCCCAGTCGCCAGCCAACGGCACATCGCTCGGATCGCCGAAGAAGAACCGGATGTCGGCTATCCCGGTGGTATTGGAATTGCGCAGGTACGCAAAGGCATCCGATTGGCGGAATAGCCCGGGGGTGTCGACACCGTCACAGTCCCAGTCACCGATCAACGGGATGTCGCCGGGGTTCCCAAACAGAAAGCTCAACGTGCCGCCGCCAACACGGTCGTGCCGCCGAAGCTGCCAGGTGGCGGTCGCGAGATCAACGAAGCCGAGGGTGTCCGACCCCGCCAGGCTGAAGTCTGGCGGAGGTGGCAGGTCGTCACCGGTGATGCCAGCGCACTGCTCGATCAAGTGGTTTCGTTCGTAGCGAGCCGTTGCCGTTTCCGAGGGACCGTTACCCCACGCCAGGCGGAAGTCAACTCGAACAGTATCGATGCCTTTGGCGATGTCGATGATCACGCGATTACCAATCACCACCCAGGTCGCCCCGGGGGTGAGAACGTTGACCTCTGATGTGAAGACGACCACCCGCCCATCTACCGTACGTGGTTCCGGTTCCACGAGCGCCGCGGCTCCCCCGGTGTCGATGCAGTCGAAATCCACCTCCCGGACACCGGGAGCCGGTGGTGGCGGCGGACATTGGGTCAGTTCCTCGACTGTCGCATGTACGGACGCATGTCCGGGGATGAAGAGGATCGGCCCTCCGTCATCTCGGAGTCTTTCCCCGTTGAGAACGTACGTCCAGGCTGGATCGAGTACCCCGGTCTCGCAACCAACCCACTCGACCTCATGCGTCTCGCGAGCGGGCTCATGTGCCGACGCGACGACGGGCATAAGCATGATGAGGGCAAGGCCGGCAGCCGTACCATGAAGCCATCGCATCTGCCGCTCCTCGCCTTGCGGAAACCCGCAGCTCAGCGATTATGCCATTGACGACCGCGCGACTCAGCGCAGCTCGCTGAGCACCGGCTTTCCCAACTCCTGAGGGCAATCCCGGTACCTACGAAGGGCTAGAGCGCCAAGCCACCAGCGTCGCGCCATTGCTGCCCTGCGGCGGCGGTCCTAGATCTCGAGCTGTTGGCCGACTTCGAACACGCGCTCCGGGGGGAGCCGGAAGTAGCCCGCTGCGCTGGTGGCGTTGCGGTGCAGGAAGGCGTAGACGCGCTCCCGCCAGCGCGCCATCCCGCCGCTCGGCCGGGACAGCACGGTCTCCTTGCCGATGAAGTAGGTCGCGTCCCCCGGGTCGAAGCC
>JBFIPU010000160.1:0-3251 GCA_041609995.1 Acidimicrobiia bacterium
GCCGGCCGGCTCAGGTTGAGTGTCAGCAAGGCGGCCGCGGCCGCCAATCCGATCCCCAGCCAGGTCCGGCGGTCAACGCGCCTGAGGAACTCGATCATGCGAACTCCATCCCGACGACGTGGCTGATGGACACGAAGCGGGTACGCCCGTCCTCGATGAGCACGAAGTGATCGGTGCCGACGGCTTCGACGACTCCTCGATACAGCTGACCATCGCTGCAGGAGGCGATGGTCAACTCTCCCCGATCCTCGGCCTCGAGCAGCCGATCTCTGAGTGACCGCAACCGGCGCGACGCGGCGAACGCGGCGTACTGCTCTGCCTCCAGCACCTCGTCGTATTGCCCCCGGAGACGTCTCGCCACATGCTCGAGGTCGGGGTGACGTAGCGGGTCACCCTGTTCGTGTGAGGAGCCCCCTGAACCATCCGAATGCGGGGGTCCCCGGTGGTGGGGATCGATCTCCAGCGCGACCTTCCTCCGTGGCCGGGTGACCGGCATAGCCCGTGTGAGTGCAGCCCGTGTCAGCCCACTCTTGTCAGCGGCACCCCCGGATCGCGTCCCCTGTATGCCACTACGTGTGGCGATACACCCACGGAGAGTCCAATCCGAGGTTTACCAAACCTGGGCGCCCTGCGCAAGTGGGTTCAGGTCGGCGATGAGACCAGCCAGGAACTCGAAGACCCCCGACGCGCTGCGCCACCCCTCTAGCACCGGGACGCGCAGCAGTTGCTCGAAGACCGGGGCGGTGGTCCAACCAGCAAATTGGGGGGTTGCTGCCAGATGATCCTCGCGGTCCGCCCGGCCGGGAGCGAACAGCCCGATGCCTGCCCCGAGCACGGCGATGATCCGGGACTCCCTTCAACGTGAACCAGCCGGTTGACGCGTTCCCCGCGCCGTTCAACGGTGGTGTTAAGCGTTGTCGCCTAGACGGCCTCGGGAAGGCTGTTCGGGTTGGCCGATCCAACCCGCCACAATCCACACAGCACCGGCCCGTCCTCGGTGAACTCCACGAGCAGGGACCACTGCGCTCCGGTGATCGGATTCACGTACGTCATGCGGTTGAAGTTCTGGAACTCAGCCGGCATCGCCACACCATCGGTTGCAGATGTCTCTGGCTCGGTGGCCATCACCTGCGAGACAGGAAGGCCGACGATGGTTCTGAAGTCGCCCCGCGTGACGATGCTGTCGTCTTCGGGACCCCACAATCCCCAGTGTGTCTGTGATTCGAGCACTTGCTCGACGTCGGGTCGTTCGAAGTGGGCCGGCTTGGCGAAGTGGGTCACATAGAAACCCCGGCGGCCGACCAGAGCCGACAGCCCAGACCCGTCTGCCAGCGCCCGCCGCGTGTCCCGCATCAGGTTGGCGACGTCGGTGTTCGTGGCGAACGCTCCCGGCGCCACCTGCATTGTCAGATAGGTCGCATCCACCCAGGCGTCGCCCTCGGGGGTTTCGACTTCGATCCATAGCACGCCGTCGGCGGCTGCCTTGCGGCCGGTGCTTCGGATGCCGCGCTCCGTTGGCGAGAACCGGTGCACGACCCCGTAGCGGTCTCCCGGCCCCTCGAACGCCAGCACCATCTCTTCCTCCCGCCGCAAGACGGCGTCATAGAGGGAGGGCGCGGTCGCCGGCATGAACAGCGGCCCGCCCGCCAGGGTGAAGCCCGATTTGAGGCCAATGATCAGCGAGGCGATGAAGACGGCCAGGATCAGCAGCAGCGGCAGGCGGAGCACCGAGCTCTGCCCAAAGATCTCGCCAAACAGGAGGCGCACGCCGCTGATCGACCCGATCGAAGGCACGTCTTCAGAACGGCCAGGGATGGGAGTCGGCAACTCTATACCTTCTCGATCGGGATCCGGGCTGAGGGTCGACAGCAGGAAGCTGAGATCTGCAGCCAGGATCTCAATTGTCACGGTCCCGGTGTCCGAGGCGAGCAGATCGTCGAAGACCCGATACACGAAGGTGTCCGTCCCGGCAAAGCCCAGGTCCGGCATGTAGGTGGCCACGCCGTTCTTGACGACCAAAGATCCATGGAGGGGAGCTTCGATGATCTCAAACGTGAACACATCGCTGTCGCGATCCGAAACCAGCCTTCCGAGGTCAACCGACACCTCGCCGTCCGACTCGGCCGCGCTGTCGTCAGCGCGGGGGGCGTCATTGACCGAGATGACGGAGATGACCAGCCGGGCGTCGGCCGATTGCCCGGCATCGTTTCCGGCTGAATACGGGATGATCTCGGTTCCTACCCAGTCGGGGTCGGGCGTGTAGCGGACGGTGCCTCCGTCGATCACCTCGACAATGCCGTGCAGTGGCTCGTCGATGAACTCGAGGGTCAGCTGCGTCCCGTCTCCCAAGCTGTCGTTGGCGAGCACGTCAACTGTTGCGACTTCGTCCTCTGCGATCTCGATCACGTCGTCGACCGCAATCAGCGGCTCGGGTTCCGTGTCGACCGGCAGCGGTACGACCACCAGTGTGACCGTTGCGGGGGCGGACGAGGTGGTGGCATTGCGGGCGATGTAGGTGAAGCTGTCCTCGAAGTTCGCCGAGCCGTCGTGTCCGTAGATGAACGTGCCATCCCCGCGCAGGACCAGCGTTCCGTGGATCGGTGGATCGACGATGAACGCAGTGAGCGGTAGCCCGGCCGGGTCGGTGTCGTTGTCCAATATCGAACCAGCAGTGGTGATCGACCTTCCCTGATCCAGGCTGAAGGGACCATCAGGGTTGGCGGTCGGCGCCGGCGCCGGCTCGACCACGATACTCACCGTCGCCGGCTCGGATTCTTGTTCTCCGTCGGATGCCAGGTAGGTGAACGTGTCAGTGAGAACGCCCGACTGGTCGTGAACATACGTGAACGTCCCGTTGAGATTCAGCTGGAGTGTTCCATTGGTGGGCGGATCGACCACGATCGCAGCCAGCGCGTCGCCATCCGCATCGGAGTCGTTGTCGAGCACCGATCCGGATAGGTCCGCGGCGAAGGGGGTGACCAGGGGGCCGTCGTCGACCGCCACTGGTGGGTGGTCGTTGATGGGGGTGATGGTGACCGTGACGGTGGCGGTGTCCTGGTTGCCGACTGCGTCTTCCAGCGTGTAGGTGAGGGTGTCGGTGAAGTTCTCGGTGTCGTTGTGGGTGTAGGTGATGTTGGTGCCGTCGGTGGTGGCGGTGCCGTGGGTGCCGTTGGTGACCGAGATGATGGTGAGGGTGTCGTTGGGCAGGTCGGGGTCGGTGTCATCGGACTTCACGTCCACGGATCCGGCGC
>JBFIPU010000161.1:0-3144 GCA_041609995.1 Acidimicrobiia bacterium
AGGATGGCTCCATTGGAAGCCACGACGGCGTCGAGGGCAGATTCACGCCAGATCTCCGTGCCATCGCTGCTGAGTCTGTAGACATCCGGCGATTCCCTGATCAGGAATCCCTGGCTGTCCCAAGCCAGCAGGACGCCTCCATTGGGCACGTCAGCCACCTCGTCTGTGATCCTGACACGGCCGGATGGGTCGACTTCACCGGTGACGACCCGCCGCCAGCTCACATCGATGACTTCGAGCCAAGCCAGGCCTCGGCCGTTCTCGCGGTGCCACATGACCGAGTCGACGTCGAACCGCGCCGGCCGCAGATCACCGATCGGGCCGACATACACAACCAGGTCACTGTCGGGCGAGGCCGACTGCCCCAGTTTGGCGAACAAGCGGGCCCCCGGCTGCGCTTCCAAGACCCAGCCTTCGGGGACGGGCTGGACCACCGGCGCCATTCGATTCGAAGCCCATCGCAGCATCTGATCGGATCCCACCTCGAGCACCAAGATGCCGTCGAAGCCGGGAATCCGGTCCTCCAACGTCGCCGCTTCCGCTTCGGCGGCTGCAACGGGAGGCGCCGTGGACGGTGGCACCGAAATGGCCGTCGATGGGAGGGTTGCCAGAGGCTGCGAAGTCGATCCAGGTTCAGCGGCTCCCCGACCGCCCAGCACGAATCCCGCTACCCCGGCGATCACCGCAGTTGCGACCACCAGCCAGCGGCCGCCCCGCCACCGGTTCGCACCGCTGTGACGCGGTTGTGTGGTCGGGTACGAAGGCCCCATCGCGCCAATCATGCACGTCGCTGCCGACAGGCGGAATAGGGAATCGTGGCATTTTCGCGGATCCGGTCAGATGGCCGAGAACCAGCCCATCGCTCCGCGGGCCGCCATCCAGTGCTGATGAGGATGGAACATGTAGCGGCCGCGTTCGGGGAGGTCGAATTCGAGGATCGCTCGCTGACCTTGACTCAAGCCGATCGTGTCGGTGTGCTCGTCTGGTGACGCGCCGGTACCGCTGCGATACACGTCGAACGTCTGCGCGTGCAGATGAAACGATGCCATCGGCTCATGTTCGACCATGTTCGACAAGTACACCCGCACCGGCTCACCGACCGGCAGCTTGATCGGATACTTGGCATAGAACCCGGCCACGCCATTCCAGCAGTACAGGTCGTTGACGCCATTCTCAGCGACGGACCACGCCGACGACACCATGGAGACCTCGTGCGCATCGGGGCGACCGCTCGGCGGGTCAACGATCATCATGCCGTAGAGACCCCGCGAAACGTGATGGGCCAGGGGTGGCACGTGGCAGTGGTAGGGATGAAGTCCGGCAGGGGCCGCAGTGACCTCGTAGGTGAACTCGCCGCCCGGGCGGATCGGCTCCCAGCCGTCCATCTGCGGCGAGTGGCGACCATGCAGATGGAACGAATGGGGTTCGTCGGTCAGGTTGCGCAACCGCACGCGCACGGTGTCGCCTTCGTCGGCGCGAATGATGGGCCCCGGGGCCGAGCCGGCAAATCGCCACTGCGTCACCGCCGTGCCGTCGGCGACCTCCACGATCGTCTCGGTGATGTCGAACTCGTACTCTCGGACACGCTGGCTGGTTCGCGCCGGCACCCAGGTCACGTCGTTGAGCGCATCCTCGCCAAGACCCCTCGGCGGTTCGTAGGCGCCGCCGTACGAGGAGGCTGTGGTGGACCCGATGGGGGTGTAGCCCTCCGCATGGTCACCTTGGTCTCCGGCCGCCGAACGGTCCGGCGCCAGTGATCCGCCGGCGATCCCTGCTCCAACCGCCAGCCCACCCCAGCCGAAACGGCGCAACGCTTCGCGCCGGCTCACCTGTTCGGGCGGGTGCGGTTCTTCAGACGATGCCACCGACCACCAACCCGATCGCGAGCAGGGCGAGGTAGGCGCCCAGCCCTCCGGCCACGATCGTCGCTCGACGCCAGGCGGGAATCTCTGACCGACCGCCGATGAAGTAGGCGATCACGCCAACAAACGGAACCAACAGTGCCACGGCCACCCACAGAATCATGGCTCCCTTGCTGATGTCGTCGCGCCTGATGAGATCCCACAACACGATGGCGAGGAGCGCCCCGAACAGCATGAACGGCATGAGGTAGGCCCAGAGACCGAAGTAGATGCTCCAGCCTCCGGTTTGTAGCAGCAGTCCAAACACCGTGATTCCTTTCGTTGTGTCGAGGGTGACCTCCGGAGGGATGTCCGGTCGGCTGATGTCGAGATCGATGGGGAAGCTGGCGAACACGTCGACCGCAGGACGCACCTCGGCGCCGGCTCCGCCTGGCATCTGCGGTTGCGGGCCAGGTCGAGGGACCGACCCCATCGGGTTGTCGGGCCTTGTTCCGGTGCCGTTCTCGGCGATACGTCCCAGCGGCTCGGTGGTAGCGGCGAGCGCGAACCGCCAGGGAAGGCGCAACCCGCCGTCGCATCCTTGGAAGACTTCCAGTCCAACCGGCAGGGACGACTCGAACCGATTGTCGCCAAAGCAGTTGTCGTCGCCAGCCGGGCCGGCCAAGGCCAGGTCGGCCCGACCCGAGCCGAGCACCGTGTTGTTCACGACGGTGTTGCCGTGCGAGATCCAGAAACGCTTGTCGAGGTTGGGGCCGATCACGACGCCGTTGCCGGCGTGGTTGAGGATCGTGTTTTCGGTGACCAAGGACGAGTTCCCCCCGGCCATGAAGATGCCGTTGCCGAACGCCGGCCAGGTGGCATTCTTCCACGGAACGTCCCTGTTGTCGTTGTCGTGGATGAGGTTGCCCATGATCGTGACGTCGTGAAAGGGGGCCAGCAGCTCGCTGTCGAGGGTGTTGGGCACGATGCCGGCGCCGTTGTGACGCCAGACCGAGTTGATCAGGTACATGTCACCCGAGGCGTTGGTGCCGGAGAATCCGAAGGCGTTGTACTCGGCGACATTGTCGATCAGGACGATGCGGCACGGATCGCACTGGCCGACGTAATAGCCGCCGTCCGGCGAACCCGATGCGTATGAGTGTTCGATAAGGCCGTCGCTCGAGTCGAAGGCTTAGATCCCGTAGTCGCCGTTGTCGTGGGCGGTGAGATAGCTGCCCCGCAGCCCGGCCACCCCGTTCCAGAAGTCACCGTTGACCAAGGCGTTGCGGGCGGTCAGGGTCTC
>JBFIPU010000162.1:0-3115 GCA_041609995.1 Acidimicrobiia bacterium
CCGCCCAGCGCGTTGATCCATTCGGTCACCTTCAAAATGATGAAGTTCAGGTAGCCAACGGTTGAATTGAACAGCTGCTTCCAGATGAGTGTCACGCCCACCACCCCTGCGATGGCGGGCAGGAAATACACGGCTCGGAAGAACTTCATACCCGGGAGTTTCGAATTGAGCAACGCCGCCAACAGCAACGCCGGACCGACGGCGAGGGGTATGGCGATTGCCGCGAAGACGAGGATGTTGCGCAGCGAGCGCAAGAAGAGGTCGTCGGACAGCAGGTCGATGTAGTGCTGGACACCGATGAACCTAGCTTCGGTCAGCCCATCCCATTCGGTGAAGCTGATGAACAGGGATACGACCAGGGGCCCGGCAAAGAATGCGAGGAACCCGAGGATGTTCGGCGCAACGAAGAAGAGACCATCCATGGTTTCGGCCTCGCGCTCACTACTGCCGAATAGCGTTGCGGCCCGGTCGGTCCAGAGCGCCCGGGCCGAGGCGCCGGCGGCGATGGCCACCAGCCAGAGAAAGACGACCTCGGGCTGAACGGCGCGGGAGAAGAACTCGACAACGCCCGGGATGAGCCCGATCGAGAAGAGCAGTACCGCACCGCCGGCGATCATCGTCCAGCGGGCTACCTGGCGCAGCGCGTTCTGCGCGGAGCCGGCCCTGTCCGCGAATCCTTGCGCCACCCACCCGATGATGATGATGGCCAGCCAGCCGGCACTTCGATTGAACGCCTCACCGACGGCATCGAGCCCGGTGAACATGCCCATCCGGTTGAGTGCCAAAAAGGCAGCGATCACCGCCAGCAGGAAATCGAGAACGAACCCGGCCAGGCGCCCCCGGTGTTCGCGAGCCGCCATCCAGCGAATCGCCAGTCCTCCGGCGGCCACACCTGCTGCCAACGCGACGGCCAGCGTCCACCGCAGGGGCCCTTCCAGCACGATCCCGCGCCTGGCGAGTACACCCGCCAGGGACGACAGCAGGAGCAGGAACGCAAGCAGCCGCCAGCCCATCAACAACCGGAACCAGATAGGGGCCTGGCTCTCGACCGTTGGTGAGGCGTCGACGGCTGTCATGCTTTCGGGAGCGGGCCAGGCCGGGGCCCGGCCCGCTCCAGTTTTCCGTTAGTTGAAGGCGCCGGCGGTCTCGGAGCAGATATTGGCCTCGAAGTCGGCAATATCACGGGCTCCGGTCACGACCTCCTGGATGGCCCCGTCCATGGCGGACACATACTCCGGCCACGAGCCGGCCCACAGCGGGCCCTCGGTGGTCGGGTTGTTGGCCAGCCCGTCGAGGAACGCCTGGTTGTTGTCCGGCGGAGTGAATCCGAGGAACGCGTCGAGCGCGTCCTGGCTCACCCGGCTCGGGATGTTGGCGCCCAGGGCCGAGATCTGCGCCTGGGTATCGGCCGTCGTCAGCGCCTGCACCAGATTCCAGGCGGCCTCCGGGTCCGTGGTGTCGGCATTGACGACATACGCTCCCCAGAAGAGCCAGTTACCCGGCCCAGACGGCCCGGTGGGCAGACCGACGACGTCCCAACCGAAGTCAACGGTCCGAATACCCGGGGTGGCCCAGCGGCCGTTCTGGAACATGCCTACGGTACCGGCCCGGAACGGGGGTTCCGGATCCTCACCGTACGGAATCACGGAATCGCCGCTGTAGAGATCCCGCAGGAAGGTCAGGCCTTCGATCGAAGCGGCGCTGTCCAGACCACAGGCGGTACGGTCTGCGGTGAAGAAGCCACCGCCGGCGCCGTTCATCCAGGCTCCGTAGGGGCCCCACCAGGCGCTCTGGCCGTAACCCTTGATCTCACCGCCGAGCGCAGCGATACCGTCGCTGACTTCCTTGAACTTCTCCCAGGTCCACTCGCCGTTGGCCTCCAGGTCGAGCGGATTGTCGACGCCGGCCTCGGCGACCAGGTCCTGGTTGACGTACAGGGCGAACGTCGACACGTCGCGGGGCAGGCCCCAGAGAGCGTCGCCCGGCTGGCCGGTCGCCAGATCGGTCGTCAGGTGGCCCATGGGCCCCGGATAGAAATCGTCATCGCTGTGCCCGCTGGCATCTGCCAGTTCGCGCAAGTCGAGAATCACCCCGCGAGAGGCGAAGTCGGCGATGTCGGTGCCGGGGATCCAGAACACGTCGGGAGCGGTGCCGGCCGACAGGTTGGTCAGCAGGGTCTGCTGGTAACCGGCGCCCTCATTGCTGCCCGGCTCGTAGACCAGGTCGACGCCGTCCATGGCTGCGCTGATCTCGTCGGAGATGCTGGCGTACACGGCGGCTTCCTCCGGGTTGTCCGGACGCGTCATCCAACGGATCGTCGTAGCGTCGTCCATCGGTTCTTCGTCGGTCGGTTCCGGCTCCGGCTCCGGCTCGGGGGCGGCGGTCGTGGTCGTCTCCGCCGGCGTGGTCGTCTCGGTCTCGGCTTCGCCGCCGTCGCCGCATGCAGCAGCAACGAGGGTGAGCACGACCAAGAGCGCAAATAGCTTCTTGAGCTTCATCGTTTTCGCTTTCGTTCATCGAGCACCGATCGTGCTCTCCACCAAACCCAGATCAGGGTCGGCGCCACTCTATCGACCTGTCGCGGCTTTCGCACAGCCTCGTAGGCTGACAACCAGGCGAACCTGCAATCCCCGTCGGGAACGGAGGACCAGACACAACCATGGAGGGTACGAACGAAATCCTCGCAGTCGATGATGCCCAGCACGGGCTGAGACCTGCATCCTTGCTCGACCCTTCGCCCCCCGCCCTTTCGTCTCCCTCGCAGACTCGAGGTCCCGCAGCTTCGCTCGGTCGTGACCCCATGGCGGGCGACCACGCGGAACGCAGTGTGAACGCAATCGACCTAGGCGGCATCGAGGTGAGAACCGACGCGGCCGGTGGAGATACGGCGGGGGGGGTCATCCTCGAGCCGGGGGACGTAGTGCTGGAGCATCCCCTTGGCTCGACCTCGTTCTACCGGCACGGCTGGCATTCCTGGACCCTCACCCATTGGGCGCGCTTGGACGATGCCCCGGCCGTGATACGCGACCCGGAGCGTCGCCGGTTGGCTGAGGACCCGCTCCTGGCAGAGCACCCGGGGCACGTCGGGAACTACGTCGGTGCCATCTCGGGCCCG
>JBFIPU010000163.1:0-3043 GCA_041609995.1 Acidimicrobiia bacterium
GCCGGTGTGACATGGCTCGTCGAAGGGACGTGGCCGCAGGGTGACTGGGTGAGGGAACTGGAACGTCGTATCGAGGAAGGGCCTCCGGACTCATGAGCACCATTGCCGTTTTCGACATGAACGAGACGATGCTCTCGCTGGAGCCGGTCCGGGAGATGTGGGACCGGCACGTCCCGGGAGCTTCTCGCGAGTGGTTCGCCCGCTTGCTCCACCTCTCGGTGGTGAGCAATCAGACCGGCGACTACCACGACTTCAGCACCCTCGGCGCAGCAGCCTTGTCGTATGTGGCCGATGCCCATGGCTACGAGGCGAAAGAACCGGCCCTGGCGGACCTGCAGGAGGCCATGGGAAACCTGGCAGCTCATCCGGATGTGCGGCCAGGGCTCGAACGCTTGAAAGAGGAGGGATGGACGCTGGCGACCCTCACGAACTCCACCCGGGCCGCCGCAGCGGGTTCGCTTCACAACACCGGACTCATCGGTTACTTCGACCAGGTGCTCACAGTCGAGTCCGTCGAGAAGTTCAAACCGCACCCGGATGTCTACCGGATCGCGTCCGAAGCGCTCCAGGCACCCTTGAACACGATGTGGATGGTGGCCAGCCACGACTGGGATCTGGCCGGAGCAGCCGCGGTGGGGATGAAGACCGCATTTGTCCGCCGCCCCGGCCTGCCATGGGCGCCCCATTTTGCGGACCCCGATCTCGAGGTCGCCGACTTCGTTGCATTGTCCGAAGCCCTGACAGGCCTGACACAGTGAATGAGGCCGACCTTGACAGCTGGTTCCGGGAGCTCGGATACCGGCTGCGGCACCACCAGGACGACGAATGGTGCTGGGTTGATCTCATCTCTCTCAGCAATCCTGATTTCGTCGTGCCGCGCGACGGGCGCGGCAGCTCACCAGACGAAGCCGGGGCGAGAGCCCGCCAACGATGGCAGGTAGAGCAGACAGGGAAGGACTCCGGCGAGCGGACGCTCCCTTGAATTCGTCGAGCGTCTACGAGCGACACGGGCACGCAATGGTCCCCCATCGAAAGGCCCGCAGGGCCGGGATTGGGGGAAGGTACCGCTGACCGACGAAGGAGGCCAGGGGTAGGGGGAACAAGAACGGCAACCGATCAATCTCGCATGATGCCCTCTGTGCAGCGGCCTACGCCCAGCCGTTCGCGAATTCGACACCGCGCATGCGGTCTTTCCCGAATGAGAACGCGGGAACCCGATGGGGACCCTTGTAAAAGTTGGCTATTCGCCGGTGAATTTGGGCTCTCGCTTCTCGAGGAAGGCGCTGACCCCTTCTTTGGCGTCCCCGGTTTCGAACAACCGCTGGAACTCGTCGAGCTCCTCGACCAGGCCGTCGGAGGCCGCTTTCCCCCACCCGCGGTGCATGGCGGCTTTGGCGGCCGCAATCGCCTTGGTGGGACCGGTCGCATACATGGCGGCGTCTTCCATGGCAGCCGCCACTACCTCATCGGGGTCGAGTACCTTGTCGGCCAACCCGATCGCCAGTGCCTCGTCTGCTCCGACGAAGCGGCCGGTGAATACGATTTCCTTGGCACGGCTCCAACCCACGAGCCGGGCGAGCCGCTGCGTTCCCCCCGCCCCCGGAATGATGCCGAGTTTGATCTCGGGCTGACCGACCTGGGAGTCAGTTGCCAGGTATCGGAAGTCGGCCCCCATCGCCACCTCCAGCCCACCGCCGAGCGCAAAACCGTTGATGGCGGCGATGACCGGCTTGGGCAGTGCTTCCATCCGGCTGATGGTGTCGCTGAGCCGTCCGGCGAGACGGCCCTCATCGCTGCCTTCGAACACGGCCTGGAACTCGTTGATGTCGGCGCCCGCCGCGAAGTGCTTGCCGCCTTTGATCACCACTGCCCGGACGGCCGGATCCTCCGCCCCCGATACCGCCGACTCGAGATCGGCAGTCACGGCCGAAGACAGTGCGTTCACCGGCGGGTTGTTGATGGTGATGACGCCGACGGCGCCTTCGGTCGTGAAATCGACGAGAGCCATGGTCCTCCTAGAGCTGCGGCCGCATCCTATGCGGTCAGCTCACTGCTTGCTCGGCTGCCGCATAGGGGTCGATGGCGCCGTCCCGGACGGCGGCCACCAGTTGATCGACCCGGTCGCCATCCAGCCGCCGGGCCAGCACGGCCGCCAGCGCCTCCCGGAATTCGGCTTCGCGGCGGGCCGCCAACCGATGGTGGCCTACGCCCGACTCGAACAGGTAGGTGCGGTGAGCTTTGAGCGCTGCCCAGACTTCGACGATACCGGTGCCTTCTGTGGCCACGGTCTCCAGCACGGGCGGATCCCACTCGCGGGGACCGCTCACCTGTTCGCCCAGCATCAGCATCTGCTTCACGTCGGACACGGTCTGGTCCACGCCCGGCCGGTCGGCCTTGTTGACCACGAACACGTCGCCGATCTCCAGCAAGCCGGCTTTGGCCGCCTGGATCCCGTCGCCCCATCCAGGGTTGAGCACCACCACGGCCGTGTCACAGTGGCGAACGATCTCGACCTCCGCCTGGCCGACCCCGACGGTCTCGATGAGGATCAGGTCGAAGCCGACCGCCGACAGCAGCGCCGAAGCCGCCGGGACCGCATCGCTGAGCCCGCCGAGGTGACCGCGGTTGGCCAGCGAGCGCAGATACACCCCGTCGTCGGTCACGTGGTCTTGCATCCGCACCCGGTCGCCGAGGATGGCTCCGCCGCTGAATGGACTGGACGGATCGACGAGCAGTCCGGCGACTGTCATCCCCTCGGCCCGGGCGGCGGTGATGAGCTGATCGACCAGCGTGCTCTTCCCGGCACCGGGGGGCCCGGTGATACCGATGACATGGGGTGCGCCGGGCGTGGTCCCGGCCAACACCTCATCCGCCCGGCCCGACTCGATGGTGGTGATCATGCGCGCCAGCGCCCGACGATCTCCGGCCACAGCGGCTTTCAACATCTCATGCACCAGGACGAGATTAGGAGTCAGTCGCCGGCGGTGACCGATTGACGACCATTCCGGAACCCCCGGCAAGCATGTTTCCCCGCACGCCGTGA
>JBFIPU010000164.1:0-3015 GCA_041609995.1 Acidimicrobiia bacterium
AATCCGGGCCCGATCCAGTACCGGCTTCAGCATTCCGCTGCCTTTGGCTGCGATGCGACCTGGCAGCTCAACAGAGCCAGTGCCGGCCCCCCCACGATCGAAACAGTGGTACAGATCGTGAGCTGAGGATGACTCTGTGCCGAAAGAGCTTAGTTAGGCGCCTTACCGTATGTCAACTGCCCAATTCGGGGAATAGTATGTCAACTGATTACCTATTCAAGCGAATAGTGTGGATATGTTCCTCTCGCGAGACGCAGCATGCAAGACACCCACGACGACCTCGCCCACCAGATCGCCGATCGTTGGGCAACGTACCTCCCTGATCTCTCTCGTGACCTTCTCACTGTGGCCATCCGACTCGAGCGGACCTTGAAATCCCTCGATCGGGAACTTTCACACGCGGTAACGCCGTTCGGCCGGCATGGGATACGAAACATGGAGGATTTCCGGCTACTGGCGGTCTTGCGGCGGGTGGGGGATGAGGGCATCACCATCACCGAGGCCAGCCAAGAGATCGGTATCACCAAAGCGTCGACCTCGGCTCGTGTTGAGCGCCTCGTGCAGGAAGGGCTGGTGCACCGGGACGAATCCGAGGTGGATCGGAGGGCCACCCGCCTGACGCTCGATCCCTCGGCTGCCCAGCTGGTGGACGACTGCCAGAAGGCAACTCTGGGAGTCTATGACCGGGTGTTGGGTGATTTCACGAAAGCTGAACAGGACGAGCTGGCAGCGCTGCTACGTCGTTTCCGCTTCGAAGAAGCGCTCTGACCCTCAGACGACAACAAGCCCGGGTCGTTACCCGGGCCTGTTGTTGCTGCTGGGAGGATCTCGATCAAGAAATCCAGTATGGACGAGCTCCGTAGTGCGTGTAGATCGAAGCACCCCATTCACGGTCGGAGAAGTCCGGCCAGTTGTCCTGGTCGAACCCCGGAGCGTTCTGGAGGACTTCCTTTTCGACGTTCAGCACGAACTCGTGGTTGTCGGTGTCGACAGTGAGCGAGCTCCAGGGAACGGCGAAGAGTTTGTTCCCGATCCCGAGGAAACCTCCCATGTCGAGGACGGCATAGCCGACGGTGCCGGTCTCGATGTCGATCATGATGTCCTTGATGTCACCGAGGTCGTCCCCGTCGAGGTTCCGTACATTGTCCCCCATGAGCGTCGAAGCGCTCAACGTCGTTCGGTCCATTTGCGTCTCCTTTTCTTTCGAGTCGCGTGTTGTGTCTTCCAGTTGTTGTTGAGTCTGCTCTTGGTTCTTGCCCCACCGGGGCTTCAGATCAGAAGACCAGGAGCAGGATGAGAATGATCAGAATGAGCGTTCCGAATCCGATGTACATCGTCGGTCACCTCCTTTCGTTTCCCTTCCAAATCCTTTGCAGGTGTTCGGCGGATGCCGTTTCGGCTAGCGGTCGATGGTCTCCTGAATGACGGCGGCATCGGCCCGGCGGTGAAACTCCTCACCCCACAGGCCACCGACGTGGCCGCCTAGAAGAGCGGCGACGATTCCGGCCGCGGCTGCCGCCACCACCTTCAACGATTTCTCCTCGGCGGCGAAGAAGGCATCGAACTGGCCAAACCAGTTGGGCAAGTCGACGCCGGCAAAGGCGTTGTACTCACTCCCAAACCAGGCTCCCAGAGCGCCGAACATCGCCACGACCGCCACGAAGATGAGGGCGGCACCAAAGCCGTTCAGCCCTCCGTTGTAGCGGGCGACCCGCCCGGCGACGAAGCCCCCGGCCAGGAACGAGAAGAACAACACCGCGATCGCGACCAGCGAGGCGACCACCTCAACCGGCTGGAGGTTTCCATCCAGATCGATGGCGCTGAGCTGGTAGGGGATCGAAGCGTTACCGGCGGCGATCAGCGCACCCAGAAAGACCAGGACGCCGAGCGCCGTGAACATGCCGAGAACGGCGGCGGTGAGGTCGGTGCCCCCGAAGCGGTCCGTGACCTTCCGCACATCCACCTCGGCCCCCCGAATCTCGGAGGTGCGTACTTCAGTTGTTGCCATTTGCGGACTCCCTTCTCTACGGGACGCCTATTACCCCCTGGTGCGGTCCGTCAAACGTGAAGACATGGAGGCCGGCAAATCCTTATTCGGTCGAGTCGATCAATTTCCGTCTGGAGATCCGATTGGCGGAAACCGATAGAGCAGAGAGGCGAGCAAGGACATCATCGAGCGAATAGATGCCGCCGGCGGCCGCCTCGTCTTTCGATTCTGGGGCGTGGTAGTGGTGATCGGCGTTGCCGTGGTGGGCGTGCCGGTGACGGTAGGCGCTGTTGCGGCAAGGGCATGGGCGGGCGCGGCCGTATCGCTGTTATTCACGTCCCTCGGCCTCTGGTTCGCCCGCTACCTGTTCTCGCGCCGACGCCGGCTCAGCCATATCGAATGAGGCCGGGAGCTCGACATGAGGAAGGGCGGGCGGTGCGGTTGGCTAGGCGAACGCCGCAAGGACGGAGGCCACGGCGGAAGTCACCGACGCCAGGTGTGGCGGGGTGCGAGCACCCGTCGACAACTCCACCTGTACCCCGCCTCGCGGAGGCAGATTCACCGGATTGGCGGGATGCACCCCTCGGAGTTTCGGTGGGATCTGATCCAGATCGGTCACCACGCGCAATCGGGAGCGGCCGGTGATGGCAGCTCCGATCGCTTCGGCCATGACCCGGTTGCGACCACCGAGCAACACCGTGTCATGGTGCTCCTTGCGTCCGTAGCCATGGAATGACACGGCAAACGCGACGTGCGCCAGGAACCGGCGGAGGCGGCGGCTGTGCGCGGGATCGTGCCGTATGGACGGGATGTGCCAGAACAGGTCTTCCGGTTGAACGATTGCGTACCGGCTCGCCCCGACCGAGTCGGCCACCCGGCGGGCAGCTTCGGCGGTGCCGGCCTCCAGGCCACCGTGCAGCGCCATGACGCCGACCGGGGCGGCCAGCGCCAGCTCCTCCCGGACGCCCGGTGTGCTGATGAGCTCGTTGAGCATGAGACCATCGTATTGTCGGCGGAGCCGATTGGTG
>JBFIPU010000165.1:0-2986 GCA_041609995.1 Acidimicrobiia bacterium
CAGACCAACAACGAGCCCAAGCCTTTGACGGGTTCATCCACTTCTACAATCACCACCGATCCCACGGATCACTCGGATGGGCCGCCCCCATCGACACCATCCGGGACAACCTCCCCGCGATGCACACCTGACCGGCTCCGAAGTCGGCTAAGCGGTTCGGATTGCGGTCGCTGCCTCCCAATGTCGGTGCCTGAGCGCCGCTCGGGCCGATCGATGTGACCCGTGAGCTCAGGGCGAGGGTTCGAATCCCACGTCCTCCGCGCCTGCTCGCTTGCATCGAGCAGGTTGCACGTTTGCCACGCAAACTGCTCTCCGTACGGCCGAACATAGCCGGCGCCGCTTTCGACAGTTGGCACTTCCCGGCGAGCGGTCGGGGCGTAGCATGAGCCATTGGCCTCGACCACACGAGGCTCCCAAGCAAAGGGGACGGGCTCGTGAGAGGTCGATCCGTTTTTGCGCTGGCGTTTCTCGTCGGCGCCACTGTGTGTGCTGGAGCAGCCACATCCCTGGCAGCTGGTCAACAGTCCTACGAGGTCTGGGCGATCGACCAATCGAACTCCTCCGGCCTCGCCTACGGCGGGACCGTGTATATCTGGAACGGTTTGGATCTCGAGAAAGGACACACTGGCAAGCCCGCCACCCCTGAGAAGGTGGATCTCGCCGGGGCCGTTGCCACCATGTGTATGGACGAGACCGGTGTCAACCCGGTGCGACCCCATATGCTCGCTATGAGCCCCGCTCAGGGACACGCCATCATTTCCTTCGTTGCGTCCGGCCACGTCGTGTTCCTCGACGCCGACACACGCCAGCCACTCGATTGCATCAGGACATCGATCGGTGCCGGAGGGGCTCGACAAGTGCACTTCGCCATCCCGTCACCGGATGGGACGTACGTGTCCGTTGCCAATCAAAACGGCAAGCTCTTCGAACGAATCGACACCGACTACGCCACCAATACGTTCGTTCTCAATACAGCTGCCGGTCTCGACCTCGCCAATTGCACTACCCCAAACGGTGCTCCGTGTGAAGACGTCGCCTTGCGACCAGACAATGCTCCGATCTGTCCGGTGATCGACTCGACAAGTCGGTACAGCTTCGTCACCTTGCGTGGGGGAGGCATGTTCGTCGTGGACAGCGCGGCCACGCCGATGAAGATCGTCGCCGAGTATGACAAGGACACCGTTCACCCGAACGGATGCCTGGGCGCGGAAGTCGCAGGCAAGATGTACATCGACTCCGGCGGTGGCTCGGGCGCCAACCTGTATGAGGCAGACCTGTACGCTTTCCCGGCGGCCACCTTCTCAGCAGACAACCCACCGAACACACCGGCCCCCAAGGTCGTCTTCAGCGAGGACGTTGAAGGCGCCGATACCCACGGGGCCACGCTCACCAAGCACCAGAAATACCTGTGGGTTGCTGACAGGGGACGCAACTTCCACTTCGTGGTCGATACCGCTACCGACCAGGTCGTCAACAGGATCATGCTCACGCCTGGCCCGTCATCCGACCCGACACCCGACCTGCTGGCGACATCGCCGAACGGAAGTCACATCTTCATGTCGCTGCGAGGGCCCAACCCTCTCACCGCAGATCCTCATGTCAGTACCGGCTCGACACCTGGGGTGGGAGTCATGAAAGTGTTGAGCGGCGGCAAGGGAGGCTTCTTCGAGAGTATCGCGACGGTCAGCAACGTAGATGCGAGTGGTATCGAGCGGGCCGACGTTCACGCTCTCTCGATCCGCCTGATCGAGTAATCAACGCGGCCTGCGAGCAACATGGGCTCCCGGAGTTGAGGATGGGCTGCCTCCGTACCTCCTCGCCTCGTGGTGGCCACCTTCCGCACGAGCGGGTTGATGCCTCGCGAGGCGCTGACGTTGTGGTGGGTCGTGTTCAACGACCCGCAGGGCTGCTCGGACGCCTGTGGCGAAGACGACATCTTCGTCGACGGTGATCCCACCAAGGGCATCAACCCCGACGGGTTGGCGGCGGCGGACATCGTCGTCGGCTACGCCACCGGCACCGTCGCCAACCGCAACGGCCGAGCCACGATGACGGCCCGCTTGGGAACCGGCGCCGAAGTGAGCGAAGTGCTCTTCGGCGAACGCCGCTTCTCAAGTCGAGCACGCACGGCGAGATCCACCTCGTTGCGCGGAGCCACGGCCCGCCATCGACGGCCTCGTGGACGAGCAGATCGGTTCGTATGCGGGCGGCTGCGACGTGTTCCTCCTGCCACCTGAGCTCCCGTCGGCCGAGGGCGAGTGCGCCGACATCCAGTTCGCCGTGCACCTCCCGTGAGGGAGAGCAGGACGTTCCGCACGAGGTGATCGTCCGGCCGGCCGTTCATGAGGTGGACGACCGGCCGGCAGCGTCTCCGTCTTCAGAAAGGGTCTTATATTCATATACTTTGAATGTTAAGGATAACCGAACATACAAACGCCCTGAACGGAGGCGCCACCATGACGTTCGACGACCTCGACGACGTCTTCTGGATCGACGACGCCGAGACGATGGAGATGCTGGCGGACGGCACCCGCCTCGAGATCATCGAGAACCTCTACCAGCCCCGCTCGGTCACGGAGCTGGCGGCGGCCATGGAGGTTCCCAGGACGCGTCTCTACCACCACGTGAATCTCCTGGAGCAGGCGGGGCTCATCACGGTGTTCGAACGACGCGAAGTCGGGGCGATCACGGAGACCGTCTACCGGGTCGCCGCAAAGAACTTCCAGCCGTCGCAGAAGTTCTTGGATGAGGTGGATCCGAGCGATCAGGCGGTTGCCATCCTCGACTCCCTCTTCGCTTCGACGAAGGCCGACATCGTGCGCGCCGTTCGCACCGAGGAGATGATCCTCGACGAGGCGAGGGTCCGCCGGTACGCCAGCATGGGCCGCCGCCTCACCCGTCTCACCCCGACTCGGCTGGGCGAGCTGGTCACGGAGCTCGAGGCGCTCCTCCAGCGCTTCGACGTCGAGGACGAGGACCCCGAGGC
>JBFIPU010000166.1:0-2972 GCA_041609995.1 Acidimicrobiia bacterium
GCTTCGATCTCTGATCTCTGATTCTTTCGGGAGCGGCCTGGCTAATACCCCGGGCCAGCCGCTCAGAGCCCGATCACCTGGAAGCTGGGTTTCGCCGGCCGTCCTGCAGCGCAGCATCTGACCGTCTGGAGCGCTCGAATACCGGCATTGCACGCACGTCACCGACAGAGCCACATGCCCGGCCGGTATCCTTGCTTCATGAAGAAACTCTGGAAGTCGTTCAAGTTCTGGTTCACCGATACCTTCGCCAACAGGGGCAAGACCGTTCCAGTGGACGACTTGAAGGTGGGCGCTGCTGAGCTCGGCTGGGGTTCGAGGGCCCCGAGGACGACTCCACCAGAGGACGACCTGATGGTCCCCGCCAGCGAAATGGGCTGGGGCACGAGGGCCCCCAAGACCTACGGTGAAGGATCGCCGGATGTGGCCGGCGAGGTGCCAGAGGATGAAGTCGCGGGCGACAATTGATCCAGCCGGCCGGGATCCCGATTCCCCATAATGTGAACGCCGGCCGTAGAGCTCGAGGCTGCAACCACCGCCCGGTCGGCGGTTGGGACCGGAGCGGCAACTCCGTTACTGCCCCTCCGCAAGGTGCGGCCTGCCCAGGCGAACCCGGGCAACCGAATCTCGCCCTACCCACTCGTGGTCGCGATCCAACCTACGGAACGTTGGGTTTCAACCGACGCGTAGCACCGCCCGCTCGTAATCGGCGTGGCCCACGTCGGCATCGAAGATTCCCCGCTCTTCAACCCAGCGTTGGGTGCTGTCGTACATCTCCCGGGTGTACGGCTCGAACACGATGCGTTCGCCGGGGCCAAATCGCCGAACATCCACCAGCTCGGCGTGACGAGCCGGCAACTCTTTGCGATAGTGATGAACGTACGGCTGGTGCATGTGGTCGATGTCGGCTTGCGCCAGACGCAGTGCCCGGTAGTAGGCACGGACGTCCTCTACAGCCACGCCGTCCGGCACCATCGCGGCGATCATGAACGTGCAATCCACGATCTTTCGATACCCCAGCTGCTCCACGACATAGAGCTGAGGCCCGAAGACCGTCGCCGCGGCGGCAGAACCATCGAGCAGCTGATCAACCCGATCCGACGGACTCCCACCGAAGACCAGATCGATCTGGTCCGCCTCCATGAACGATTCCAGGGCCTGGATGGTGGCGTAATGACTGCCCGACTGGTAGCCGACATTGACCGGTACGCCCGCCAGATCCTCTGGTTTCTGCACATCGGAGTCAGCAGGGACCACAATGGCGCACGGCGACACCGAATAGGCCTCACCCCAAAGACGGCCGTGGCTCGCCCCGGCCGCCATGTTCACCGTCCAATGGCAGGCACACGAGATGGCAGCATCCCTCCCCTCCTCGTAGGTCTGATAGGCGCCTTGTCGGTTGTCGAGGAAATCGAGGTCGATCGCCGACTCGAATTTCGGTGCGTCTTTGCTCAGCAGGCTGTGGGCCCGCAGCTCGTAATCGCTCAAGCCGGCCTGGGCGAAATAGCCCTTCTGTTCCGCGATCCACTCCTGCAAACGCCCATGAGGATTGATGATGAAAGTCACCGAACTGACACTACCAAGCCGATCTCTTCCAAACCCGGTACCGAGAGCAAATCGAGCTGACGCCAGTGAGAAGAGCGGTACACGAATGAAGCACAACGGTTGAAGCACCACAGTTTGCGACTTGTCGTACTCGACACCGTTGGATCGACGCCACCCGTTCCATCCGGAATCGCGGTTTCGGACGTGCACGGCCGGCCGGCATTTACGTGATTCCCCCGCGCTCGCTTGTCAACCATGAAAGCGGCAGGGCCTAACTGATCACCACCATTCTGAGGTGGAGTGAGGACCCCGATCTGGTTGGGGCGAGGACCGAGGCGAAGGTTTCTCACTGGCCCGCCACAGAACGTGGCAGATGGGAGCCGATAGGAGGCTATGCGAATCGGACTCAACCTCGAGCCCAGACATAGGCCGGTGCCCCCTCCAGGTCTAGGCCGCTGATCGAGCGAATCGTGGGACGGATTCAATTCCCACTCTGCGTGGCGCCCGGAAAACCCGCACGTTGCCGATGTCGAACGACCCTACACCGGGTATTCGGAGGCCCGCACACTGGGAAAAGACGAGGAGGTCGTCATGGATGAGGGTGGCGCGACCCGCACCGAGCTTTTGGCCCGGCGTGCACAAATCGCCTTGGCAGAACACGGTCGCGACCTCCTGCAAGACAAGCGGGAACAACTCATGAACGAGTTACGCTCCACAGCGCGCACAGTCTTGGCGGGCAGCGATGCGTTGCAAGCAGCAGGTGCAGCAGCCCGGGTGGCGCTCGACCGAGCTCGGGCGCGAGACGGCCCGGAGGCAGTCGTCTCGGCTGCCTTCGCTGCCACCGGTCATGTTGAAGTCGAAGCAGTGGTGGAGACGATCATGGGGGTTCGCGTTCCGCGGATCGAACACCGCCTCGTCGGCCGTCCCATCACCGCTCGGGGCTATAGCCTCGCTGCCACCTCGCCCCGCATTGATGACGCCGCCGACCGCTTCGAGGCCGAAGTGGACCTCGTGCTTCAGGTAGCGGCCGGCGAAGTTCGTCTCCGGCGTCTGGCCGCCGAGATAGCCGCCACCACCCGGCGAGTAAACGCGCTCGAGCATGTCGTCATACCAAGGCTGATCGCGGGACGCAACCGCATCCAGCGGATCCTGGAAGAGCGCGAGCGCGAAGACCATTTCCGTCTCAAGCGTGTACAGATTCGCCGCACCCCACGTGTAGAGGCGCCGTCATGAACGCCAACCCCCTCGACGAGATTCGAAAGACAGAGCGATCGGTCGCGGCGCTGATCGCCGAAGCCAAACACGAAGCGGCCGCCGCCCTGCATGAGGCGCGGAGGCAAGCCGAGCAACTGGTCGAAGACGCTCGGGCCCGCGGCCACGCAACGGCCGTTGGCCGATACGAGGAGGCACTGGCCCGAGCCCAGGACGAA
>JBFIPU010000167.1:0-2953 GCA_041609995.1 Acidimicrobiia bacterium
CATCAACCGATTCTGGACACCCGAACTCGACGTCGCCGGCCGCGATCGGTGGGTCCTGTGGGGCCTGGCCCGTTTCGCCACCTACACCATCATTCCGGTCGTCACCCTGAAGGCGTTCCTACGCCAGCCGGTTTCGGATATGGGGTTGAAGCTTCCCCAACCGCGCGACCTGGCGCTGTACGGTTCGATGCTGGCGCTGATGGTGCCGGTCGTGGTGGTCGTTTCCTATCTCGCCGGCTTCCAGGCCAAGTATCCCTTCTTCGTCCCCACCGGGGGCGTCGGGGAGATGTGGCCATGGTGGATCGCCTATGGGCTGCAGTTCGTCGGCCTCGAGTTCTTCTTCCGCGGGTTCATGGTCCACAGCCTCAAGGACGCGATCGGGGGGATGACGGCTGTTTGGGTCATGGTGGTTCCCTACATGATGATCCACTTCACCAAACCCCCGCTCGAGGCCCTCGGAGCCGTGGTGGCCGGGGCGGTGTTGGGTGTCTTGTCGCTGCGCAAGGATTCGATCTGGCTGGGCGCAGTCCTGCACATCGGAGTGGCCCTGGCCATGGACCTCGCCGCACTATGGCAGCGGGGCCTCCTGTAACGGCCCGGCTGCCTGAGACCGACCGGGGGCTACAATCCCAAGCCGATTCCCCACGCAAAGGCGCACACATGATTGACGAAGCGGCCCTCCGGGCGGCGATCGGACAGGTCGAGGATCCTGAGATCCACCGCAGCCTGGACGAGCTCGAGATGGTCCGGGAGCTGGAGGTCGACGCGGCCGGGAACGTGCGGGTGCTGGTCGCGCTCACGGTCCCGGGCAGCCCCCTCAAGGACAAGCTGCAGTCCGACGTCACCGCCGCCGCCCGCTCCGTCGAGGGCACGCAAGAGGTGGTGGTCGACTTCACGGTCATGACCGATGAAGATCGGGCCAAGCTGCAGAGCCTGCTCGGCGGCGGCCCCAACGCCACCCGGGAGATCCGTATCGAGATGCGTACCCGGGTGCTGGCGATCGCCTCCGGCAAAGGTGGCGTCGGCAAGTCGAGCGTGACGACCAACCTGGCAGTGGCGCTCGCCGACCTGGGAAAGACCGTGGGTGTCATCGACGCCGACGTGTGGGGGTTTTCGATCCCCAAGATGCTCGGCATCGACCGCAACCCCACGGTCATCGAGCAGATGATCATCCCTCCCGAGGCACACGGCGTGCGGGTCATGTCGATGGACTACTTCGTCCAGGACGATCAGGCCGTGATCTGGCGGGGCCCGATGCTCCACAAGGCGCTGGAGCAGTTTCTGGTGGACGTCCACTGGGGCGACCTCGACTATCTGTTGATTGACCTGCCACCGGGTACGGGCGATGTGTCGATCTCGATCAGCCAGTTTCTGCCCCGCGCCCAAATGGTGGTCGTCACCACCCCGCAGCCCACGGCCCAGCGGGTCGCCAAGCGCGCCGGCCTCATGGCGGAAAAGGTCAATCAAGAGGTGCTCGGCGTGATCGAGAACATGAGCTACTTCACGGGCGACGATGGGCGCAAGTATGAGATCTTCGGAGCCGGGGGAGGCCAAACGCTGGCCGACCAACTCGGGGTGCCGCTTCTGGGCCAGGTTCCCCTGTTGCCGGCCATGCGGGAAGGCGCCGACGGCGGCGTCCCGGTCTCGCTCGCCGCCCCCGAGTCCGAGGCGGCCCAGGCATTCCGGTCCATCGCCGAGGCGGTCGAGGCGTTGAAGCCGCGCCTGCGGGCCCACCCCGAACTCGTCATCAGCTAGGAGGCGTTGTGAACGTACGAATTGGCATCCTCAACTCGGCCCGGGAGATCGAGGTCGAGGTCGAGGACGAAAAGTCCTTCGTCAAGTCGATCGAAGACGCCCTCAAAGACGGCGGCAGCCTCGTGTGGGTCGACTCCCACGGCGACAAGATCGGGGTGGTGGCGGCCCACATCGCCTACGTTCACATCGAAGGGGACCGGGAGCGGATTGTCGGCCTTTAGCCGATGACGGCATTGATTTCTGGGTTACTGAGCGACCACTACTTCGCCATGGATTTCACGGGTCAGCCGCTCGACCTGTTCGGTGAGTCTGGTGTTTGTCTCGAGCAGAGCTTGGAGGGTTTCGATCTGCACCATCGAGGTCTCGAGCTGCTGAATCGCGCTTGACGCCAACTCCTCCCTGTGTTGGGTGTCCGCGTCGCTCAGTCTTTTGTCTCGGTCCGCTTGTCGGGTCTGGGCCAGCAGGATGAGGGGTGCTGCGTAAGCGGCTTGCAGCGAGAACGCGAGGTTGAGCAGGATGAATGGGTACGGATCCCACCGCATCGACACCGCGATCACGTTTGTGACGATCCATGCGACGACAACGATCGTCTGACCGATCAAGAACCTTGGGGTGCCGAAGAACCTGGCGAACATCTCGGCGCGCTTGCCGAACGTATCACCCCCGAACGCCCCATGGATCTGCTCGCTCACATGCGCAAGCCTCTGGGAATACTGACTCATGTTGTCTCCTGTCTGCCGATCAGCTGAGTTTGCCGCGAGACCGATGCGGCATTTGGGATCGAGCGACGTGCGAAGCCGTGATCACGAGCTCGGCCAGCACGGAAGGGCGTGACCGGGGGTCGGATCTGAGGTGGGCTCGAAACGTTCTGCGACCATGGTTCCGGCCCGGGTGCCGGACCTTGGACGATGATCTCAAGCCGATCAGAAGATCGTGGATGCTAATCGAGCAGGCCGACGGCCGCCGCGTACTCTGGTTTCCGTGTGGTTGATGTAGGACCGCCCGACCGTCTTCGCATTCATTGAACTCTGAGAAGGGAGCGGGTGAAGGGAAGCTCAGACGCCGACCCTGGCGCGCCGTCGTTCGGCCAGCCAGCGCTTGCGCAGGCGACGCCGTTCGTCTTCGGCGTAACCTCCCCAGACGCCCGCCTCCTGATTGGTCTCGAGGGCGTACTGGAGGCAGATCTCGGTCACCTTGC
>JBFIPU010000168.1:0-2891 GCA_041609995.1 Acidimicrobiia bacterium
GACGGGAACCAGCGGGAACTAGTGAAGCCCGAAAACCCAATAGATAATTGACGATTTCGGGTTTCACCAATTCGCGCTTGACCCCCTGGATTGCTTTCACACGGCAGAGGTCACTGGTTCGATCCCAGTAGCGCCCACCCCGAAATCCCCCGTAGCGACGGGGGATTTCGGCGTTTTGGGAATCGGCCCGTTCGAGCACCTGACACCGCCGACGGCACCACCTCAGCGTCGTCGGTCGTCCCTGCGCGACGTCGTAGACCTTCACCTCGCGGCGATCGTGCACCACCGCGGTCTTGAACCCACAGTGCGGGCAGCGCACCACCCGCCGGAGGTCCTCCACCGCAACCACCAGCTGTTCCACCGGTTCCACCAACACGGCCAGCACCCGAACTCGTCGTAGGTGCAGGCGCACGGTCATCGCATCCGGAGCCATCGGGGCCCCTCCTCTGCTCGGCGACGTGACATCACCGAGCTACCGATCTGATCGATGACGCCCGCTCCACCGAAGCGCGCAGATCGAAGCCTCTTTGTGTGAAGGGGGTCTGTTCGGACGTGGCGACGCAGACCGTCGGTGGCGGTCGTGGTGTACGTTGGGTGCGGCCCGGCGTGACTGAGCGGAAAAGCCGGCGCACAGAGCAACGAATCTGCTCAGGTACGTTCCTGGGTGCCCCCGGGGCCCTAACGCGGCTGCTGGTCGGCGACGAGGTGGCGGTAGACGACGTCGAACAGCCGTCGCTTCAGCGCCCGGATGGCCTCCTTCTTGGTCTTGCCCCGGCGAGCGGCGCCGTGATACTTGTTGTGGCCTCCGGAGAGATCGAAGCCGACGCGTCTTGTCCATTTGCTACGGAAACCCCTTCCAGACTGGCTCACGCCAACCTGTTCCGACATTTCGCTGCGCCCGCGGGGAGACGCTTCCGTCAGACTCCGCCCGTCGTACAGAAGTCGTTGTGCTTAAACGTATTCGTGCCTCCGAACTGGAACGCGTCGAGGACCAGGTTGCTGCATGCCTCGTTCGCCTTGAACAGATTGTCCCTGGCTTCTGCCGCGAGAAAACCGTAGCGGGTGTTGCCGGTTGCAGCATTAGCTTTGATGGTGTTGCCAGTTGCAGCGTCAATTGTGAACCCGTCCCTATTTGCGGTTGCTTGGTTCGCCTTAACGACGTTTTCAAACGATCCACTGTCAATGAAGAAACCTGAGCCGCTGTTGCCGGCCGCCACGTTCGCTTCGACCGTGTTCTTGGAGGATGCACCAAACACGGAGAATCCACTGCCAGCATTTGATGTCGCCGCGTTTGCTACTAGGGAGTTCCTGTTCGAGTTCTCGAGTGAAAAGCCTTCCCCATTGTTGTTGGCTGTGTTCCCCTTGAGGCGATTGCGATCCGAATCTCGAAGACTGAACCCATGCTGAAAGCCGGAAACAACACAGTTCTCGACTGTTACCCCGGTCCTGCCGTCGAGGAGAATGCCGGCGCCATGCTGGACTCCGGTGATGGAATGTCCGTCACAGTTGAGAGCTACCCCGTCAGCTTCGATAACGATGCTCCCAAAATGATCTGCGGTCAGTCTTGTCTTCTGCCTGATCATCACTGGCGCTGGAGGCAAGGGTCCCGGCGCCGCCGGTAGTTGGTTGATCGCGAACGTAAACGTCCCACCAATAGGCAACAGGCTGCCTCCGCTAGGACTCGTAAAGCCGAGGAACAATTCGACATTCGAAACGACAATGTCGGCCCCACTGTTGAGCGTATATGAAACCATTCCCGGGTGGCCCTCACGGACTGAACTCAAGTCAACCGAGGGGTCCACGAAACCCACCGAAGAGGACACTCCGAAGAAGTTGGAGGTTCTCGAGCCGAGCTGCTCGAGGTCGTCGTTGTAGAGAGTTACGGTCATGTTCTGCCCGGTCAGATCCTGCGACGGCTGCAGGCGCACGCTGACGGTATTGAAGGGGTCGGGTACCTCGACCAGGTGGAAACGCACGAAGAGTGTGTCGCCGACGGTCAAGGTACTGCCGATCGGAACCTCGAGCGCTCCGGCCACCCCAGCAGGCGCAACCGACAGAAAAACGGTAGAAACAATGACAAGCAAGGTGGCTAGCAGCCGGTCTCGATCGTGCGCACAGCGGATTCTAGTGCGATCAGTCATGGCAAACTCCCCTCTCTAAGCCTCTCACAAGCGTACTCCTCTAGAGAGTAAGCCAGGGCCCCACTCTCCGTCACGTGGAACATCGCGCTGGGAATGGAGGAGCCGACGCTTGGGGGAGTAGTGGGAACTGCTGAGGAATGAATCCTCAAATTGTCCATTGTCGATTTCCCGAATCGGCCCGTGCCGCCAAGGGTGGTGATCTTCCTTAGCGCGGAAGAGACACGCTGCCCGATCACCGGCTGGACTCGGCCTCGAGGGCCTCGAGCATCCCTTGGTACGTGGCTCGCCGCTCCGGGTCCTCGACGAGTCCCAACGCCGTCGTTGGGGCCGCCACCGCGCCTTCCCGGTCGCCGGCGTCGGCAAGCACGGTGCCAAGCAGACCGGAGAATCGGCCGAGGCGATCTTCGGCTCTCGTCAGGTCGATCGCCGCCTCCAGTCCCTCGGCCGCCCGCTGGTTGGCGTCTGAGCCTGCGCCCGCCACATACACCAGCGCGAGATTCGCGTGGGCCTCAGCCGCCAATTCGGCGATCCGACGGTTGCCAACCTCGTATTCGGTAATCACCGCTAGCAGGTCGGCCTCGGCGGCCTGAAACATGCCGGCCGACCCAGTCGCCCGCCCGAGGCACCACCTGGTGCGGCCCTTGCCCAGCGCCGCCTTGGCGGGCACGTCGGAGAGCGCTGGCTGCACCCGAGCTGCCTCGGCCTCGTCGTAGCTGACGAGCGCGCGTTCGAGGCCGGCGGCGTCGAACC
>JBFIPU010000169.1:0-2739 GCA_041609995.1 Acidimicrobiia bacterium
CCCAGGTCAGCCTCGAGCAATGCGGGTGCGTCGTTGATCCCGTCGCCCACGAACGCAGTGGGCTTCTCTTGCTTGAGATCACGGATCATTCGGGCTTTGTCCTGCGGCAATACCCGGGCGTAGAAGCGGTCGATGCCGAGATCTGCCGCGACGGTGCGGGCCACGGCCTCGGCGTCGCCGGTGATCATCACCGGCTCCACTCCCATCTCCTGCAGGCGCGCAATCGTCTCCCGGGCACTGTCTCGCACCTTGTCCGCCATCGCCAACGCCGCCAGAGCCCGTCGCTCATCCATCAGCACGACGGCGCTCTCTCCTCGCTGGTCGGCCTCCGCCAGGGTGGGGGCGAGACCATCGAGATCGATGGACAGTTCCTCAGCCCATTCCGGACGACCGATGCGGTAGCGCGTGCCGTCCACCGTTCCTTCCAGACCATGGCCAGGTATGGCTTCGACGTCGGTGGCCGACACCCGATTGGTTCCGCGTGCCTCTGCTGCTGCGACAATGGCGGCTGCGAGGGGGTGCTCTGAGCCCCGTTCCAAAGCGGCCGCGATCCGGAACGCCTCATCCTCGGAGATCCCGTCCACCCCTGCCCGAGCGACTTCGAATCGTCCCTCGGTGAGCGTGCCGGTCTTGTCGAAGGCCACGAATCCGATGTCGCGTCCTCGCTCGAAGGCCTCGCGGTTGCGGACGAGTATCCCGTTGCGCGCCGAAATCGAGGTTGCGTTGGCTGTCACCAACGGGATCGCCAGACCCAGCGCGTGCGGACAGGCGATCACCAAGACCGTCACGGCCCGGGCCACCGCGAACGTGATGCCGGCGGTTCCGAACACGAGCCAGGCGATGAACGTGGGAATCGAGACCCCGACGGCGATCAGGGTGAGCCAGAAGGCCGCCCGGTCGGCCAGCGCCTGGAAGCGGCTGCGGCTGGCCTGTGCCTCTTCGACGAGCCGCATGATCTGGCTCAGCGTGGTGGCGTCGCCCGTGCGGGTCACCTCGACGGTCAACACGCCCTCGCCGTTGATGGCTCCGGCCACCACCTCGTCGCCGGGTGCCTTGGCGACGGGGCGCGATTCGCCGGTGAGAAAGGCTTCGTTCATACTCGAGTCGCCCTCGATGATCTCGCCGTCGATCGGCACCTGCTCACCCGGCCGAATCATGATGCGGTCGTGCTCACCAAGCGATTCGACAGCTACGTCGACCACGGACCCGTCGGCCTCGAGTCGATGGGCCGTGCTCGGTACCAGCTCGGCCAGCTCTTCGAGCGCCCGCGAGGCCGTTTGGACTGAGCGCATCTCCATCCAATGACCCAACAACATGACGTCGAGCAGTGTCGCCAGCTCCCAGTAGAACGGGTCACCGTCGAGGCCCAGCGACACTGCCAAGCTGTAGACGTAAGCAACAGTGATGGCCAGCGAGATGAGGATCATCATTCCCGGCGCCCGGGCCTTCAGCTCGTGCCGGCCGCCCCTGAGGAAGACGATGCCGGCGTAAAAGAACAGGACGGTTGCCAGGATCGGATTCACCCATGAACGCCCCGGGAAGTCGATGGCCTCGAACCCGAACCAGGCCTGGATCTGTTCCGAGAAGTACAGGATCGGGACGGTGAGGAGGAGGCTCACCCACAGCCGGTCACGAAACATCTCGGGGGTGTGGCCCTCATGTTTGTCATGCCCCTCGTGGGTCGGGTGGGCGGTGCCCTGGGTTGAGGAATGGTCGCCATGTTCTCGATGGGCGTCGTGGTCGACCGCGGCTGGCGTCCCCTGGAGAGTGTGAGCACTCCGGTCGGGCTGGTGATGGTGGTGCGGCGAACCCGGCGTGCCCGTCGGACGGCTATCGGCCGGGTCGGTGTCAAGAGGCATGATTCGGCTTTCCCGTTATCAGACGATCGTACACCTTCCAGTCCGCTGGAATGTCAACCGGTATGATCGAACAATGCGTATCGGGGAATTGGCCGCCCGCACCGGGGTTCCGACCAAAACCATCCGGTACTACGAGGACATCGGCGTGCTGCCGCGGCCGGGACGAGCGCCGAATGGATATCGGGTGTACAGCGACGAGGCAGTCGAGCGCCTCCGATTCATCCGGGATGCTCAATCGACCGGCCTCACCCTGGCTGAGATATCGTCGATCGTCGAGTTGCGGAGCGAAGGCATCGGCACCTGCGGCCATGTCGTGGAGCTGCTGGAGAGCCATCTCGACGATTTGGATCGTCAAATCCAGAACCTCCGGGATGCGCGAACGCTTCTCGTCGACCTCACCCGGCGCGCCCGACAGCTCGACCCTGCGGACTGCACCGACCCCAACCGCTGCCAAACGATTGCGCGGTTGCCGGAAGGCAGCGTTCGTAGCCGGAAAGGTCGTTTACGTTGATCGCTCCGACTGCTTTTCGGTCTGGTGTCGTCCCCCTGGATTGGGGTGCTCGATGAGCCGCATGGTGCGCCGAGCGCTGGTCGGTGTGCTGGTGTTGTTCGCCAGTTGTTCCGAAGGGGGAGTCGCCACACAATCCGCCGAGCCGAGCGCCTCCGTGGAGAAGCTGAGCGCCGGTGCCGACGCCTACCGCCATTTCTGCGCCGAGTGCCATGGGGAGGACCTGAGGGGCACCGACCAGGGTCCGTCGTTCCTCTCCGTTGTCTACGAGCCCAACCACCATGCCGACGCCGCATTTTTGCTGGCAGTCCAGCGGGGTGTGCCGCAACATCACTGGAACTTCGGCGACATGCCCCCGGTGGAGGGGATTGA
>JBFIPU010000170.1:0-2718 GCA_041609995.1 Acidimicrobiia bacterium
CGATCAACTCGAACACGACGCCGGTATCGCAGACCAGTTACGGGCAGGCCTAGCCGCTGATGGCTGGCAGATTCTCAACCGAACGCCGCTCCCGCTGGTCTGTTTCGGCGATGCGAGCAAACCTCAGGATGCCGACTATCACCAACGGATCGTTGACGGCATAGTGGCTTCGGGACAGGCGTGGATCTCGACCACCCACCTCGCAGGTCGGCCCGCCATCCGGGCATGTATCACCAGCCACCGCACTACGACCAAGAACATCGAAGCCCTTGTGCGACTGGTCAACGATGCCCGCAAATAACGTAAGAACGCCAGCCGAACCTGGCGGCTCCCGGTGCGCGGAACCGGCGGTATCGAGCGGGCTTGCTGTAACGCTCGCCCCGGAGGGGGATGCTGGCGTGATGGGAACAGAGACGTGCTGAAGTCGCTCGGGGTGACCATCGCCCAAGTCGTGGAACGCATGACCGAGCGTCCACTCCCCTCCCCTGAGGTGAGTTCCACGGATCGTGCCCAGCGGATGGCCAAGCGAACCCAGCGCAGGCGACGGACCCGAGTTCTGGTCACACTGATCACCATTCTCATGGTCGTCGTCACCGTGTTCAGCGCCGTCTTCCACGAGCTGATGGAAGTGGAGGGCCGCTCCTATTCGTGGCCCACCAGCATCTACTGGACCCTCACCACCATGACCACGCTCGGCTTCGGTGACATCACCTTCGAGTCGGATGCGGGTCGGATTTTCTCGGTGGTGGTTCTGCTCTCCGGCTCGACCTTCCTCCTGGTGATGCTGCCGTTCATCTTCATCCAGTTCGTCTTCACGCCTTGGATGGCGGAGCGGGAACGTCGACGGGCCCCGCGATCCATCCGAGCCGATGTCAGTGGCCATATCTTGCTCACTGCGTGGGGCCCAGTCGAGGCAGCACTGGTCGAGCGGTCCGACCAGGCCAACGTCCAATACGTGATAATCGTCGAGGACGTAGACGAGGCGGGGCGCCTCCACGACGAAGGCCGAAATGTGCTGGTCGGAGAGCTCGACGATCCCCGCACCTATGCCAACGCCAGAATCGAGCACGCCGGCATGGTGGTTGCATCCCGTTCGGACCCGGCCAACACCAACATCGCCTTCACGGTTAGGGAGATCACATCCGACGTCACCGTCGTCGCCACCGCTAATTCCCCGGCATCGGTTGACATTCTGGAGATCGCCGGGGTAAACCGCGTGGTGCAGTTGGGTGAGATCCTGGGTACGGCGATGGCCGCCCGGTCGATGGGTCTGGGCGGAAGAACCCAAGCGATCGGCAGGTTCGGCGATCTCCTCATTGCCGAGGCAGGTGTCGTAGGGACGGACCTCGTCGGCCAGACCCTGGCCGAGGCGAAGCTCCGAGCCAGGCTCGGAGTGGGCATCGTTGGGGTTTGGCAAAGAGGTGAGTTCGAGATCGCCACTGCGGACACCCGGCTCGAGACCTCGACGATTCTCCTACTCGCAGGATCGGAAGACCAGCTCTCCGCCTTCGACGAACGTCATGCCGCTGGGTTCCGTGAAGAGCTCAGCGCGGTCATCATCGGCGGCGGCCGGGTTGGCCGGGCGATAGGGCGAGCGTACGAGAAGGCCGGTATCGACTACACGATCGTTGAGAAGCTGCCCGAAAGGCAGCGAGAAGGTGTCCCGTATGTGATAGGTGATGCCGCCGATCGTGCCGTGCTCGACCGAGCAGGAATCAACGACGCCGAGGCGGTGCTCGTCACCACTCATGATGACGACGTCAATGTCTACCTGACCCGGTACTGCCGGGGCCTCAGGCCCCAGAGCCGGATCGTCGCCCGGGCCCGGCTCGACCGAAATGTCTCCACTCTCTATCGAGCCGGCGCAGACGCCGTCCTCTCATATGCCGCCACCGGTTCCACCACCATCTGGAACGAGTTCCGCGGAGGCGAGACGGTCCTGATCGCCGAGGGACTCAGGGTTGTCAGGACCGGGGTCCCGCTCAGCCTCATTGGCCGCACCCTGGCAGGCACCCATCTACACCGCCAGACCGGCTGCAACGTGGTGGCGATTCAGACGGTGGCAGGCACCACGATCACGCCCGACCCCCATGAGCCCCTTCCCCCCGACGCCAGCCTGATCATCGTCGGCAGCGACGAGTCACTCGGCCGTTTCCAGGACCTCTTCCCAGCAGACCGGTAAACCGGGTAGCTGGCCAATTCTTTTGTCCCTTTCTGTTTTACCGGCGAGGGGGGACCAACGCCCCCCTCGCCAGTTTCGCTCTCCTACTTCTGGCCAAGGACCCAGGATCTGAAGATCTCGAACATCGCCGCCCGGCACTCCGCCGATGGCTCATCACATGCTTCTGTTGCATAGAACGCGCCCTCTAGCTCGGACATCAGACTGGGTTCGAGCTCCGGCCACAACGTCTCGTGGAAGGCTGCCCATCCTTCGACGTCTCCGAGCTGGATAGCCGCGCAAGTTTCGGGGAACGGGCCCAAGCCGAAACACTCCTCGGAGACCTCGATCCCCGATTCGAGGGCAAAGTAGGCAGCCACACTCACCAGCATCCCCGTGTGCTCGGGGAACGCGAAGGTGGTGATGACCCCGTCGTTGACGACAACAGTGTTGGTGTCCCCGCCGTCGGTGAAACCGATGGCGTCGGTCAAGACGTTGTGGTAGCGCACCCGGCAGGTGAACTCCCCCACGGTCTGGAGTTCGGTGCAGTCCATCATGAG
>JBFIPU010000171.1:0-2703 GCA_041609995.1 Acidimicrobiia bacterium
AGAGCCGGCTCAATCCCGGATCGACAGACAAGCCATCAAAGATCGCAAGAGCTGTGCTCTCATCGGGAGCCTGGACGAGGGCAACGGGAATGCCTGTGAAGTCCTCTGGCGGACCGGAGCAATCAACGGTGGAGTAAAGCAGGAAGTTATTCAGCGTATTGATGGGTCCGTCGGGGAGCACTGAGAAGACGCCCGACGCGGCACTGGTTATGTCATAGCACGCTTCTGGTAAACCGGTGGGTTCACAGTTCTCGTCTACGACGACCTCACTGGACCGGCTGGCATCACCTGGGACTCCACCTGGACCTTCCTGGTCGAGGGGGGCGAGATCAGAGGGATGACCAAGGTTGGAAACTCATCGACATTCGGGACGTCGGAGAGGGCCAGGTTCTTCACCGCAAGGAGCCGGCCAGACCGGGGTAGCCGCAGACGGCACCGTCGGGAAGGGGATCGTGGACCAGGCCCAGCTGGTGTGGGACAACATGCGTGAGGTGTTGGCAGCGGCCCGGATGGACATCACCAACATCGTGCAGCTGAACATGCTGCTGATCAATCGGGAAGATGCACCCCGAGCGATGCAGGTGCGAGACGAGGCTTTGGGCGACCACCGCCCGGCCTCCACCCTGATGTATGTAGCCGGTTTGGCCCGTCCCGAGTGGCTGATAGAAATCGACTACATCGCCGCCGCTCCCGCCTAGGTAACTTCGGCCCAAGGAGGGGTGTTTCGGGTGATCATGCCCGGGGAGCATGAACAGCCCTTCCGAGGCTCACCGGGCGGGACGGGTACTCACTACCCAGCCGCGGACCTGGATGGACGACAGGTCTTTCGCCCATAGGAGGGTGACGCGTTCCACGCTGGTGGCGCCATGATGGCCTATCGTGGTCGCATGGCTGTCAGTGGCCGCCTGCGAAGAACGTGGGAGCGTGTCCTCTCCATCGGCTCGTACCCAGAGGAGCCCGACACCAAACGGGGCAGGCGGCGGATCACTGTGGGAGTGTCCGTCGTGTTCCTGGCTATCAACCTGCTATCGGGCTTCGATGAACTCGGTGCGGACCGGGCATGGCTGGCCGTAACCGCCTGGTTGACGGCCGGGGCGATCTTGACCGCATACACGCTCCTGTATTTCAAGCCGCGCTGGTTCCCGGGAATCCTCAACGCCCTGTTTCTCTCGGTGTCGGTGGTTGTTCTTGTGGAGACGATCTTGCTCGGCGGCCTGTTGCGTTCGTCCGGTCAGTTGATGTGGGGCATGATGAATGTGCTCGGGGCCTTGGTGGCGCTGAGTTTGCGGGCGGCACTGGGGTGGTTCGGCTTCTTTCTCGCCAGCGTGGTGGCCTCGGCAGCGCTGCCCAACTGGATAGAGCCCACCTACACAGTCGAAGCGAGCGCGGGTGAGCTGGCAGCCAACCTTGGCGGAGTGACCGTCCTGATCTTTGCCACGATGGCGTACTTCGTCCGCCAGCGAGATCGCTACCAGCGGGAATCCGACGAACTGCTGCACAACATTCTTCCCGACGAGGTAGCCAAGCGGCTGAAAACCGAGAAGAGCATGATCGCCGATGACTTCGAGGCGGCCTCGGTGCTCTTTGCCGACGTGGTCGACTTCACGCCGATGTCCGCCGGCATGAACCCATCGGAGCTAATCGGACTTCTCAACGAGGTGTTCTCCACGTTCGATCGGTTCGTCGATGAGCTGGGTTTGGAGAAGATCAAAACGGTAGGGGACGAGTACATGGTGGCGGCAGGGGTGCCGGTCACCCGACCCGACCATGCGGAGTCGCTCGCCGAGCTGGCTTTGCAGATGCGCGATCTCGTTGCCTCCAACAGCTTCGATGGCCATCAGATCGAGCTGCGCATAGGAATCAGCTCAGGGCCGGTGGTTGCCGGGGTCATCGGGACCCACAAGTACGCCTATGACCTGTGGGGCGATTCGGTCAACACGGCCAGTCGCATGGAATCGGAGGGACTGGCTGGAGCCATCCAAGTAAGCGCAAGTACGTATGAGCTGATACGCGACACCTTCGTTTGCGAGCCCCGCGGCGTGATCTCAGTGAAAGGCAAGGGCGAAATGGCCACCTACCTGCTGGTTGGCCGGCGGCAGAACACTGTGACGGCACACTGACGGAACCCGCCGACACCAGTTTGCTTGGGCCCGCGACTGCTTGAGTCCCGATTGCTGAGCAGTCCCCTGGTCAGGTTCACTGGCGCGATCGGCGCATCCGGTCGGTGACGTTCGACCGGTGGGGCGACCCTGACGGCACCGGCCAGTTCGGAGTCCACACCTTCGGCGGCGAATTCACCGCCCATGCCACCTTCGACGGCGTCACCATCCCCAGCCAAGGACGACTCGGCTGGCACGACGGCACCAACCGATGGCACGAGGGCGAGTTCTTCCGCTATCGCATTACCAACCTCGAGCTGTTGGCTGGCCGCCATCGTCCAGGCGGAGAAGAGAACGGCGAACCACTGTGAGGCGCGGCTCGGTGCCGACCGGATTGGGGAATCCGGCCAGGTCGTCGATGCAGAGAAATCAACCAGACGGCCTCCGGCTCCAGGGCTGACGCCCCCGCTGACCGGGGGTCCCGGGTGGTGGGCGCTACTGGGATTGAACCAGTGACCTCTGCCGTGTGAAGGCAGCATGCTCGTGATTCGGCCACTCTGGGTAGCAAGGCTCGGGAACGTCGAAGCGCTTTACCGACAGCGCT
>JBFIPU010000172.1:0-2633 GCA_041609995.1 Acidimicrobiia bacterium
CCGCCCGACGGGGAAACATTGGCGATACGCGAGGTCACCCTATTCAATGGTCCCCCAGCGGGAGGTTCCCGGGGGAACCGGAGGGCAACTCTTCGAGTTGCTTCGGGGAAGGTACCGCTGGGAGGCCGAAGGCCGGAGAGGGGTAGGGGGCAGAAAAGCAGACCACATCTGGTGTGGCTGGAAGTTGTCGCTTCAACCAGTAGTCCCTCTTTACAGGCTGATCGGTTCTTGTTCCCCCTACCCCTGCTCCACTTCGTTTCGCAGCGGTACCTTCCCCCGCCTCCGCTGACTGCGTCAGCTCCCGGCAGGGGACCATTGTGTACAGGCTCGGCTCCACCTCGCCGTGGGGGAAGGTGGGAACGCCGAGCGTTCCGTGGCTAGCAGGCCGAAGGCAGGAGAGGGGCAGTGGGGGACCGTTGAGCTTTTTGTGATTCTTTTCACAAAATGTCACCCGGCCTCCGATGCTCTCCGAAAGCGTCAGCACCGTCAACGGTGCCGACATCATGATCAAGGTGGATGGCGACACCGTCACCATCAACGGGATCGAGGTCACCGTCACCGACATCCTCACCTCCAACGGAGTCATCCACGTGCTCGACGGTGTCCTCCTGCCGTAACCCACTCGATATCCCAAAACGAAAGGGCCCCCTCCCCTTGGGGGCCCTTTCGCTTGTCTAGAACCATTTCCCGCCTCGCCCGCCACCCCATCACCCTCACCACCAACGGGACAATCAGCGCAGGGATCAGGGTCCACTACAAACGCCGGGCAAGGCCCGCAATCCCGGTAGCCATCTGGAACTCGCCAGCCCGATGGACGATAACCGTTCTCGATCTCGTGCCGGCTGAGCGCACATACCCAACTGCCGGCTCGTAGCAGACCTGGCCACTGCAGTCCAGCCCAACGTCCGTCAGCTCCACAGTCGACCCTGCGAAGTGTCGGGGTCCGAATCAGCCGCCGATCACTAGTCGTCGATCACAAGACAGCGGGCGTCAGCCGCTTCTTTGCGGACGCGACACGATCGTGGCTCACGGGTCCTGCTGGACCGGCTTTGGCAGCCATCGCACTACGAGCGCGCCCGTGACGATCAGGGCGGCGAGTACCACGAAATGCCCCGGGGTGGGGTCGTCGCCATCGGACATGAGCCCGATGATGGCGAATGCGAGCAAGCTGACCGTGGCACCGCCAAAACCACGAACGCTCGTGACCGTCGCCCGGGTGGCGAACGGGACTCGCTCTTGCATCCGGGCGTCGGATGCGATCCACACGAGTTCGAGTGTGGCATAACCGACCGCGACCAGCATGAGCGCCCACACCGAAGATGCGATGTAGGCGAGGGTGGTGATCGCAACACCCGCGATCAACGCCATACCCAATACCGGGCTGCTGATTGTGGTCCGACGAGCGGCAATCTCACCACCTACGAGGAGGCCGATCCACACGACGAACACGATGATCGGCGCAGTCGAATCGGCGCCCCCCCGGGCGCGGGCGACGAGCGGAACATACTCATCGAGGATGAATAACCCCTCCAACATCGCACCGATCACGACCAGCCTGGCGATCACGGGAGTGTGCCGGGCGTCATCGACGCCCTGACGGAGGGTCGCCCACCAGGCCGCCAGCGACTTGCGTTGCCTTCCACGGACGACGTCAGACAGGATCGGGCCCGCGATCGGGCCGGTACCGGGCGTCGAGGGGGCCGGCTCGGGCGGTTGGGCGCCGGCGACAATACGGCCGGCGTCAGGGAGGGACAGAACGCCGGCGATCGACCCGAAATGCACGGCCGCCGTCAACCAACCCAGAGCCTCGATGCCAACTCCTTCGGACAGCAACCACGCACCCAGCAGCGTTCCGGCTGCGAGACCGATGTGGCCGAACTGCCCGATGCGGGCCATGACGGGCTGGTAGCCATCGGCGTGACCCACGGCCGAGACTTGATCGTGGATCATCGCCTCCCACGCTCCGCTGGCGGTGGCGTCGTGGGCGGCCCACAGGATCGCCCCCACCAGCAGGCCGGCGAACGTCGGCCAGACCAGCCACACACTGATCGCGACCATCCTGGTCACCAGGGCCCACCCGATGAGGTGCCGTCGATCCACCCGGTCGGCGAGGGCGCCGCTGGGAACTTCGAACACGAGTGCGAACACGGCCCACACCAGCAAGGCTGCCGAAATCTGCGCTGTTGAGACGCCGTTGTCGTTGAACCACAGCGTATAGACGACATACAAGGGCCCGAACTCGTCGACGAACGCAACGAGATACAGACGGCGCTTCAACCCTTCGAACGTCATGGCCGTCAGAACCCTATGGCGCGATCTGGGTACGTCTCGCCCGAGGTCTTGACCCGATCAAATGCCCAGATGGCTGCTTCCGATGGCGGTGCCGATGTCTCAGAGACAGTGGAGCGCAACGACGATTCCCCGGCAAGCCGAAAACGGTGCCTCATGGTCACGTCATGGGCTCCCGGTGTCGGCCTCGATTGTGGTCGATGCTGTCGCCGGACGATGACCGGCATGGTGGAGGAGCCAGGTGTGCATGGTGCCTTTGCCTTTGACCGGGATCTCTCCCCGGGCCTGGCAGTGATAATCGTCCTTGATCAACTGATAGGTGCTGTCACTGATCTGGATCTGAC
>JBFIPU010000173.1:0-2049 GCA_041609995.1 Acidimicrobiia bacterium
CTCGACCGGGCCGGTCTCGATCGGGTGCTGGCAGGCTTCCCCGAAGTGGCAGCAGAGATGCGCAGCATTGCCGACGCGCGAGCCATCGAGTCGAGTACGGATGATGAGGCGGTTGGCACCGACCCGGCATTGGGTGACTGAACGCCGCCAACCGGGAGCGAAGCGGACAACTGATACCGGAACTCAGCCCGTGATCGCCTCAGCCATCTGTTGGATGGTCCGGGCCCCTTCCGGGGTAGGAGCCGTGGGCCAGGCGTGTTGCTGATCCTCTTCGATAATGAGGTGGACGTCGATGCCGGCCGCGCCGGCCCGGGCGACGAACGTCTCCGTACTCGGCAGGAGGATCTCGGCCCCGCCCACGACACATGCAGTGGCGCCAGTCGCTGCAGATCGGCGTAGGTGGGCGACACGTCAGGATGGGTGAGACCCAGCCCGGGTCCGTACAACGCACCGGCCGTCCGCACGAAGGCCGGCGCCAGAATGGCGTCGCCCGCCTCCAGGGCCGAAGTGTCCTCCGGGAGGGACAAGTCGACTGCGGGCGACAGCAGGATTGCCCGGCCCGGCTGGGGCCTGCCGTGATCGCGCAGATGCGTCATCAGAACGAGCGCCAGGCCCCCGCCGGCCGACGTGCCGAACAGCGTCACGTCGGCGTGCCCGTGCCGGTCGGTCAGAAGCAGGAACGCCTGAGCGGTGAGGCGGATCGTCTCGGATGTTGCGTGCTCGGGGGCCTTCGGATAGTCGAAGAGCGCGAAGTTCGTCTTGGCGGCGGCGGCAACCTTGGCGAGCATCGACCACTCGGCCGCCGACGGGCCCAACAGATATCCGCCGCCGTGCAGGTAGAGGATCAGCGGGTTGGCGTCGTTGCCGGCTCGCGTGAGCAGATGAAGACCGAACCCCTCGACGGCGAGCTGCTCGTGGTGCCAAGAACGCCGAATGGACCGCGGCGGAGCCTTACGATCGAACCGGCGCAGTGTGCGCAGGTGTCGCCCCAGCCGATCCGGGTCGTCGGAGAGTTTCTCGATCCTGGCGAGCCTGCGCTTCAGAGCGACGGCACGGATCAGCGCCTCGAACAATCGGGTTCGGCGGCTGACCATGGACAGACGCTAGCCAGACCGCGCCGGCCGGCGACCTCGAGGTTGAATCAGTCCTCGAGGCCGAGGAACTCCGTCATCCCGGTCGACTGGCCGACTTCGATGATGCGGCCGTCGGGATCTGTCACATAACACCGGAGCTCGAAGCCCCCATTGTCGAGGGGCGGGGTGATGAACTCTGCCCCCCGGCTGGTCCACTCGTCATACACCGCCTGGATGTCGGCCACGCGGATGTTCATGAAGGCGCTGACGCGATCGGGATCCGCCGGGGTTTCGAGGATCGTGTCAGGCTTGTCCGCGGTCGGACCCCCACCGGCGTTGATGATCACCCACGTGTTGGCGAGCTTGACAAAGGTCGGAGCCCCCTCAGCCGCGAAGACGATTTCGCCGCCGAGGACGTCGGCATAGAACCAAGACGTTTTCTCGACGTCATCGGCGACAACGAAATGGGTAATGGTCATCCCCTCGGTGGGGATCGGCATATCGCTACGTTTCACGGTGAGGCTCCTGATCGATACCTCGAACCTAGCTGCGCACGCGCGCCAGTCGATTAACCGAAGTGGAACCGCAGGTCAGGAGCCGGAGCCGACCCCCCACATGTCGACCATCGGTGTCCAGAGGTCTTCGAACGAAAAGGCCTGGAAGGTGAGGCCGTCGACCTCGACTGTGACGGGAACGGTGCCGAGGCCGTTGGTCAGCTCGTACCAGGCGGCCTCCAGATCTTCGATCGTGTCAACGGGCATCGCCACCCCGTGAGCATTCCGAAGGACCGCCGGGACCCTCGAGGCTTCCTGGCGAACGATGGTGGTGCTGACCGGAACATCGGCGACATGGGCCGACGGCGCGTAAAACGTGGTGTGACGCAACTCGCTCAGTGCGGCGAAGAAGAACAGCGTTGACACCAGCGTGGCAAGTGCCACCGCCACCCGGAGCCAGCCCGAAACCCCTCTCCGTCCGA
>JBFIPU010000174.1:0-2008 GCA_041609995.1 Acidimicrobiia bacterium
GCCTCGAGCGGGGGTTTGGTGAAGTGGATCATCATGTAGGGAACCACCATGACCCAAACAGCCGTCATCCCCCCGATCGCATCCTTGAGGCTGTGAACCATGAACCCGCGGAAGAAGAACTCCAGGCCGACGAACTGCAGTCCATAGGCGATCCACCAGGGCCACATCTCCCCGACGCCCCCGGTGGGGACGAAGAACGGATACTTGGCCTGGAAGCCGGCGAGATAGGAAACGACCACCACCACCGGCACCATCAGCGCCAGCATCGAACCGTACAGCGCCAGGTCGCGCGGTTTGGGAAGCCTCACCCCCATATCCGAAACCGACTGGCGTAGGAACGCCTTGAGGGTGACAACCGGAATGATGGTGTAGGTGGCGAAACGGGCCAGGCCCCACAGGACCCACCGATCGCGGCCGGCGACGTCGAGTTCGGGTGTCCAGAATCGGTTGATGTACAAGACGGCGCTGGCGGCCAGTAGCACAACCGCCACCCGATCGAGCGACAGGTCACGCCACAGTTCCTTGGCTTCGCTGGTCATGGCCTCAAGCTAACGCCCCAGAAACGGGGGAACTTCGACGTGCAGTCAGCCGTCTAATCGCCGTGAAGCGCCTCGCCCCGTTTGTTCTCCTCGCCATCCTGGCGTCGGGCTGCGCGGATCCCGTGGGTGGGGCGTCGTCGACCTCGCCTGCTGTCACCGTCCCCGTTCCTGCGACAGACGCGACCCACGCTCCGGTGGCCGCGCCCGCCGAACCGGACGAGCAATCACCTCCCCAGTTCGCCGCCCCCGCCCGGGGCATCGCCGTGTTCGAGAATCAGCGGACGATTTTCTACGACATGGCCGGGACCGAACTCGGCACCTGGGAATCCGACAACCTGTTCATGTTGGATGACAACCTCCCGGCGCTTGTCCTCAACTATGCCGGCGGACTTGCCTACTCCGTCCTCGAAACCGGGGTGGTGGATGCCGAACGCATCTCCCGCTACTCGCCCTGCCAACCCGGCTTCAGCGTGTGCGGCGATCTCTCCAGCGGGTTCGAAATGCTGCATACGCCTTCGGGCTCTTCGGTCCGCACCCCCTATTCCATCCCAGAAGGCGAGCGGGCCCCCGGCTTCTGGCTTTTCGCCATAGCCAATCCGGACAACACGCATGCGATCGGCCAGTATTCGGCTGAGTGCGAGGTTCCCTCGGCGGCACTCGTCGATGCCGAAGGGGAGGTGGTCTGGCACCTGGAACAGACCACTGCACTCGGCTGGGACGACGACGAGGCCATTGTGAAAGTGATCAGCGGCGCCTGTGGCGAGCCACCGGCCGATCCGGGCATCTATCGAGTCACGCTCGGAGGCACACTCGAGCTCATCGTCGAGGGCGTCTTTGCCGCTGCTGCCATGTGGGATCTCGGCGTTGACAGCTGCTCCTACGTCGCCATGCCGTCGAGCCTCACCCCGACTTCGTCGGTCATGGGAAACTTCGACCGAACTGCTGAGCCGATCTCGGGTACGTTGGCGCAAGACCATTCCGGCGCATGGTGGCTGCTCATCGACCACGCCTCTCCCCGGCGGCTCGATGGGTTCGCGTTTCCGCCCGACAGCAAAGAAACCTTCTCCGACGGTTCGTCGTTCCGAATCGAATTCGCCGCCGACCTCACCGGTGACGGCATCGACGAGCTCGTCATCGACCCCGGCATCGGCAACGACCAGCGGCTGTACCCGATCGAACTGACATCATGTTCGGGGCGGGCCATCCCGACCCCCGACGGCAATCCCTTCTTTTTCGAGGTCGCGGCCGGGCCGACCTACGAGGCTGGTTACGAATGCTGGGACCTCGATCGGGTCCTGGGAATCGTCACGGTGGTGGCCCGGGGACCGCGGGACGACAGCGGCGCCATCGACGCCGAGGTCATCCAAACGGGATGGCGTTTCCTCGGCGGCATCATGGAGCCGACCGACTTGGCGGCCGCCACCCCCTCCCTCACGCCCTGTCCGGGCCGGCCCTGACGGAGCCGACCC